>JBDNFP010000449.1:0-9224 GCA_041689775.1 Spirosomataceae bacterium
CCCCAGTAGTGGGTAGGTTGCATACGCGTTACGCACCCGTACGACGGTGACATTGCTGCCCCCTCGCCTTGCATGTATTAGGCCTGCCGCTAGCGTTCATCCTGAGCCAGGATCAAACTCTCCATAGTAAATTACTTGATTGGTTTTGACTCGAAAGTCTCTACCTGTTTTTTGTTGTCAATTGACAACGAGTGTTTCATACACTCTGGTTTACTTCATCATTTCAAAGAACAAAAAATCCCAATTCTTTCTTTCGCCTCTACCTTTGTTTGCGATTGGGATTGCAAAGGTACGATTTAAACATTCACTTTTACAAACTCAACTCGAAAAAAGATGGTTTATCAGCAACTTCTTTATTTGAGGAAATTTTTTGCAAAAATTGTACAATTATGCCTCTCCAAGGAAGGAGTATTTATAGTCAGTGGTGGGTACTAATGTCTCCTTTAGAACACGCGGGGAAACCCAACGGATCAAATTAAGGATTGACCCAGCTTTGTCGTTTGTTCCTGATCTACGCGCACCGCCGAAAGGTTGTTGCCCAACTACTGCACCCGTTGGCTTATCATTGATGTAAAAATTACCCGCAGCATTCACCAAACGCTCAGTGGCTAGTTCTACGGCATAGCGATCCTGGGCGAATATAGATCCTGTTAAGGCATAGTCAGATGTATTGTCTACTAATTCGAGCGTTTCTTCGAATTTCTCAGGCTCATATACATATATAGTCAATACAGGGCCAAAGATCTCTTCACACAGCGTGGTGTAGTCTGGTGTTTTGGCAAGGAGAACCGTTGGCTCAATAAAATAGCCTTTACTCTTGTCATAATTTCCTCCGGCTACAACCTCTACCTTGCCTTTATCCTTTTTGGCCTGATCTATGTAAGATGATATTTTATCAAACGCTTTTTCATCGATTACGGCATTCACAAAGTTTGAGAAGTCTTCTACTCCTCCCATTTTAATTTCTTTGAGGTCAGCAAGCATATATCCTTTTACTTCTTCCCACAAATTGGAAGGTATGTACGCGCGAGAAGCGGCAGAGCATTTTTGTCCCTGGTATTCAAAGGCCCCTCTTATTAGTGCTGTTGCAAGAGCTTTAGGCAGCGCTGATGAATGGGCAACAACAAAATCTTTACCGCCTGTTTCTCCCACAATTCGAGGAAACGTTCTGTACTTAGCTATATTCTCTCCAATCGTTTTCCAGATCGTATTAAATACTTTGGTACTACCTGTAAAGTGTACACCGGCAAAATCACGATGATTGAATACAATATCTCCGGCAATTGGTCCATCAACCAATATCATGTTGATAACCCCATCTGGTACTCCTGCTTCTCTAAATACCTTCATCAGTACGTGAGCAGAATACACTTGATTATAGGATGGTTTCCAAACCACAACATTACCCATCATTGCGGGAGCTGCGGGTAGATTTCCGGCAATAGCTGTGAAATTGAATGGCGTTATTGCGAATACAAAACCTTCCATAGGCCGGTATTCCAATCGGTTCCAAACGCCGGGTGAAGAGCCGGGTTGCTGCTCATACAAGTCGGTCATAAATTTCACATTGAACCGCAGGAAGTCGATAAATTCGCATGCTGAGTCAATTTCTGCTTGGTAGGCATTCTTTGATTGTCCCAGCATAGTGGCTACATTCAGTTCAGCACGATAGGGACCCGCAATAAGATCGGCAGCTTTTAAAAATATAGCCGCCCGGTTTTCCCAGTTCATCTTTGCCCATGCTTTACGCGCTTCCAGAGCAGCTTCAATAGCCTTCTTTACATGGGAAGCATCTCCTTCGTGGAAATATCCCAGAACATGCTGATGATCATGGGGAGGAGATACCTTTTGTTTCTTTTGGGTGTATATTACCTCGCTTCCTATATACTGAGGTATCTCTATTTGTTGTGCACGAGCTTGCTCGATTGCCTGTTTCACTTCTTTACGCTCGATGCTTCCCAGAGCATAGCTTTTTACCGGCTCATTAATTGGATCGGGTACTTTAAAAACTCCTTTTGACATAACTGTTTTTGAGTGTTAGTTGATGATGTTACCAACTGCAAGTTAGATACTTTTCATAAATTTCCTGTGACACTATGAGGAGCAGGCTGCCAGTTTTGTTTAGATTTGTGGCTTCAATTCAATTATTTACAATTATTTATCATGTTGTTTTACAGTACTAAAACGAGCGAACTGAAGGCCTCTTTGGAGGAGGCTATATTTAAAAGTCTTCCCTCCGATAATGGCCTTTACATGCCGGAGTCAATCCCTACTGTTTCAAAAGAGTTTTTGGATTCGATTGAGGCCCGTACGTTCAACGAGATTGCCGTCGAAGTGGCATATACACTTTTAGCCGACGATATTTCTCGTGGCGACATGGAAACGATTGTGGCAAATTCTTTTTCTTTTGAATCGCCAATCCATGAAATTACCCCAGACAATCATGTCCTGGAATTATTTCATGGCCCTTCAATGGCGTTTAAAGATTTTGGCGCGCGTTTTATGGCGTCGCTGATGTCTTACTTTTTATCAAAGTCCGAAAAGGAAATAAAAATACTAGTAGCGACCTCCGGTGATACGGGAGGAGCAGTTGCTCAGGGGTTTTATAAGGTACCGGGGATTTCAGTAACGATCCTGTATCCAAGCGGAAAAGTTAGTGATATTCAAGAGAAACAATTGACTACCCTAGGGCACAATATTACAGCTCTGGAAATAGATGGTACTTTTGATGATTGTCAGCGACTTGTCAAAGAAGCTTTTTTGGATGCCGATCTAACGGCAAAACATAACCTTGCCTCAGCCAACTCCATCAATATTTCCCGACTAATTCCTCAGTCTTTTTATTATTTCTCTGCGTACGCACAGGCTAAAAAATATGGTAAGCCGGTCGTATTTTCAATACCAAGTGGAAACTTCGGAAACCTAAGTGCGGGGCTACTTGCCTATCGAATGGGCCTTCCTGTTAGTCATTATATTACCGCTACTAATCGTAATAATGTAGTACCTCGCTACCTGGAAAGCAGTTTATACGAGCCGACTAGATCAATAGAGACAATCTCGAACGCAATGGATGTTGGTAACCCCAGCAACTTTGTTCGTTTGATTCGTTTTTTCGGAGACGACTGGGCTCAGGTAAAGGAAATGGTTTGGGTTGCTATTTTGATAATGATCAAACTAAAGCTACCATGCGGGAAGTATTTGATGAAACTGGTTATGTACTTTGCCCACATACTGCCGTTGCCTACCGTGGATTACAAGAGTACCGCCATGCGAGCAGAAAGGATTTTACGGGAATTTTTCTGGCTACTGCTCACCCTGCGAAATTCCGGGATCTGGTTGAAGAGACTTTGGAACAGCTAATCTCTGTTCCAGATCGTCTAAAATATCTGCTCACTCTGGAAAAAAAATCGATTCGCATGAAGGCTGATTTTAATGAATTTAAGTCTTTTTTAATGAAATGACGTTTTTTGTAGCACCTGAGAATTGCGTAAAAAAAACAATCCTAAATAAGTTGGTACACAAAAAAAACAGGGGACGACTCATTTGATGAATCGTCCTCTGTTTTTGGTTAGCACTAGTCGAGTTTCAATTAATGGTATCTCCCCGGAGGATTCGAAACCTCTTGCGAGAGTCAGCAACAAAAATACTGCCTGGGTACTTTTCCAGAACCTCCTGATAGAGTTTCATTGCCTCTTCTTTATCTTTCAACTTTTCCTCATATAACTTGGCCATTGTATATAACGCGTCGTCACCCAGAATATCATAGTGATATTTTTCTTTGATCATTTGCAGGCAGCCTAATGCTTGTTGATTACTATCAAGTTTCATGTAGGTCTTAGCCGTTAGCCATAAAATCTCGTCAGACAAACTATGGTCCTTGTATTGTTGATACAAACTTTTGAGAGAGTCTATTGCAACTAAAGTTTTATTCTGGAACAGCAACAACTCAACATTGGAGTAGGCTCGCATGGCGGTTTCTGTACTGTCTAGGCCAGTGTTATCCATAATGAGCAAACTAAGATCATTGGCATCATTAGCGATTTCACGAGTGGTGGCCCTTTTCAATATATCAAGTACTTCCTTTGATAACTCAAAGTCGCCTTTGTAATAGTGAAGCTTAGCATTTCGAAGCTTCGCTTCATAACCAAGCATGTCATCCTTTTGAGATTTTTCAACTTGCGAGTAGACCAATGTGGCTTCCCAAGGCTCCCCTTGTAGTAGGTATATATCACCAAGATCCAGCTTGCATTGATCCACAAAATTTTGCTCATTTTTTCCCACTTCGATTGCCTTATTCAGGATTTCGATTGCTTTTTCTTTCTCATCCAGATAAAATGCATTCAAGATGGCCATGTTTCGTAATGCCTCCAGAGTACGCACGTTCATTCCTAGCTCATTGAGGAGTTTCTGATATTCTCCTATTAGTTTCTGAACCTCTATCTTATTGACCGGGAATGTGTTTTTTACTTGTTCTTCCCGTGAGCTGATGGCCATACGTCGGGCAAAAGGGTACAGCTGACCTTGTGGGTATTCCTTAACAAAGTACTCAAACATAGCAGCCGCATTTTCATAATCTTTGTTTTGTAGTGCTAGATTTGCCAGATCAAATATCCGGGTACCGTTGTATTTAAATCGCTTGTCGAGGGCTCGCTCTTGAATGAAAGCTTTATAAAAATCTTTGCGCTGCACTTGATACCACACCAGGAGCTCATTGTAAAAAGCCTCGTTGGGGTTCTTCTGAATTTTGTCGTACAGGACTTTTTCTAACAGTGCTTGTTCCTTTTCTTCTTTGAGAAAATCCTGCAGCATATTCTGTACGGTTTCAGTATTCCTAAAAAGAACGCCATAGGAAAGCAGCTCGGCGACCATATTTTCGGGATCACTCAATTCACGGTATACACTCGCCATTTCAAGCCTGAAGAGGTTGTCATTCCTGGCTACTATCCGAGCTCGCTGGAGCGTTCGCAGGGCCCATTCTGGCTTCTGTAGCTCTCTGTACTCCTCTGCCAGATCACGATAGAGGTCTACCCGAGGTCCAAATGCCTCAATTGCCTCCGCATATTTTTTATCCGCTTCATCTATTTTTCCCTGTGCCTGAATCAGCGTTCCCCAGTTAATAAAATACCAAGCAGCATTGACACCCTCGCTTTTCGCTTGCTTTTTAAAGAACTTATCGGCTTGATCCCAGTCTTTCATTTTAATAAGGCAGCTGGTATAGTTTTTCAGAGCCCTCTTTTCAAAAGATTTTTTTAAGACTTTCTCATAGTAGGCCACAGCTTTCTCGCAATCCTCCTTTTTAAAATACTCCTCAGCCAACTGCTCATCCGTCTGCGCCTGTACCTGATTAGTACTCATTAAGACTAAGACGATAATTATCCACAATAGAAACACTTTCATAAATAATATAAATATTGAATTTTTATCTATTATCCTTAAGTTAAGGCTGTTGATATGTGTACAAAAACTCTTTCCACTCTAGATCCACTTAAGTATTCTTACCTAATGTTTACAATCTAGGTATTTATCCACGAATTAGGAATGCTTATAAACAACTAATTACTTGTAATTCAGTAATTCTGTCTTTTTTCCACAAACTACAGTTAACTGTGGATGGATAACTATCTAATCTATTATACACAGTTTCTAAAGTGTATTCACAGCCTCTTAAGTACAGTTTAGCTCGTACGTTACCAACTATTTGAATTTGGCTTATTTCTTCTCCACACTAAATCTTATTTTTCCACATACTTTTCCACACTAATCCTACTACTTTCCACACCTCTATTTTGTTTTCCACAGGTTTATAAACATTAAACGTGGTTTTAGTCAAAACTAATCTGAGGTTTTAGATGGTAGTATGAAATTATTGTCGTCAAACTCAAAGTTGCTTTTTACTGTAATGAGAGATGGATAATAAATAATTCGCTCTGCCTGTTTCCCCTCTTTAAATATCCCAGTGTCCCAGCGCCCATTATTATTCTTATCAATGATGATGCGCAATTGGTAGTCGCCGGGGGGGATTTGAATAAATGAATATGGCGATGATGTAGTTGTACGCACCACTTTGAATTCCTTACTGACTAGTTCAACTATATAATGGGTACCCGAATCAGCCTTTACCATGCCTCTGAGAATTCCGTATTCATCTTCTTTTAGTACTGGGTGCTTGTACACGCCAGCCATAAGAGTATCTCCTTCTACACTAATGAGTGCTCCTTTTGGAATTATCCAACGGATCGAGTCTTTCGCTGAGGACTTTCCTTCGACGGTTAATTCTGTGCGATAAGGATTCCATTGCCAAGTCATTTCTGAAAGAGGCTTTTTGGATAAGCTATCATTTTGTAGTTCGATCTGCTCTGGTTGAATCGTAATGATAGGCTTGTTAAAAAAGAAGGTATACGTAAAGTTTCGGGCAAGCGGCTTATTGCGTTCGGGGGTTGTCCTTACGGTGAAGACATCAAGCTGCCGATCTTTTCCCCGTTGCTGGAGAAAGGTTATCTTTTGCTCCTGTTCGAAGGTTTGCCCGAGAGAATCGATAGCTACTATCTTGGAGAGGGTCGTATCGGCCGCATTTCCAGAATTAAAGAATTTTACTTGGGTAGCACTTTCTAGGAAATAGGCCAAGGTATCTTTTCCCGGGAACTTCACGTGGATTTTTTCAATTGCCTTGTTGAACACAACGGTATAGTTGTTGACTTTTGGGATGGTCCGTTGAATTCGTGGTGCAGTAACATCGGACAAAAAAAGTTCTAGCTTATAAGCTATTGAATCAGCTCCTACCCGAATCGATGAATCAAGAAAAGCTATTCGCTCGTCTTTTGTATTATAGAGTTGGTTTCGGTTTTTATCGTCGAGAGCAATGAGTCGATATTCCGCTACTTGAATATTTTCGATAGCAAAGATTCCACTGCTATCTGTTCTAGAAAAATAGTAAGGTTTTTGCTTTTCCGGGTTCAGTGTATCACTCGGCTTATACAAGCCTACCAAGGCATCGAATACCGGGAGGTTTGTTTGGCGGTCTGTTATTTTCCCGTAAACCCGGGCTGAGTCAATGGTAGACCCAGTACTAAAAACTAGCTTCAGATTTTGTGCCGGATTCCGTTCGGCAAAGTCTTTGATTCCATCTCCGAAATTAAAAGTGTACGTGGTACTGTCTTCGAAATTTTTCTTAAACGTGAGAAGTACTGAGGTACCCTTTTGTTTATAGGTGTATGGGTTTTCAGTTTCGGGAGTGATGATGAGTTTCTGCTGAATATTATCGACAATGACGTACTCATCAAAAAAGAGCTCTATTTCTTTTTCTTTAAAATTGAGAGTTTTATTTTCAGGCAAAGCCCCGATTAGGTTTGGTGGGGTGGTATCCTTTTTTCCTCCGGTCGGAGCTACTTGTTGTGCACATCGGGTAAGCAGTATCAGTGCCAGAAGGGGGAGCAAATATTTCTTCATACTATTTTTAGGTTTGAAAATGCGCTTGAAGATAAAAAGGTTTTGTGTAGGAGATCAAATAAAAACCCTCAATACCAACGAGAGGTACTGAGGGTTCATTATTAAGCGGGGGCAGTTAGACTTTACTTAGTACATAAATCAGACTTGAAGTATTTGGAAGATCATTGGCTGACGCCCGACCTTTTATATTAGATATAGTACCCCGCCAGATGCTTTCGGGTAGATTAGTTTTTCCTTGTTGATAACGGGTACTCAGCATGCTGACGTAGTAAGAGTCAAACCACATCGGTAGCACCTTTTCTAATTTAAAGGCATGATTATCGGCCAGGTTCTGCAGTGACTTCTTGGAGAAATGATAGAGATGACGTGGAACATCGTAAGCGGCCCAGAGCTCTCTGTACTCATTGGCATCGTTCGACTCGGGGTTCGGTATTGCGATGATCAACTTACCATTTGACTTTAAATGTTCGTGGAGCCATTTCATGGTTTCGTTAAGAAGATGTACATGCTCAAGCACGTGCCACATAGTAATAGTATCGTAGGTCTGACCCACAAAATTCAAATCTTCTATACTTTCAAAGATCGTATCCCCTACCCTATTCTTTGATAGATCTCTTGCCTGAGTATCGGGCTCGGTGCCGTTTACCTTCCAGCCGGCTTCTTTTGCTTTTGATAGAAAGAACCCAGCTCCGCATCCTACATCCAATAAACTTCCTTTCCCACCAGCTAGTTTTTTAATCAGCTTTATTTTCTGTTGGGTGGTATAGTCTCTGACCTTGTTATACAGGCTACTCGTTAAGTCCTTTGCTTCATCGTGATGAGATATATAATCGGTGGACTCATAATACTGACCAATAGCCGAGGCAGCGGGACGAGGGTTGGTAAAAAGAAAGCCACAACCTTTACAGGCCATAATCTGAAATTCTTTACCCGATACCGTATGATCCTTTGGCTGAAGATAAGAGTCAAAATGTGAGGCACTACACACGGGGCACTGACTTAGTGTTTCGAGGGATGTCATCTATCTTCCTAAATGAATCATGAGTACTGAAATATCTGCTGGGCTTACTCCGCTGATTCGGGAAGCTTGTCCGATGGTTTGAGGTTTAGTTTTTTTGAGTTTTTCACGACCTTCAAAAGACAGCGCCTGTACGTTGTCATAGTTAAAGTTATCGATAATACGTAGGTCTTCCATCCGACTCATCTTTTCTACCATCAGCCTTTCCTTTTCAATATAGCTGTCGTATTTTATATGTATCTCGCCCTGTTCAATGGAGTCTTGCGAAAGTCGGCTTACCCACTTTGCAAACTTCGGGTTTAGTTCTCTGATCTCCGTCATGGTAAGCTGTGGTCTCTTCAATAGTTGGAAGAGTGAAGTCTTATCCTTTATTAAAGAGGTATGATAGGATTCGAGTTTATCGTTCACATCTTCGGGTTGTACCTTCACCTGCATCAGTTCCTGAATTAGCTCGTCAGTCTCGGTAATTTTTTTCTGGACGTTATCTAATCTGGTTTGATTGGCAAGGCCAAGGGAATGGCTTTTTTCTGTCAATCGGATATCAGCATTATCTTGGCGTAGTAAGGTACGGTACTCTGCACGAGATGTAAACATACGGTAAGGTTCATCGGTACCTTTATTTACCAAGTCATCGATAAGTACCCCAATATAGGCTTCGGATCTTTTCAAAACCACCGGGTCTTTTTTATGAATTTTCTGGTGAGCATTTATTCCTGCCATGAGCCCTTGACACGCAGCTTCCTCGTAGCCTGTGGTACCG
>JBDNFP010000450.1:0-7334 GCA_041689775.1 Spirosomataceae bacterium
ACGATATCGCCGACTATTACACCATCAATCCATCGTACGGGGATATCGAACAACTACAAGCCTTTCTGGACAAGGCACACAACCGTAATCTCAAAGTTATTATTGAGTTGGTGATTAACCACACGTCCGATCAGCACCCGTGGTTTCAGCGGGCCCGCAAGACCCCCAAAGGATCGCCCGAACGAGATTTTTACGTCTGGACCGACGACTCAACCCAATACAAAGACGTTCGGATTATTTTCCAGGATTTCGAAACTTCCAACTGGACCTGGGATCCCGTGGCCCAGCAATACTATTGGCACCGCTTTTTCCACCACCAACCCGACCTCAACTACGACAGTATGTTGGTGCAGGAAGAAATTTTTAAGGTACTGGAGTTCTGGTGTAACGTGGGCGTGGATGGATTCCGGCTCGACGCCGTGCCCTACCTATTCGAACGCGAAGGAACCAACGGAGAAAACCTACCCGAAACCCATGAGTTCCTGAAAAAAATCAGGAAGCACGTAGATGAGAAGTTTCCCGGCACGGTGCTGCTGGCCGAAGCTAATATGTGGTCCGAAGACTCGGCTGCCTACTTCGGCGACGGTGACGAATGCCACATGAACTACCACTTCCCGGTGATGCCCCGGATGTTCATGGCCCTCCAAATGGAAGACCGCTACCCAATCACCGACATTTTCGAGCAGACACCCGATATTCCGCCGACTTCTCAATGGGCTATGTTTTTGCGAAACCACGACGAGCTGACGCTCGAAATGGTAACCGACGAGGAACGCGATTATATGTACAAGGCCTACGCCAAGGATCCCAAGGCGCGTATTAACCTCGGAATACGGCACCGGCTGGCCCCGCTCATGGACAATAACCGCCGGAAGATTGAGCTCATGAATTGCCTTCTGTTTTCGCTCAACGGCACACCTGTGATTTACTATGGCGATGAGATCGGAATGGGAGATAACTTCTACCTAGGCGATCGCGACGGCGTATGGACCCCCATGCAGTGGTCACCCGACCGCAACGCTGGTTTTTCGGAAACTAATCCGCAGCGCTTGTACTTACCCGTGGTTCTGGACCCCGAATACCACTACGAGTCCGTCAATGTAGAAACGCAGCGACGCAATACATCGTCACTGCTTTGGTTTATGAAACGGATGATTACCATGCGGAAGAAGTACAAGGCATTCAGTCGCGGCGATATGGAGTTTGTATCGGTCAGTAATCCCAAAATTCTGGCGTTTACCCGTACCTACGAGGACGAAACCATTCTAGTAGTAGTCAATCTTTCACGCTACACCCAACCTGCCGAGCTTGACTTATCCGAATTTAAGGGGTACTTACCTGTCGACGTATTCAGTAAGAATCGCTTCCCGGTTATTCAGGAAGATGCACCTTATTTCTTCACGCTAGGCTCTCACGGGTACCAATGGTTTGCCTTGGAAAAAGCGCACCCTGAGGTAGACACCGAGCAACCCCGTCCGGCCTTTACGCTCAGTAGCTGGGACAACCTTCTGCAAAAGAACTCTATCAAGACGCTCGAAAATAAGATTTTACCAAGCTACCTCCACTCCGTAAGTTGGTTTATTGGAAAAGAACGGACGGTAATCAGCGTAGAAATTATTGAAAAAGCTGGGCTAAATCTGGGTAGAAGTAAGGCCTATTTACTCCTACTGGAAGTACAGTACGAAAGTGGCCTACCCGAAACTTACCAGCTACCCGTTGCTTTTGTTAAGGAAGATATATCTCGGAAAATTGCCGAGAATTATCCCCCCGCTATCATTGCCAACTTGAAAGTAGACGGTGAAGATGGGCTCTTTGTGGATGCCTACTATACCGTTGATATGCACCGGATGCTGGTAGATAATCTGGCGAAAAGCACTAACCTGAAATGGCGCGGAGGAGCCCTTAGCTTCTCGTCCCAAAACACCGACAACCTGCCCGCACCCGACGAAATAAAAACCAAAATGTACGCCAATGGGCACGAGACGTTCATCACCTATGATACCAGCTATGAACTGAAACTATACCGCCGCGTTGAGAAAACGATACATCCTGATGCGGAAATCACACGGATGCTTAGTACCCGGGCTCACTTTGAGCAGATGCTTGCCTACGCCGGCAGTATCGACTGGAGAGTTGGTCAGGATTCGGTGGTACTAGGATTATTACAAAAAACGGTGCAGAGCCACGGAGAAGGTTGGAGGTACATGAACGAACGCCTGAGTAATTATTTCGAGCGTATACTAACGCTGGATCCTGAGCAGCGGTCGGCCTACCCAATTCAGGGAGATATCTTTGATCCGATGGCCTACGAAGCTATTCCTGACGACTACAAAGATTTATTGGGTGGCCCCATCATCGAAGCTATCCGCCTGATGGGTGTTCGTACCGGAGAGATGCATAAAGCCCTTGCAGACGGGGAATCCTCCGATTTTACGCCCGAAGGATTTTCGTTGCACTACCAGCGTTCGCTTTACTCAGGTTTGCAGTCACTGGTACGTGAAACCTACCAGAATCAGGCCCAAAATCTCAAAGAACTACCCGACGAAGTGCGGGAAGAAGCCCTGGAGATTTTATCCCGTAAAAGCGACGTATTGACGTTGTTGAAGCGGATTTATCAGAAAAAACTAGACGTGGTTAAAACCCGTATCCACGGTGATTATAACCACGAAAAAGTATTGTTTACCGGAAAAGACCTGGCTATCTGCAACTTTGGGGGTGATCCTACCCGTAGTTTCAGCGAGAGAAGGCTCAAACGCTCGCCCCTACGCGACGTAGCCAGTATGATTAATTCTTTCAACTACGCTGCCTACACCGGTTTGTTGCTCAATAATCAGATCCGGAAAGAGGACATACCAAAGCTTACTCCTTTTGCGCAGATGTGGATTCAGTACGTATCGGGGCTTTTCATGAAGTCGTATCTTGAAACGGTAAAGGGCAGTGCCTTTATTCCCGAAGACAAGCAGGACCTGAGTATCCTGTTACAAACCTTCCTGCTTGAAAAAGCTATTTTTGATCTGAATCACGAGCTAAACGAACGCCCCGACTGGGTAATGGTGCCCATCAGGATTATCAAATCTATACTAACCGAGACTACGGCGGAGGTGGTGTAGCACTAGCACGGCTTATAAATTACCCATCACCTCTTTACCCTACAACCTTTCTCCTCTTCCCTTCCTCCTTTTTAACCCTACTCTACCGCTGGTTCGCTGCGCTTGGCCAATTCCGAGTCGATCAGATAGGCTCCTTTTACTACCAGCTTTAAACCATTGAGCGGCACAGACGTCATTACTTCGGTATTACCGGCGTCTGACGTTCCGCCGATTTCTACGGGTATCCTTCTGAAAGTTCGGTCGCCTTCCTGCACGTACACAAACCCAGTTGCCCCTTTACGTACCAAGGCATCAACCGGTACCGTTTGAGCTTTACGATCACCCGTACGGATGTAGGCGCTCACGTAAGCACCTGGTAGTAGCTGCCCTTCCAATTTTTCGTCACGAACATGGGCGTGTACATTCATGGTTCGGGAATCTCCTTCGAGCATTCGTCCTACCAAGTACACCGAAGCCTCAATGGGAGTACCGTTATTCTGAACAATTTTAACACTCTGCCCCTCTTTGATAAAAGGAGCATCTTGCTCAAAAACCGTCAGTTCTACGTGCATGTGCGTCTTATCAATGACTTCTAACAGTACCTCTCCCGCAGCTGTTTCTTTACCTAGGTTAATGTTTGCTATGGTGATATATCCATTGACGGGGGCGGTAATCCGCGCCGCTGAACTGATTCCATTTTTTAGTAATGACTCCGCTGAAAGACCCAATATCCGGAGTTTTGCTTCCAGTGACTGCACTAATGCCTTCGTGGAAGTAAAGTTTGCCTGGGCCTGTTCGAAGTTCTTACGAGCGCCTACGTTTTCGTTACTGAGAGTGCGCTGGCGTTCCAGCTCTTTTTCCGAAAACCCCAGTTGACTTGTATTCTGCAGATAGTCCTGCTGTAATTGAATAAATTCGAAACTTTCTAGGGTAGCCAGCAGCTCCCCTTTGCGTACGCGCTGCCCCGGCAGGGCTTTTACATACTTGATTTTCCCGCTGATGGGCAAGCTCACCGTGGCGCGGTTTTCGGGAGGAAGATCAACCCGCCCGTTGGCCTTTACTTCACTACTAACGGTTTCGCTCAATACGCTACCGAGCTCAACCCCAACGGCCTTGTACTGGGCGTCCGAAAAAGCAATCTCGTTGACGGAAGCGCTATCAGCCGTTGTTTCGGTAGTAGCTACTTCCTTAGTTTGACAAGAAAAAAGTATCGCAGCCATAAAAAAGCCGGCGAAAGAGGAATATACTATATGGGGAGTACTCATGCTATAATTCGTTTTAGGATAATGTTTTTTGTGTACCACAAGAAGTAAAAGGCTGGGAATTATTCATCTCCCATCAGTTCTTCTATTCGGATCAGATTTAGGTCAAAATCGAGTAGCTGCGTGAGGTACTCTTCTCTAAACTGGTAGGCTTGCTGGATCGCCCCAAAAAACTCTACGTAACCTACCTCACCACTGGTATAAGCCGTCAAGGCGGTCTTTTCTATAAGCTCCGCTTGTGGTAGCGCAAAGTTCTCGTAATAGTCCAGGGTAGCGGTCAGGCTGCGCTGTTGTTCGCGCGCCATTTCTAATTCGGTGGTCAGCTGCCTTGATGCATAATTAAGTTGCGTTTCTTTGATCTGCTCATGCACCCGGGCTGCTTCAATCCGGGCGTTGTAGGCTTTCGTGAAGATTGGTAGTGACATTCCCAAGTGTAAGGCGGTAAATCCGTAGCGTCGCTCGATGGATTGGTTCAACACCCCCACTCGCCAATCGGGCAGTTTATTGCTTTGTTCAATTCTCGTTTGAATCCGGCTCGTCACGATCTGTTGTTTCAGGACATTCAGTAGCGGGTTATTCTCGCTGATCACGGGTGCTAACATCCTCGTGGGTTGGGGCCTTTTCAAGGACATCAGGGTATCAATCTGAATCACATCTTCCGTTTGCAGAAGCAATCGCAAAGCCGTGTAGTGCATATCCTGATCGCGTCGGGCGTTGCGGATACGCTGGCTCAAATGCTGAAAGCGGCTCTGAGCCGTTACAGATTCCAACCGATTTGACTCACCCGTCTGAAACCGTAGCCCAGCCGCCCGGGCCGACTCCTGATACTGCTTACTTTGAAGCCGCAATACTTCTAATAGTTTCTGGTCGTAAACCAACTGATAGTAGCTCCGTTTCACCTCATTAACCAGCCGCAAACGGTCTACCGAAAGCTGATACTGCGCTCCCTGAACGGTTCCTTCAATTAATTGGCGTTGGGTGCGGTACACAATGGGTGCCGAAAACGATTGAATCCCCGTTAGTGTAAAGTCGAGCGGTCGGGCCTGGGTTTGTCCGTACTGCACATCCACCATTGCTTTTGGTAGATTAAAAGCCGTTGGCAAGAGTGCCTCTTGCTCTTTTATACCAAGCTGTCCGGCCTTCATGCGTAGGCTGTTAGTGGTAGCTTCCAAAATGGCGTCGTCCAGCGATACCAACCGTTGTGCCCGGGCATCGGGTGCAAAGACGAAAAACCCTACTAACGCTAGTATCGTAACCACCATACTACCTGTCTGCCCTTCACCCTTTCCTCCTCTCGTTCCTTTCACCAAACTATACAGCACGGGTAGCACTACCAGCGTCAGAAGTGTGGCCGTAATTAAGCCTCCGATCACAACCGTAGCCAATGGGCGTTGTACCTCGGCTCCGGCTGAGGTAGAGAGTGCCATGGGCAAAAAGCCCAGCGATGCCACCGAGGCGGTCATAATAACCGGACGAAAACGCGACTTTACCCCCAGTATAATGCGGTCGAACAAAGTACCTTTCCCTTCCTTATCTAATTGCTCAAGGTAGCTGATCAGTACGATACCATTGAGCACCGCCACGCCAAACAACGCAATAAACCCAACACCCGCCGAGATACTAAATGGCATATCGCGCAGCCATAAAGCCCAAATACCTCCAATGGCTGACAGTGGCACAGCGGTAAAAATGATAAGTGCCTCCGTGAGCGAACCAAACGTAAAGTAAAGTAGCACAAAAATAAGAAGTAGCGCCAGCGGCACGGCAATCAGTAGCCGGTCGCGGGCTTGTTGCAGATTCTCAAACGCTCCACCGTAGCTGTAATAGTAACCATCAGGTAGTACTACCCCCTTTTCGATTCGGCTCTGAATATCATTCACGACACTTTCTACGTCACGGTTCAGTACATTAATACCGATGGTGATACGTCGTTTGGTATTATCACGCGAGATCTGCGCCGGAGCTTCCTCGTAGCGAATATCAGCTAATTCGCCCAAGGGAACCGCGCCGCCCCGGGGAAGTGCGATATACAAATTACGCAGGTCTTTTAAGTCGGTACGATGGATACTGTCTAACCTTACCACCAAATCGAACCGACGTTCCCCTTCAAATACTACCCCGGCGGTTTCCCCGGCAAAAGAAGTACGAATCAGCTGATTAATAGCAGCTACGTCAAGACCATACTGCGCCAGGCGGTCACGGTAGTACGTTGCCTTGATTTGAGGAAGCCCGACAATCGGCTCCACCCGGCAGCTCGCCACTCCTTCAATGGGAGTAATAAGGACTGCGCATTCATTGGCGTGTTCAAAAAGAACGTTCAGGTCATCACCGTAGATTTTGACCACCACGTCGGAGCGCGCTCCGGTAATCATCTCGTTGAATCGCATCTGAATCGGCTGGGTAAATTCGGCCATCACGCCCGGTACTTCGCGTTGAAGTACTTCATTCATTTTTTCGGATAGCTCTTCCCTGGTTTTCGCCGAAGTCCACTCCGCGTGGGGTTTCAGATTAATCATCTGATCGGTCATTTCGACGGGCATAGGATCGGTTGGTACTTCGGCAGAACCAATTCGGCCTACGATCTGTAAAATCTCGGGAAAATTTTTCAGCAGAGCGCGTTCGGCTTTCTTGGAAGCTTCGATGGTCTCGGTCAGCGAGGTCCCCGTAGGCATCCGCATGTCAATGGCGATATCGCCTTCGTCGAGCTGCGGAATAAACTCTCCCCCCAAGGTATTAAATAACCAGCCACTACCAATCAACAAAATAACTGCGACCGCAATCACGATTAGCTTCGCGGACAAAGCCCGCTTTATGATTGGCTCGTAGAAAGAATACAGCTTGTTTACCAAGCGATCCGAGAAGTTTTTCTCGTTGTTGATTTTCTTTTTCAGAAACAAAGCCGAGGCCGCTGGTACGTAGGTAAGCGATAAAAACAGAGCCCCAATAATGGCGAAGCTCACCGTAAGCGCCATCGGCTGGAACA
>JBDNFP010000451.1:0-2290 GCA_041689775.1 Spirosomataceae bacterium
TCGAAGGCCGGCATTTTGCTTTCCCGAAGAAAAAGTACCAAACGTTCGTCGTCGAGCTGTTTTAGAGACATGGGTTTAAGGATAAGGCCATAATTACCCATTATAGTAGAACAACTCCTTACTATCCCTAAATAATTTTAGAAAATAATTAAATTATTTTATTTCGGGGGGCGAGGAAGGGCTATTTATATTTATTTGAAAAAGCTTTGAAATAAAAAAGGCTGGTGGGGACACCGGCCTTGGAATATAAAGTTCTTCTGCTGCTACCACCTCCCTTTCATATTGTCGGCGTATTTCTGGCAGGAACCGGTATTCAAAAGCAGCACGTGTTCCTCGGGCTTGATCCATCCTTGATGCAGCAGTTTTTTGGTAGCGGCCCAGATGGCCCCGCCTTCGGGGGCCACAAAAATTCCTTCCTGTTGGCAGATTTCCTTTGTTCCCTCTACCATTTCTTCTTCCGAAATGGCCAGGGCCATACCACCCGATTCGCGTAGTACATCTAGCATCAGCGGCTCCCCAATGGGGCGTGGAACGGCCAAGCCATTGGCGAGAGTGGGCCTGCCCATGTAGTTTTTGCTGTTGGGCTGTTTTCCTAGAAAGGTATCTACCACCGGACTACATTCTTCCGACTGCACGGCTACCATCCGGGGTAGGGGCTGATCGGGGGTCAGCCAACCCAGTTTCTTCATTTCGTCAAAGGCTTTCCAGATACCAATCAGGCCAGTCCCGCCGCCGGTGGGGTACATGATCACATCCGGTAGTTGCCAGTTGAGTTGCTCCGCAATTTCGTAGCCCATGGTTTTTTTACCTTCAATCCGGTAGGGCTCTTTCAGGGTGGATACGTCGAAGTAGCGCCCGTCGGGGTTCAATTCCTGAACTTTGGCGGCGCAGTCGTTGATTAACCCGTCGATCAGAATCACCTGGGCCTGGTAGGCCAGGCATTCATCCTTAAAAGCATCGGGCGTATGACGAGGCATGACCACTACCGCTTCCATGCCCGCGCGGGCGCAATAGGCCGCCATAGCTACCCCCGCATTGCCCGCAGTGGGGATGATGCAGGCGAGGTGGCCGTTTTCTTTGGCTTTGGAAATGGCCATACTCAATCCCCTTGCTTTGAAGGAGCCGGTTGGATTGAGGCCTTCGTCTTTCAGGGTCAATTGACTCATTCTGTACTGGTTTGCCAATCGGTTTATGGGTAGTAAGGGCGTCCACCCTTCCCCGAGGCTTACCTGATTTTCGGGCTTAAACACGGGAAGTACTTCTTTGTACCGCCAAAGCGAGTAAGGACGCGAATGCAGGTCAGCTCTGGAAACCAGGTTTTCTTTCAGGTCATACCGGCACAACAGGGGTGCCTCGCAACATTTGGAAAGAGTTTGTGACACATGGGCCGAATGCGAAGTTCCGCATTGGGAACAGCACAGGTCAAGTAGTAGTGATGAAGTGGTTAGTACGGGCATAGGTAGTATTTTTGCCCGCAAGGTGGGCTCAAAGCCCACCCGATGCAAATCGTATTTTGGCATGAGTTATTCCTGTGGGGAATAGAAGCGTTGCGTGGCACGAATTAATGCATTGACCCATTGGTTGTTTTCGGTGCCTTTGCGTTGAATGAAGTGGAAGCGGCGCTGAATGGACAGTCCGGCAATCGGTACTTCTACCAGGGTACCTCTTTCCAACTCATTCTGGATGGCCAGCCGGGGCAGAAAAGAGAGGCAGGTATCCGCCAGCACGAAGTTTTTCAGGGCTTCGGTACCTCCCAGCCTGATTCTGATCTGCAAGCCGGACAAATCAACCCCGTGTTTTTTGAGGGCGGTTTCTACCGCGGCCAACGTGCCCGACCCGGCTTCTCGTAAAGCCATGGGGGTCGTGAGGAGGTCGTCCAGAGAGAGGGTTCGCGTTTGTAGGGAGCTCCTGGCCGAACAGACCGCTATAACCTCATCCGTCATAAAGGGAATGTAGGAGAGGGTATTCAGGCGGTTTTCACTTTCCACAATACCCACATCAATTTCGTGTTCGAGTAGGGCCTTTTGTATGTTGGTAGAGTTGCGGTTGAGGGCGCCGATCTGGATGGTGGGATACTGGTGCAGGAAAGCCGACAGCACAGGAGGGAGTACGTACAGGCTGATGGTGGTACTGGCGCCGATGGCTAGTTTGGTGGGAGGCAGGAAGCTCTCGTTGAGCTCGTGCATGGCCTGGTTCAGCTCCTGTTGAAGCAGGGTGGCCTGCTGTAATTTTTCGTACAGTAGTTTTCCGGCGGCGGTTAGGCTCACACTCGTGCCATGGCGCTCAAACA
>JBDNFP010000452.1:0-3598 GCA_041689775.1 Spirosomataceae bacterium
AAAAAGAGGTTGAAATCGTTGCAAAAAAATGGATGAATCAGCAAAATAGAAAGGAAAAAAGAATCAATTGGCAATTCAAGAATGAAGATGCGAGAATTAAACTTACAAAATTATACCCGACAATTTAAGGTGTTTTAAACAGTAGTTAGCAATTTATGCTTCCATTCTTATCGTTTTTCTTAACCATACAATCCTTAACTCAGCTCTTTGGCGATTTTAGGACGCGTTTAGATTCGATGGTAATGGCGGATCCTTCGGCAAGCATTACGGATTCGGGTTGCTGATGATTTAAGAAGGCAAAGTCATTGCCATATAATTCGGCAAAGCTAGCTTTAATTTTATAGTCAAGTACCTCGTACTTTTTCCATTTCGGATGCGTGACCCGATATTCATTGGTCTTGGAAGGGTTTACCTCCGCATAGCCCCAGTAATGCTCGGTAATAAACTCGGTTTCACTACCGGGAATCATCTCGGTGAGCTCTTTGCCGGTGGTTACCTGTAACGATTGCCAGCCGGATTTGATCTTCCAGCGGTACTCCACGGTGAGGTCTGTATCGGTTTCCTCCCACCGGTGACTCATCGGACGGGTCTCGTACTTCTCATTGTAGAGGGTATTGGCCACGAAGGTCAGGGCGGGTAGGGGTACGATCTCTTTGACGAAAACTACGCCCCGTTTCCATTCTCCATCTTCAAACCGCTTGACGTAAAATCGCAGGTTTACTTCCTCGAAATTGATGTGAAAAGGTACTTTGATACCCAATAGTCGGGTATTTTTAAACATAAATCCGATTAGACTGGCGTAGCAGCGCCCCTGCCACAGATCAAGCTCGGTGCCGTAGGGCAGGTAGGGTTTGAGTACTTCGGGATCAACTACGTAATTGGCAAAGGCGAGTCTGCGCCATTCTGCGGTTAAAAAACTCATGGAATAATGATTGATACTGATATGTTCCAAACAGCGTGGAAGGCGCGAATGTTTCAGTGGTTGGTTTACTAAAATACTACCACAACTATACGTAGCTGAACGAATAAACCTTAAAAAGAATAAGTAGTGACAATAGCGTAGTAAATAGGCATACCTACCGTGATATTGAAGGGGAAGGTGAGGCCAAGTGCCATGGGAATATACAAACCGGGATCGGCTCTAGGGGCGGCGAGGCGCATGGCGGCCGGTACGGCAATGTACGAAGCACTTGCCGACAGGATAGCGAAAATAAAGCGGTTTCCAATGTCGTCAGTAACTAGGCTACTAGCCAAGGCTACGATGCACCCATTCATGGCCGGAATTACCAGCGCAAAGACCGTTAGAAAACCGCCGTACTTCATGAAGGCGGAGAACCGACGGGCGGTAACCATCCCCATTTCGAGAAGGAAAATAGCGAGAAACCCCTTGAAAATATCGGTGGTAAAAGGCTTAATACCTTCGGCCTGCTTACTATCGGCTATGAGGCCAATGAGGAGACTACCCAGAATTAACAACACGCTACCGTTGGTAAACGAGTGTTGAATGATTTTCTGAATACCACCTTGACCTTTCCGCTCTTTATCGTGCTGCATCATCAGGATTACGCCCACAATAATGGCCGGTGACTCCATAAAGGCCATGACGGCTACCATGTGGCCGCCAAAGGTGATATTTTGAGAATCAAGAAAGGCTACCGCCGACACAAATGTAACGGCGCTCACCGACCCATAGGCCGCTGCCACCGCTCCGGCATCGCTCACACTCATGCGACGCTTTAAAATGAAGAAGGTGTAAAGGGGTATTAGCGAAGCAACGAGCAGGCCGAACAGAATGGAGTAAAATATTTCTGAGGTAAATTCGCTGTGGGCAAGCTCTTGACCCCCTTTAAACCCAATGGCAAAAAGCAGGTAGAGCGAGATGAATTTACTGGACGATTTGGGTATCTCCAAGTCGCTTTTGACAACCGTAGCGAATATGCCAAGAACAAAGAATAGGAGGGTAGGGTTGGTAAGATTGGAAATTAATATTTGAAAGTCCATACTGGTAATAGGGGTCGGTAGTTAATCGGGTTGTTTCCCGAGAAATCCTGCAAATCTATTCATATCAAGCATAAAACTCTGTCAATGAGTAGTAAAAGTTGTAAGCGTTTCAATAATTTGAATTGTGGCTACGCAAGGCGAATAGATCTTGGCAGCTTGATAGATTAGGATAAACCTTGCCGAAGCAAAAAAGCAGTTCAAACCATCGTGATATCACGATGGTTTGAACTGCTACTTGGATCAAGTCGCAGGTGTAGATTTCTGGAAGTCGTGTACTATCCTCAGAAAGAAGAAATTAGGTATTTTAGTGATTCACCAAGGGAGATACTTTTTTTCCAATCAGCTCGATGGATTTTAATAGCTTTTCGTGTGGTATACCCACATCCATTTGAAAGCTAAGTCGGGAGATACCCCCGAGTACTTCGCTGTGACGAAGTATTTTTTGGGCTACCTCCTGCGGGCTGCCTACTAGCAAGGCTCCCGTGGGTCCGTTTTGGGCGTTGAACCCAACGCGTGTAACGGGTTGAAAGCCGCGTTCAAGACCTATTCTGGTAAACATTTCAGCGTAGCCAGGGTAGTAGTCCGCAATGGCTTCTTCGGTGGTTTCGGCCACGTAGCCCAATGAATGTAATCCTACCTTCAATTGCTCGGGAGCAAAGCCGGCTTTTTCTCCGGCCCGGCGGTATAGATTAACCAAAGGAGCAAAACGGTGCGTTTCTCCCCCAATTACCGCGACCATCAGCGGCAGGCCGAGCTCTCCGGCGCGAACAAAGGATGCTGGCGTGCCCCCAACGCCTAGCCAAATGGGTAGTTTACTTTGAACGGGTCGTGGATAGATGGATTGGTTGGTGAGTCGGGGACGAAATTGGCCGGACCAGCTGATGGACTCACTTTGGCGGATTTTTAAGAGAAGGTCCAGTTTTTCGGTAAAAACGGCATCGTAGTCGTTGAGGTCTAAGCCAAACAAAGGAAACGAATCAATAAATGAGCCCCGACCGGCGACAATTTCGGCCCGGCCATTGGAGATCAAATCCAACGTAGCAAAGTTTTGAAACACCCGTACCGGGTCGGAGGCGCTCAGTACGGTCACCGCGCTCGTTAACCTTATCCGCGTAGTCCGGGCCGCCGCTGCCGCTAGAATCATGGAGGGAGCCGAATCTAAAAATTCTTTACGGTAATGCTCACCAATGCCAAAAATATCCAAGCCCATTTTGTCGGCATACGCTATCCGATCAAGCAACTCATTAATGATCTCCGCGTTATTATTGTGACCCTTGGGGGAGGCCGCAAAACTATCTATCCCTATTTCCACTGAATTATATTTGATGAAGGTTATTCGATTAAACCTGAATTTTCAGTACTAGTTCATTCAACTACGATTGATTCCAGGTAAGTTCAATTTAGAAAGCTTTATGCTACCAAAATTGAAAAAATGTCTGTGTGAGTAGGTGTTAGGTCGTTTCTTGTTGAAATATGATTTTTTATTAGCTCGTAATATACTGATAATACCAATTTAGTTATTAAACGCCGTATTAAAAGCGTTCAGATAATGATGGTTTCCAGTAATTGATTTTATGGTTGTAGTATTCATTTCCTT
>JBDNFP010000453.1:0-9008 GCA_041689775.1 Spirosomataceae bacterium
CCTGAAGCTCTCAGGGCAACGATGGACCATCCCAAACGCCCAGAACGTACTCAACCTGAGGGCTTGTAATCTCAGCGGCCAATGGGACAACGTGGTCAACAAGATTAGAACGGCTGCTTGACAAAACTGAAATACACCCAAACTCCCTCCGCAACGATTAGATTAAGCAAAAATACCTATCTTGCTTTTTCCTTAACCTAATCGTTCTTCGATGAATAAAACATACCTATTTCTCCTCGCTGGGCTCCTGCTCGTTAGTAGCAGTTTTGCTCAGAAAAAGAAAAAAAGTAAAGAAGCATCAGCTATAACTAGCCCCGCTACCAACGATAGCCTCTTCCAAAATTTAAAATGGCGTAATGTCGGTCCATTGCGCGGCGGACGAAGCGTGGCCTCCACGGGAGTCCCCTCCAATCCGCTCTTGTACTACATGGGCTCCGTGGGCGGTGGTATCTGGAAAACCGAAGATGCCGGACTAAGCTGGAAAAATATTTCGGACGGTCAGCTTACGACCAGTTCCGTTGGGGCTATTGCCGTAGCGGAGTCTGACCCTAACGTAATTTACGTTGGAATGGGCGAACATCCCGTTCGGGGTGTGATGACCTCCCACGGTGACGGTGTGTACAAATCTACGGACGCCGGTAAAACCTGGCAGAATATGGGACTACCTGCCTCACGTCATATTGCCTCGGTGCGTATTCACCCCAATAACCCTGACCTCGTGTACGTGGCTGTGCAGGGCGCCGCCCACGGCGCCACCGAAGAGCGCGGAGTATACCGTTCGGCCGATGGTGGTAAGTCGTGGAAAAAGATCTTGTACGTAGATCCCAATACGGGCTGTGCCGACCTGAGCATGGACATGACCAACCCCAGAATATTGTACGCTGGTATGTGGGACCACCGCCGGTATCCCTGGAAAGTGCAGAGTGGCGGTCCGGGATCGGCCCTCTACAAATCAACCGACGGCGGCGATAGCTGGACCAAACTGGCCAAAGGACTCCCCGACGCCATGGGAAAGGTAGCTGTATCGGTATCGCGGGCCAATCCTGAGCGCGTTTATGCCAATATTGAAGCCGAGGGCGAAAAAGGAGGCGTGTACCGTTCCGACGACGGCGGACAATTGTGGGTACAGATTACCAACGCCCGGACCACGGTAGCAAGGGCCTGGTACTACATCGAAATCGAAGCCGATCCTCATAACCCCGATGTGGTGTATTGCATCAACTCGCCGCTGCTTAAATCCATCGACGGCGGCCGTACCTTCGCAACCTTAGGTACTCCGCACGGCGACAACCACTCACTCTGGATCAATCCCATCAATCCGCAGTACATGATTAACTCCAACGACGGTGGGGCAAACGTCAGCCTCAACGGCGGCGACTCGTGGAGTACTCAGGAAAACCAACCAACGGCCCAATTTTACCGGGTTATTGCGGATAAGCAGTTTCCTTATTCAATCTACGGCGGACAGCAAGATAATAGCTCGGTCATGATCGTAAATCGCACTACCAGGCCGGGTATTGGCTGGAAAGACTGGTCGGCGGGACCGGGGGGCGAAAGTGCTTTCATTGCCTTTGATCCCGAGAAGCCCGATTTGATCTACGGAGGTTCTTACCAGGGTAATATATCGGTACTGGATAAAAAAACCGGCGAACAAAAAGATATCATGGCCTACCCCACCATCGGACTGGCCGAAATACCAAAAAATCAGAAGTACCGCTTCAACTGGAATGCGCCGATCGTGGCTTCACCCCAGATACCCTCGGTCATCTACCACGGGGCCAACGTTGTACTTCGCACCCGCGATCAGGGCCAAAGCTGGGATGTCATAAGCCCTGACCTGACAAGAAACGATACGACCAAGCAAGAGTCAGGCGGTGGGCCTTACACCAATGAGGGAGCCGGTGGAGAAGTGTATAATACGTTAGCCTATATGGCCGTTTCACCCCACCGCTACGGCGTGATCTGGACCGGTAGCGACTGTGGACTGGTGCACCTAACCCAGAATGACGGTAAAACCTGGCAGAATGTAACACCGCCTGATTTGGGCGAATGTCTCATCAATAGCATTGAGGTATCACCCCATGACCCCGCCACGGCCTTCGTAGTAGCCACCAAGTACCGCTTCAATGACTTTACCTCGTACGTTTTTGTCACAACCGATTACGGTAAATCCTGGAAAAATATTGTGAAGGGAATTGCCCCTGAGTCGTACGCCAGGGTAGTGCGCGAAGATCCCGTCCGGAAGGGATTGCTGTACGCAGGTACCGAACAGGGACTTTATGTATCGTATGACGCAGGAGCCAATTGGACTCCCTTTCAGCTAAACCTACCCGTAACGCCGATCAATGACCTGATTATTCGGGACAACGACCTGATTGCGGCTACCTCCGGCCGAGCGTTCTGGGTATTGGATAACCTAAGTGCATTACAACAGGTACCCGTACCCTTTTCCACCGAACCCAAAGCCTGGCTGGTTACGCCCGGTAAAACGATTCGTCTTGATGCTCCGTCGATCCCAAAGCCAATCCCCAGCCTTGGGCAAAATCCGGCCACGGGTGTAGCAATTGACTACTTCCTGCCCAATGATCTTGACAGCGCTACCATAGTACTTGACGTCCTCGGTAGCAATGGGAAGGTGCTCCGGTCTTACACCAACCAGAAAGATAAAACCTATCAGAAATACGAGGGTGGCCCAGCTCCTAAGCCCGTATTAACCGCAAAAAAAGGACTTAACAGAATGGCTTGGGATTTACGTCGAGACGCCCTACCCGGCATTAGTAAAGTATTCGTTAACGGCGACTACCGGGGCAGTATGGTGGGCCCGGGCACCTACACTCTTCGCCTCCGGACCGATAAGGATACGACCATGGCTCCGGTGGTTATTCTGCCCGATCCCCGCTTGGACGCTTTACCCGCTGACTTTGAAGAACAACAGAAGATCCTCACCAAAACAGAGGAAGCCGTACGGGAGATTCACGAGTCAGTAAATACCATGCGGCTCGCAAAACAGCAGATACAGGCCTTGGAAGGAATCTGGAAGAGCGATTCTACCATGAAAAAATGGCTGGATCAGGGAAAGGCAGTGGCGAAGAGAATAACGCAGTGGGAAGATAACCTCATCACGCCGAAACAGCAGACCTTTCAGGATGTAATTAACTTTCCGAACCGACTCAACGCCCAACTGCTTGACCTACGTGACCGCGCCGGAACGCATGCCCCAAAGCCTACCCGCGGTGCCATTGAGAAGCTACAAGAACTCCTCGCAGAATGGACTATGCACAAAACTGCCATGCAAAAAATCATCATGGATGATATAGCTCAATTCAACACCGACTGGCAGGCAAAACGGCTACCAGTGGTGCGGGTAGATACTGAAAAGTAGCGGAATATATTTTGAAACTTCATTAGCAAAAGGCGGGTAAGCACCTTCGGGGTTTATCCACCTTTGCCATTTCGGCACGTTTTTGGTTTGTGCTCTGTTATAAGTATTAAATCTGCATTGCATCCTAAACCTTTTACCGAATGATACGGCTACTTAACTAGCGCTATTCTGGCCATTTTCCTGATTACACTATTCGTAGTACTACGCACCGAAACCGCCGTGGCTAAGGTAAAACCGCCTAAAATTACCTGGTTGACCATAGAACAGGCCTACGCGCTGCATCAAACCCAGCCCCGTAAAATCCTGATTGATGTATATACCGACTGGTGCGGTTGGTGTAAGGTCATGGATCGAGAAACCTACACCGACTCCCGCGTCATTGAATATATCAACGAGCACTACTACCCCGTCAAGTTCAACGCGGAACAGCGTGAGGATGTAGTGCTGGGTGGTCAGAAATTTGTATTCATGCCACAAGGCAACGGCGGAGTACATCAGTTTGCGGCCAGTATTCTTAACAACAACCTAAGCTACCCCTCCACCGTTTTTCTGGATGATACGTTCAATATAATACAGCCACTGCCCGGCTACTTAAAAGCCAAGGAGTTCCATGAGATTATTACCTTTTTCGGGGGAGATTTCTACAAAACAGTTCCCTTCGAAACGTTCAAGTCAGAAACTTACCCTCAGCAGTTCGCTGGGAAATAGTCTAATTTTTGTCACGGTATAGCCGGGGATGGCTTTCCCATTCTTTCATTTTTGAAGGGAGGGATAAATGTCTATATTTGTTAAGTTGCAACTGCTCAATAACCTACCGCATGAAATCACTCTTCTACCTCGTGGGATTGCTCTATCTACTAGTGACTACTCCTGTTTCAATCCGTGCGCAAGTGGTACCCGATTCCCTATTGCAACTGCCTACTGACTCGGCCCGGGCATTAGCCATTGGGCATCTTGCATCGAATTATGCTTTCAAGGAAAAAAATTTCACGGCTGCCGATAAAGCATTCCGGGTAGCAATGTACTACCAAAAAAAAATCAAGTCTTTATATGTAAATACCCACCTACACAAACAGAAGGGAGTCATCGAGCAAAATCGTCAGAATTATAGTCCGGCTACCGAGGCCTACCAACAAGCATTTGAAGGATTCAAGCAACTCGGCGACAAAGAAATGCAAGTAGACATCCTGACGCGAATAGAACAGCTTTTTTTTAGCCAAAATGAGCTTGAACTAGCTAAGAAATATGCGCTACAAGCGTTAAAAATCCTCCAAGAAAACCCATCGCTCCCGCCCTATTTACTAGGTGATTGCTACAACGAACTTGCTAACATCAGTGGTGAATCCGGCGACTCAGGCAAAGCCCTTGAATACACAGATAAAGCCATAGAAGCCTACAAGAAAGCCGGGGAAGATCAGTCAGTACACTCTTCGTTGCTCAACTCTGCCATTTCCTTGCGCAAGCTAGGTCGCCTCAATGAATCTGTCGCCCGGTTCAAGCAAGTGGAAAAATATGGAATTGAGGCGAAAAAAGACCTCTACCGAATCTATGTGTATGTTAACCTCCCCAAGGCGTTGGCTGATCAAAAAAACTATACCGAAGCCCTGGCCATCAATCAGAAAGCGGTCCAACTCATGCAATCCAACTCCAAACTGAAAGATATCAGGCTACAGCAAGAGATCTACACCAACTTCCACGAAATATACGCCGCCACCGATGACTATAAGCAAGCCTACGAGAACCTCCGGCTTGCTCAGCAATATCAAGATAGCATCACCAATCTTGACAAAAAACGAGAGATGACCCGGCTGGAAACACAATTTGAAACCAAGCAAAAAGAGCAAAAAATTGTGGCCTTGGGTTCCATGAACAAAGCACAACAGGAACAACTCCTCATTTTGGTCTGCTCTCTGATTGGCGTTTGCGGAGTTTTGGCACTTCTGTATTGGCAATACAACCGATTGAAACGAAGTAAAGTCAAAATCAGCGAGCAAGCTGAACAGATGAAGCTACTGATGAAAGAGCTGCATCACCGGGTAAAAAACAATTTGGCTATCGTATCGAGCCTGCTGAAATTACAATCGAGCCGGATTGAAGAAGAATCTGCCGCCAAGGCGGTGCGCGAAGGACAACAACGCGTGGAGGCCATGTCACTGATCCATCAGCGGCTCTACCAAACTGATCAGCTTACGACCATCAACATGCGGGACTACATCGTTGATCTGACCGAAAGCCTGATGATGGCCTATGGCTATAAACCCGATACGTTTGACCTACGACTAAGCATTGAAAAACAGGAATTAGACGTAGATCTAGCCATTCCCGTTGGTCTGATCCTGAACGAACTAATAACAAACTCCTTTAAACATGCTTATGAGAAAGTGGAGACACCCATGCTTTCCATCTCACTGACTATGAAAAAAGGGTTAACTCTGGAATTGAAAGACAATGGGCCGGGTATTAACGAAGAATTGTGGAAGAAAAAAGGAGGATCATTCGGTAAACGATTGATTCGTAATCTAAGCGAACAAACCGGGGGTCAATTCCAGATTACGAATGATAACGGCACGTACTATTCCCTATATATTACTGAACAAACCCTCAAAAAAGTAGCTTAAATACATGAAAAAAGACGGGACGATTAATATACTAGTCGTAGAGGATGAGGCGATTCTGGCCATGGAAATGAGTGAAACACTGGAAGATGAAGGATACAACGTGGTTGGAACAGCATCCAACGGGCGTCAGGCTCTCGAACTATTTCAAAAAAACGTCGTAGATCTCCTGATTTGTGATATTCATATTAAGGGTGATTGGGACGGTATCGAAACGGTGTCGCGACTGATTTCCATCCGGGCTATTCCGGTAATTTACCTGACGGCTTTTTCGGATAAAGAAACCCTCGAACGTGCCAAGAAGACGTTTCCGGCCGCCTATATTCCAAAACCCTATAACCTAACCAATCTGCGAATTTCAATCGAAATGGCTATCAATAACTTTGCCCTTCGGAGTAAAGCCATCGTAGAAACTATGGCCGCTGACCCTACCGAAATTGTGTTGAATAGCCGCGAAAACCCGACCCGTGACTCCATCCTCAAAGTAGACGATCACATCTTTGTGAAGAACAACTACCGCTTCGTAAAAATCACCCTCAGTGAAATACTCTTCATGGAAGCAGATAATAACTATACAGTTATTCAGACAGGAGACCAAAAGCTAGCGATCCGACAGTCGTTGAGTGCCATTCTCGAACGCCTCGATATGCCCCGCCTTGTCCGGACTCACCGCTCTTTCGCGGTCAATCTCGAACGCGTCGACTCATTTAACGACTACGAGATCCGAGTGGGTGAGTATGATGTACCACTGGGCCGCAACTATAAGGAAGAGTTTCTGCGGTACTTCGATTTTCGATGATACTCCTCCATAACTTGTCTTTGGCATACCGTACTGCTACCTTCACCGCTTTTTACAAAATACTTGTTGGCTCAGTGAGTATTTTAGTTGTGTCAATTAAAGGTACTCATTGAGATTCAATCGCACTTTACACAGCTATTCTAATTTACTCAACGGAAAAACTAGAACGGCGAATAAGAGTATGCTTCTTTATTCGCCGTTCTTTTAGGCTTTACCCCTTTCTTTCAGAAACTTTCTTTTCTAAATCGTGTCGCCTTCCTGCATCCGTTCGGCGTTCTCGGCAATGCGTAACTGCTCAATAAAATCACCAACGGCGCCTTCCATCACGGTAGGCAGGTTGTATACGGTGTAGCCAATCCGGTGGTCCGTCACGCGGCTTTGGGGATAGTTATACGTCCGGATTTTATCGGAACGGTCGCCGCTACCAATCATGGATTTACGGTGCGTACTGATGGCGTCGTTCTGCTTTTTTAGCTCGATCTCATACAGACGCGAGCGTAGTACACTTAACGCTCTATCCTTATTTTTGAGCTGCGAACGCTCGTCCTGACAGCTTACCACCAGCCCCGAGGGCATGTGGGTAAGTCGAACCGCCGAATACGTGGTGTTTACCGACTGTCCACCCGCTCCCGACGAGTTAAAGGTATCTACCCGCACATCGTTCATGTTGATTTCAACGTCTACCTCTTCGGCCTCGGGCATAACGGCCACCGTAGCGGCGGAAGTATGTACACGTCCCTGAGACTCCGTGGCGGGTACCCGCTGCACGCGGTGTACACCCGACTCAAATTTGAGCTTACCATACACGTCCTCGCCTTCTACCTTACTTACAATTTCCTTGTAGCCACCGTTGCTACCCTCAGTATAGTCAAGTACCGACAATCGCCAGCCCATTTGCTCACAAAAACGCTGGTACATTCGGAACAAATCGCCCGCAAAGATGGCGGCCTCATCGCCACCCGTACCCGCCCGGACTTCCAGCACTATGTTCCGACTATCGTTGGGGTCTTTCGGAATCAGCATTTCTTTAATTGCTGATTCCATTATTTCTTTTTGCGGTTGCAACTCCGTCAATTCCTCTTTTGCCATTTCGCGTAGTTCTTCGTCCTTTTCGGTCGAGATCAATTCTTTGGATCCGGCAATATCTTTCAGCAATTTCTGGTAGGCATCATACTGCTCCACGATCTTTTCCAGATCCTTATATTCTTTGCTCAGCTTGGAATAACGCTTGACATCCATCACTACTTCGGGCTGAATAATCTGCTGCCCTACCTCCTGGAATCGCTCCTTTAAAGCTTCTAATTTATCCTGCATTTTGTTTCTATATCGTTCGGGGTCGCAAAGATACGTAATTTCGCATCACGAAGAATTAGTAAACCATCCCTTCGCCGTTTGTGTTACTCTAATCAAGACCAACGCTACTCCATGAAGCTTGGTTTTTATCTACATTAATCCGAAAACCAACTCCTCCATGATAAAGTACTCAATCCTAAGCGCCCTCTCACTACTCTTCCTCACCGGTTGTAATGTTGAAAACCGCGTGGGGAACACCAAAGAACTTGCGCAGGAAATGAAAATCATGCAAATCAAACGGGTTACGAATACGCAGCTGATCTCGACCGTGGACGAATGGGGCAAGCAAATTGCGGTAGTTGCCCGTAAATCGCTTGAAAAAGAATTAAGTGCCAGGCCCAAAGAAGGAGTAGCCATTTGCAAAGATCTTCGAAAAGTACCAATAATTAACGCCTTGGATAAGGAATACAGCGTAAAAATACAACTCCTGGGACCCGAAGATATTACGAATCCGGCACTGAGTACAAAAGAGCGTGAGCTCCTGGACGCCTACCTCTACAACGCGGAGAACAACCTGCCCCAATCGGATAATATTCAAAAGCTCAACGATACCCTACTGGTTTACAATGCTCCGGTACCCGTTGCAAGTACGATCTGCAAGACTTGCTTTGAAAACCAAAGAGTACCCTTCGCGGTATGGAGGGTACTCTTCGACAAAAAACAAGTAATCCGGAAATTGGATGCTAAGAAATTGAATAAGTAGATTTTAGCTGAAAGCTGGGGTGTATTTCAGTTTTGTCAAGCAGCCGTTCTAATCTTGTTGACCACGTTGTCCCATTGGCCGCTGAGATTACAAGCCCTCAGGTTGAGTACGTTCTGGGCGTTTGGGATGGTCCATCGTTGCCCTGAGAGCTTCAGG
>JBDNFP010000454.1:0-4462 GCA_041689775.1 Spirosomataceae bacterium
AGTCAGAGTGCTGGCTTGTGGCATGCACAATCTCAGGGTTCAGGCAGTGGACCCCGAAAGACTGTATCAGGCAAGCTCGCGGGCACAGGCGTACGAGATCAATATTTCCAAATAAAGTCTAATAAATATGAAAGCTTCTTTGAAAAGCTCTTTTAGTCTGCTGTCGGATGTTTCCACCCGATAGCAGACTAAAAGCCCCTGTCTTGTGTCGCCAAACCTGCTCGGTTTTTTTTAGTCAAAGTGATTACAAACATGTAGGGTCATCCGGGAAGTTGATCTCCCTATGCAAATGGTTTTCGCTCGATTTACCTGTATCCTTCTACGCACATCGGCCGCTGTGCGTCTCATTGGCTGCACCAAACCTACCAGAAGAAAAAATATTCCCCAAAAATGCCTAGGTGCTAATTTAGCACTTTTCCGGATTTAGGGATATACGTCACAAAGTATATTTGTGCACAAAAGAAAGGCTACATAATCTAAATTATAAAGAAAAGTAGCTGGGAATTGCACTTTTCCGAAGTGCTAAATTAGTACTCCCGTTAGGTAGGTCACGAACTTTCCTACAAGCCCAAATTGACCGTTGAATAACTAAGCAGCCGGATAGTTTGCGTGATAAAAAAGATACTTGTTTTTGGAATTCGTACGATGCACACGGCTAAAACTTAACACAAACTCCAACCATGACCACCAATCCTCACTATGACTCTTGGACAAAAAGTGTGCAAACTACGCGAGCTACGGGGCTACGGTCAAGAATACATGGGCCTACGCCTGGGTATTTGCCAAACGGCGTATAGTCAACTCGAACGCGGCGTTGCGGCCATTTCGCCCGAGCGGCTGCGCCACCTCGCCGAAATTCTCGAAGTAGAAGTTTCCCAACTCCTGGATTTTGACTATCAAATGGTGCTCCAACCCACCGCTCCCGAGAGTGCAGCCCTAACGGACAAAGAGCGGCAGTATTACGAACGTACCATCCAACAATTGCAGCAGCAAATCCGCTCTTTAATGAGTAAAAGCGGGGGGGGGGGGAATTCTCTTCGTCTCCTGGATAGCCTATCAGGCAAGTCTCGGCTGAACCCTGACAATTTATCCTAAAAACCCTTATACATAAAGAAGCCCGCACCATCCGGTACAGGCCTCTTTGCTATTCACCGAGGGACAACCCCCTCATTCATTCACTCATTCCGATATTCAGTCATTAGATCATATCTCCGAATAATCAGTAGGCCGCACAAACGTTACGACCGATTTATTCATATTGTTCTGATACTTCGGCATTACTTTCAGCTTGCCCCAGTCGGGGTCGCTACCGAAGGACTTCCAGCGGGCGTCGCGGGTGGCGCGGTCGGGGAAGGTAGTCATGTACATAAGGTTGGGCATTTTGCTACCGGCGATTACCTTGGCGAAGAAAACTGGGTTGAAGTCCAGTTTCTTAAAAACGTCGATCTCCCCGGAGTTAAACATATCTACCTTACTCAGGTGGCGGGTTTCCGAGGGGCTTTCGTAACTCCGTAGCTCGTATACGCGCTCACTCATGGGAGCTGTCACACCGGATTTCTGGTACTGTGGCATGCCGCCGAACGCTTCCAGCACGATTGTTTCCATGCGGGTGTAGGCAGGCTCCTTAAAAGTCGATTCAATATACTCTTTTCCAGCCGCCTGATAGGCCTGATCTTTGGCGAGTACCTGCGGCAGTTTGGTGAGTAGACTTAATGATTTAAGGGGTGTAAATACGTAGATCAATGAGTCGGTCTCGATGGCTTTAAACACGCCTATACTTTTAACACCAGCGCGATTCAGGGCGGGTAGGTAAGCGTTTTTCAGGTAGTTGTCCATCATGCCTATTTGTTTGGCCGTGACGTGGTACACCTTTATTTCGTAAAACTCACTTTTGGGCGGTTGACTGGCCAGCACGGTATGAAACAGCAGGGACAGCAAGAAAAACGGAAGCAGAATCTTTTTCATTGAAAATTATACAAGTTGATTTGGCAGCAAAGAAAAGGGATGATCAGCACATATTTACTCCATCCCAATTTTTATTCCGTTCTGACTCTCATCTTTTACTTCCCATCCGGTAAGACAAGTAGCATAGGCATCAAAACTCCTTTTTCATGATACTAAGGATGACTCACGCAGCTTATCAATCATTTCACTAGCCACAACAACCACATAAAACATCCTCATGGGAACTGAAAAATACGTTATTGGAATAGACTTCGGCACCGACTCCGTCCGGGCCATCGTGGTCAACGCCCATACCGGCGAAACCGTCGGCACGCACGTACATGAGTACGTCCGCTGGAAGCAGGGGCTGTACTGCGACCCAGCCATATCTCAATTTCGTCAGCATCCGCTCGACTACCTGGAAGGACTGGAAGCAACCATCAATGGGGCCTTGGCCCAGGCCCCGGCGGGTGTGCGCGAGCAGGTAGTGGGTATCTCGGTGGATACCACGGGTTCTACGCCTTGTGCCGTGGACGAAACGGGCTTACCTCTGGCGCTTCGGCCCGATTTTGCCGAAAACCCCAACGGGATGTTTATTCTCTGGAAAGACCATACGGCAAACGCTGAGGCAGACCAAATCAACGAGCTAGCGCACAATGGCCCCACTGATTTTACCAAATATGTGGGGGGGATTTACTCCTCGGAGTGGTTTTGGGCCAAAATGCTGCGTACCCTCCGGGTCGACGGGGCGGTGCGTGAGCATGCTTTTTCGTGGGTAGAGCACTGCGACTGGATATCCGCCGAGCTTACAGGCAATACCAATCCGCTTACCTTAAAGCGGTCACGCTGTGCGGCGGGTCACAAAGCCCTCTGGCATGCCGATTTTGATGGTTTGCCCTCGGAGGAGTTCCTTACCACGCTTGATCCACTGCTGGCGGGTGTTCGCCAACGATTGTTCACGGAATCGTATACCTCCGACTTGCCAATGGGCCAGCTCTCATCCGAATGGGCCGAAAAACTGGGTCTTTCTACCGACGTTACCATCGGGGTAGGTGCTTTTGACGCCCACATGGGAGCCGTGGGCGCACAGATTGAACCCTACGCTTTCGTCCGGATCATTGGTACTTCCACCTGTGATATCCTGATGGCCCCCAACGAAGAAATGGGGGGCCGCCTGATCCGGGGTATTTGCGGACAAGTAGACGGCTCCGTAGCGCCGGGTATGCTAGGCTTGGAAGCCGGGCAGTCGGCTTTTGGCGATGTGTACGCCTGGTTTGCCCGCCTGATTACTGAGCCGGTACGGGCATTGCTGGGAGATCAGGCCGCCGATACGCTGGGTCAGCAGCTTATTCCGTACCTGTCTGAACAGGCCGTGCAGCTCCCCGTAACGGAGCAGGATATCATCGCGCTCGACTGGATCAATGGACGCCGAACCCCTGATGCTAACCATACCCTCAAAGCCGCCATTGCCGGTTTGAGCCTGGGGACGGATTCTCCCAAAATATTTAAGGCGCTCGTAGAGGCCACGGCCTTCGGCTCGCGGGCTATTGTAGAGCGTTTTGTGGAGGAAGGGGTACCCATCAAAAAGGTGATTGCTATTGGCGGTGTTGCTAAAAAATCGTCCTTTGTGATGCAAACCCTGGCTGATGTACTCAACCGGCCCATTCAGGTAGCTACGGCCGATCAGGCGTGTGCGCTGGGGGCGGCGATGTTTGCCTCGGTGGCCTCAGGCGTACACCCTACTCTTGAAGCCGCGCAAGCCGCTATGGGGTCAGGCTTCGACGCCGAGTACCATCCCCGTCCTGAGCGGGTAGCAACCTATGATGTCTTATATAAAAAGTACCTCAGTCTGGGTGGTTTTATTGAAAATAACTAACGGCTAGTTTGAATCTGCAACGCAAACTAGCTAAACCTATTTGCTAAAACCTAACCACCTAGCATGCTTGACTTAAAACACTACGAAGTCTGGTTCGTAACCGGCAGCCAGCATCTGTACGGCGAAGAAACCCTCAAACAGGTAGACGCCCATTCGCAGGTGATTGCGGACTATTTGGATAAGGCTCGCCCCATACCCGTGCGGGTCGTATTCAAGCCCGTAGTGAAAACCCCCGATGAAATATACGCTATTTGTCAGGAAGCCAATGTGGCACCTCGCTGCGTGGGCATGATCACCTGGATGCATACCTTTTCGCCCGCCAAGATGTGGATTCGGGGCTTAACGATCCTGAAAAAACCACTCTTGCATTTGCACACTCAGTACAATCGTGATATTCCCTGGGCGGAGATTGATATGGACTTCATGAACCTCAACCAATCGGCGCACGGCGACCGGGAGTTTGGGTTTATGCTTTCACGGATGCGAATAAACCGTAAGGTAGTGGTGGGTTTCTGGCAAGACCCGGCCGTGGTGGGGCAGATTGGAGCGTGGAGTCGGGTAGTCGTCGCGGCTTTTGAACTAAAAACAATGAAGGTAGTGCGCTTCGGCGACAACATGCGGCAAGTGGCCGTGACCGAAGGG
>JBDNFP010000455.1:0-4291 GCA_041689775.1 Spirosomataceae bacterium
GTTTGGCTCAGGCTTACGCAGATCGCTTACGACTGTCAGACAACTGTTTATCAATTGAAGTATGGTTTGCTAAGTGATTATTTGCGCACGCAACTGACCCGGCCAACTATTAAATTCGCATGATTTGCGAAAGTCCTATTATTTTGAAATTCTATCCTTCTCTTATCTTTTTAACCCTACTGAAACCCAGGCGGCTCTTAATCCTTCTTTTTTGACGGGGTATCAGTTTGGTTTATTTATGAATATTGGTGCTATTCTGCAGAAGCCCAGTTTGATCAAACAAGCAAAAAGTGGATTAAAAGTAGCTCATTATGAGCATGATGCCTATGATCTGAACCTGGAAGCAGAAGTGAAAAGAAGGTATTATACCTACGTAAGGCAAAAGGTCTTATTTCGCTTGAAATCAGAAGCATTACTTGATATCGAAAGTATGCTAAAGGAGGTGCGATATAAGTACGAGAATGGAACAGATATATTAGAAAATTATAATAAAATATTGATAATGTACTATGATAATACAGCGGGAAAGCTAGCGGTTGAAAGTGAAGTATACATTGCCCAAAGTAATCTTGAAGAGATTTTAGGACAAAAACTATCAACTATCGAATGACGGAGCTGGTAAGATACCTTAGAGTACTGTATCGGAATAAATATGTATTGATATTATTCCCCCTGCTAACGATGGGTGTTGTCTACTACTTCGTTAGGGGAATGGCAGATCAGTATAAATCGCAATCGCGTATCGCAACCGGGTTAGTGGATAAGTCGGCGCAGGTATTGGATGGCGAAGAGTCTGTGCAGGAATCAGAGATCAACCGGAAGTTTGATAGTATGATTCAGATGATGCATCTGAAAAAAATGCTGGATCAGGTATCATATGCACTCGTACTATATGATCTACAAACTACCCCGGATAAAGCTTTTCGTGGAGACGCTGACCCCCTCAATGAACTTAGTGCTGAGGAAAAGAGCAGAGCTATTATAATTTTCAAGAAGAAGTCTCAAAGCAGGGAAGAACTCTCCTCAGGAAACGTTGAAGAGAAAAAACTACGTGAACTGCTTGAAAAGCTAGAAACAGACGATCTGTCGTTACAAAAGAACCTAGCCATATATCGTAAATCGAATAGTGACTATATCACGATTGAGTACGAAGCCCCCTCTCCGCTAATGTCGGCCTTTGTGGTCAATACCCTTGGGGATGAATTTGTTTCGTATTACTCAACCCGAATCACAGGTAGCAACGACAAGGCGGTTGAGTTTTTGTATGAATTTATGATTCAGAAGCAGGAGGCACTAGCTGCTAACATGAATACGCTCAAAGATTATAAAATTAAGAATCGTGTGCTAAACCTGAATGAGCAGGCTACGGCTTTGTACGGGCAGATTGCCGATTTTGAAACCAGAAGAGAGGTGATTCAAAAAGAGAATCAGGCTTACACCGCAGCTATTCGTAATATTGATAAAAAGTTTGATCCCACTGATCGACGCTACATGGAGAGCGCCATGAGTAAAACAAACCAGGAGATTATATTGCTAAAAGACCGGCTTAGACTTGCTAATGAGACGTACATCCGAAGTGATTTTGACGCCAAATTAAAATCTGAGGTGGACTCTCTTAAAAATAAACTAGATAGGGAAATTAGTTCGGATGTCGATAAGTATGCCTATAACCCCTTAGTGGTAAAGGAGAATCTGATTAATCAGAAGCTATCTTTGGAGACATCGCTTGAAATGTCATTAAACAGCTCCACATCCATCCAGCGGGAGCTAGATCGTCTCAATACAAAATTCGACGGCCTTGTACCAAACGAAGCCAAAGTCCAGGAGTATGAGTCGAGTATTGATATAGCCAGTAAGGAGTACATAGAAGCACTGCAACTCTACAATGAAAAGCGGATGGGTGCAAATTTTCCGATACGGTTGCAGGTAATTGAGAGAGCTATGCCGGGCTTGAAAATGCCTTCCAAAAAGAAAATTCTGATACTTGTTGCTGGTATTGCCTGTTTTTCGCTTTGTCTCTTGGTATTTTTTGTGGTCTACTTTTTTGACATGTCAATTCGGGAACCTGATCAACTGGCGAATAGTACCAATATGCAAGTACTGGGCCATCTCAACATCGTGAATGGTGGGCTCGATAAAGATAAAATTTACGACCATAGTCCGAGCGAGGAGAGCCTTCGACTTTATCACAGCCTCATTCGATCGCTACGGTATGAACTACTGAATGAAGGTAATGAAGGAGCAAAAGTGATTACGGTATCCAGCCTCTGTAAACGCGAGGGTAAAACCTCCGTCGTGTTAGGGTTGGCCTGGGCCTTTGCCCGTATAAGTAAGCGGGTGTTAATTATTGATGGCAATTTTGGGCAGCCTGAACTAAGTACCCTTGGGCACGGAGAGAAGTTTGCAGAGTTTGACGAGACCCACTTTTGGCCTGAGGAGTTGGATTCAGAAACATGGGGTATTTCTATACTGGGTAACGATGGTGGTGATGTTTCTGTCCTGGAAATTGTGGATGAGAAGGAGTTAAAAAAGAAGTTTCAATACCTGCGTTCGTATTACGACATCATTTTGGTAGAGGCAGATCCATTAAGTTCTTTAAATAAAGCCAAGGAGTGGACTTCTTTCTCGGATCATCTTCTGATGGTTTTTGAATCAGGAAAAACGATTAAAAGTTCTCAGATGGGTACGATTAAATACCTCGAAAGTTTGGGCTCAACTTTTTCGGGCTGGGTATTAAATAAGAGAACTAGTCTTTCATGATTATTCCCGGGCAGTTCAAACAATCTGTTTTGATACGTACACAACCCTACCTTTTATGAGTTTTATTTACTACATCTGGTCGATCATTCAAATTTTTATCGGCTTTAACCTGGTGTTTCCCCTCATGGTCGGGGTCTGCTATTATGCGCGTACATCACTAAAAGGTTCAAAGAACACTACACTAGCAAAAGAAGAACCTGACTACGCCATCATTGTGACTGCTTATGAGCAAATGCAGCAAATACCTAACGTTCTGGCTTCCCTGTTAAAACTCAATTATTCAAACTACCTGATCCACGTAGTGGCGGATAAATGCGATATTTCGGCTTTTCAAGTGCCGGATTCTCGGGTTATTCTGCTGCGGCCCACGGAGGTACTCAGTAGCAATACCCGCTCCCATTTCTATGCAATTAGTAGATTCCAAAGGGCGCACGAGCGGCTTACTATTATTGATAGCGATAACCTGGTGGATCCGGAATATCTTAACCAGCTTAATACATTTTTCAATAAAGGGTACTCAGTGGTGCAAGGTTACCGCAAAGCGAAGAATACGGATACTCTTTACGCTACCCCCGACGCGGCCCGGGATATGTACTACCATTTCTTCGATGGAGAAGCGCTGTTTGGCGCGGGGGCGTCAGCTACTTTGGCGGGTTCGGGTATGGCCTTCACCACTAGGCTATACCGCGAGTGCCTTGAAAAGCTCAATATAGAAGGAGCAGGGTTTGATAAAGTATTGCAGTACGAAATTGTAAAGCGTGACTACCGGATAGCCTATGCACCGGAAGCCGTTGTATACGACGAGAAAACGGCGGGTACAGATCAGCTAGTGAAGCAAAGATCCCGCTGGATCAATACCTGGTTTCGTTACTTTGGGTTTGGGTACATACTCATTGCGAAAGGCCTACTAACTGGTAGCTGGAATAAGATCCTGTTTGGGCTAGTACTTCAACGTCCACCTTTATTTTTATTTCTACTACTTTCGGTTACGTTTATGCTAATTAACCTGTGGGTGGCGCCGGTGATAGCGCTGCTCTGGCTGTTGGGTATTTTACTTTTTATAGTGAGCTTCTTAGCAGCCCTTTTTATGGCAAATGCGGATGAGAAGATATACCGGGCCTTGAAAAGTATTCCGGCGTTTGTATTTTTTCAGTTAGTGGCTTTAACCAAGGTCCGTAAAGCCAACAAGTATTCCGTAGCTACCAAACATGTCTCTGCTAAGAGTGAGTGAGTAATTAATACAAAAAATACTAACGGCGAAGAATAATTATGAAAGTACTTCCAAAGCTCCAACAGAAGAGAAAGGATGATCTGACTCCAATGCAGAGGCTATCGAAAAGACTTGCATTAGCGCTGGCGCTTGTCGGTGTGTTTGTTTTTTTTGTAAAAAAGGGTACTGGGTATATAATTTATGATTCGTAACTTTGTGCCATGGATCTTGACTTTGACAAATACAAACTGCTACAATACTGCACCAATGAATCGTGCAAATACCATAACCAAATTGGCTTGGGCAACATATGCACACTAA
>JBDNFP010000456.1:0-21522 GCA_041689775.1 Spirosomataceae bacterium
AAGACGTAAGAGAACAGGGATGATTTAAATCAAATCATCCCAATATACTTATTCGTGCTCTATTCCACCTTCGCCATGTACATGGCCGTGTTCTAGTTCGGATTCAGTTGCTTGGCGAATGCTAAGTACCTTGCCTTGGAAATGCATGCTCTTTCCGGCTAGCGGGTGGTTGAAATCAAGTGTTACGTTTTCGTCACCTACTTCAATTAGCTGCCCTTGCATCTGCTCGCCTTCCTCGTTAGTCATTGGTATGATATTTCCAATCGTCAGCAGCTCGTCTTGCTCCACGCCTTCCATTTGAAACAAGGACTTGGGTAGTTCAACCACCGCTTCTGGATCAAAATCACCATAACCTTCTTCGGAGTCGATAGTGAAGTCAAATTCTCCCCCAATTTCAAGTCCGCCTAATTGCTCCTCAAACTTTTCGGGAAGTCCGCTCATTTCAAAAACAAAGTACATTGGGTCGGTTTCGTTGACTATCTCAACGAGATTCATATCTCCGTCTGTATCAGGTATGCTAAGGTTGTAGGCTATTCCTACAACTTTATTTTTTTCAATAATCATTTGTTTGTTTGGATAAAATAATGGTTGTTGAAGTAGTTTTTACTTGGTATTAGATGCTTGTTAAAACAAAGCTACGGTAAATTCGCAACACAAACCCTCTACGAATGAATTTTTTGGCGCATATACTCCTATCAGGAGATCGGGAAGGGGTCATCATGGGTAATTTTGCAGGGGACTTTATTAAGGGCAAATTAACTCTAGAAAGGACTTATACCTGGATTCCGGATTATTTACTTGGGCTCAAATTACATCGATTTATTGATACCTATACGGATACCCATCCTATTGTTCGGGACGCCAAAAAAGTACTATCCAAAGCCTACCCCCGGGTAGCCGGAGTGGTGTTAGATATTTACTTCGATTATTTTTTGGCGAATCATTTTGAAGAATACGCTGAAGAACCGCTTTCCGGTTTTGCGAAAAAATCCTACGATGTTATTTTAAGGAACCAAGAGCAGATACCTGAAGCGATGAAACCAATGGCAGAAGCCATGATTCGGCACGATTGGCTGGGTCATTACAAAGAAATCAGTGGGATAAAGCGTTCTTTTGATGGCTTATCTCGTAGGTTTAGTTTTCTGAATGGCATTGAAGGGGCAGAAAACGAATTGTTGCGAAATTTTCCTGTTTATGAAGCGGCATTCTTAGAGTTTTTTCCATTACTACAAGCCGCTGCTAAGAATTATATTTCAGAATCAAGGTTAGATTAATCCATGGCATTAACACCCGAAGCGATACTAAAAGAAATCAGGACGAAACAGTATAAACCGGTCTACTTCATGTACGGGGATGAACCCTACTACATAGATTTGATTGCGGATGAGCTGGAAAAGAATATTGTACCGGAATCAGAAAAAGGCTTCAATCAGTTTATAGTGTACGGGAAAGATACCGATGTAGCCAGTGTACTGAGTTACGCAAAAAGGTACCCTTTTATGGCGGAGCGACAGTTGGTATTGGTCAAAGAGGCGCATAAATTAGCCGGTTTTGACCAGAAAGATCAACAAAGCCGGCTAGAAGAATATGCACATAATCCATTGTCGAGTACAGTACTGGTTTTTTGCTTTCAGGATAAGGCCGATGAGCGTCGTACTTACATCAAAGCATTTAATAAACAGGGAGCCGTAGTTCAGTCAAAAAAACTATATGACAACAAGTTACCCGAATGGGTTGCCAATTATTGTCATACTCACGGGGTGAAAATTAGCCCTAAGGCGGTCCAAATGCTGGTTGATAATATTGGCAATGATCTAAAACGTCTGGTAAGTGAAATTCAGAAAATGCTCATTAACCTCAAAGCAGGAGAAGGAATTGATGCCGATTTGATCGAAAAGTACGTGGGTATCAGTAAGGAGTATAATGTATTTGAGTTTCAAAAGGCATTGATGATGCGGGATGTGTACAAATCAAATAAGATTGCTAACTATTTTGCATCTAACCCGAAGGATAATCCATTGGCGCCAATTCTTATTATTCTGTATAATTTTTTTAGTAAGGTATTGCTTGTACACGGCTCATCCGACCGTTCAGACCATGGGTTGGCGGCTTTACTTAGCGTAAATCCATTCTTTGTAAAAGACTATACTGCGGCTCTACGCAACTACCCGGTTGCCAAGGTAGCCCGGATTATTCATTCTCTTCGGACAGCAGATGCTCAATTGAAAGGAATAGAAGGAGGGGCTGCCAAGGAAGGAGACTTATTGAAGGAGTTAGTATTTAAGGTAATTCACTAGGGAAGGTAAGTAAGGTAGTAACAATAGTAGAAGAGGGTTTTGGGGACGCAAAATCCTGAAAGAGACTAAAAAAAAAGGCAAGTCAAGAGACTTGCCTTCGTAGCGGGGAGCAGAATCGAACTGCCGACCTCAGGGTTATGAATCCTGCGCTCTAACCGTCTGAGCTACCCCGCCGAATTATTGTGGTGCAAATGTATGTCAAAAAAAAATATACTCCAATAAATTTTGTTTATTTCGGGGTAGTAACCTAAATTACAGAACAATGTCAAGTGGGATTAGAACACCCATAATGTCATGCATACTGCATCGTAGAAGATTATAATGAATTGATTCTAAGTAGTTAGTATTTTTCTCAAAGCAGGATTTTTCTAAGATTAAACCTTTAAAAAAAAGACTATGGAAAAGCATAAATTTATTACAGAATTTGAATTAAGATCTTCTCCTAGGGTCCTTTTTCCTTACCTAAGCACTGCTTCTGGTCTAGAACAATGGTTCGCCGAGAAAGTAACTATTCTGCCAGATCACCGCTTCGACTTTCAATGGGATGGCAGCAGTCACTTTGCCCGGCAGACTTCCCACCGTCTCAACAAGGCCGTTCGGTTCGAGTTTGAAGGGAATGAAGACCCTACCGAAGATACCAATTATGTTGAAATGAAACTTGAAGTAAGCGATTTAACACAATCTACCTACCTTCGTGTCGTTGATTATTCACAGACGATGGATGAAGAAGAGTTATCCTCCCTGTGGAACGGATTAATGGATAATCTAAAGGAAATTGTAGGTAGTTAAATGAAAAAGCTTGACAAGCTTGTGTTGAAGTCCTTCTGGGGACCTTTTGTAGTTACATTATCGGTTGTGGTCTTTATCTTTTTGATGAGGATTATGATTTTTTATATAGACGAGTTTGTTTCGAAGGACGTAGGCCTTACGGAATATGCCCGTCTTTTTTTCTTTTTTGCCCTCAGTACCGTTCCTATTGCTTTGCCGCTTGCTATGTTGTTATCGTCATTAATGGCGTTTGGTAACCTTGGCGAATTCTTTGAGCTGACCGCGATAAAAAGTGCTGGTATTTCGGTGGTAAGGGTTATGCGCCCACTTTTCGTAATCGCCCTTATCATCAGTACATTCTCCTTCTTCTTTAATGATAGGGTAGTACCGTGGGCAAACCTGAAAGGGTATAGTTTACTCTATGATATCAAAACCACCAAAGCTACCCTAAAAATCAAGGAGGGGATATTTTATAATGACCTTCCGGGCTATAGCATCAAGGTTGACAAAAAGATGGATGATGGATCAGGTTTGATGAAAGGAATGATTATCTATAAACAGGATAATGCTTCCTATGAGCGGGGAAACACCCAGGTGATCTTGGCCGATTCTGGTAAAATGTACACCATTAATAATAATGGATACCTCGTCATTGAATTATTCGACGGAAATAATTACCAAGAGATGCAAAGTCAGGGGGGAGGGCGTTCGGGGGCCTACGTATCGAGCCCTTCCAGTTCCTCGCCGGAGAATTCTAACTTTATGCGAAATAGATTCGATGAGTATAAATTGGTGGTTAGCCTTGAATCTTTTGGGATGAAGCGGACCGACGAGGATATGTTTAAGTACCACGAGTACATGAAAAACATCGAGGCACTTAACGAAACTACCGACTCTCTTCGTAAAGACCTTGTCCGTGCCCAGGACAATCTGATTCCCAATAGCAAGCAATACTTTTCCTATAAATTCAGGGTAGGCACCGACTATGCCAGCAAACTATCCAACGGCCCGTGGATTGATTCCCTATTGGCGCGGCCTATCAGTGACAGTTTGAAGACCGTAATACTTGCCAATGCGAAGAGTTCAGCCAACAGCATGAAAAGTTTTGCCGTCTCAAATGCTGATTACCTTTCAAATAAATTAAAGGAAGGAAACCGGTATGAGCTGGAAAAGCTACACAAGTACACGCAGGCATTTTCTTGTTTTGTGATGTTCCTGATCGGAGCTCCCCTCGGCGCCATTATAAAAAAAGGAGGATTTGGCGTTCCGGTACTTGTTTCAATTATCTTCTTTATATTACTGTATGTACTTACTATCCAAGGAGATAAGTACGTCAAGGATGGGTTGCTGAATGTGTTTACCGGAGCTTGGCTCGCCAACTCTGTTTTGCTAGTGGCTGGTTTGTACTTTATTGAACGGGCCAGAAAAGATTCCCGAATCTTCGAAAAGGATGTATATCAGATCTTTTGGACAAAAATCCGAAATCGGTACTTTAAGCCGAAGGGATTAACCTTTGTTGATGCAAGTAAGTAAGAATACTTTCATTTATTAAAAATAAAACCGTACTTTTGTGGTTTATTTTTAATAAAATTTCAATTTAATCTGTTGTTACAATCATGTATTTAACCACGGACAAGAAGAAATCAATCTTCGAAAGCCAAGGATTTAAGAAATCATCTGACGACACTGGGTCAGCCGAATCACAAATTTCCCTTTTTACGTACCGTATTAATTATCTCACAGAGCACCTAAAAACGCACAAGAAAGATAACGACACCCGTTTGGGACTTCTCAAAATGGTAGGTAAGCGTAGACGGTTATTGGACTATCTTTTTAGGAAGGATATCAGTCGTTACCGCGCTATTATCGCGGAACTGAATCTCCGTAAGTAAAATGAATTGAGTCAGGGAATTTGCCAAAGCGTAAATTCCCTGATTTTTGTTGCTAATTACCCTACTTTCTGTCCAAACTTTACCCTATCAATAATAACCTTGATAATTTGTTTATTGGAACAGATATATATGGTATAGACAGGCCTTTATGTCAGGGAATACTGAATTAGAATACAAGCGGAAATAAAATAAAGCGGTTCTTCATACACTTATCCAAATTCTATGCTATTTAATGTCGTAACGAAGACAATTACTCTTCCCGATAGCAGAACTATCTCAATTGAAACTGGTAAACTAGCCAAACAAGCCGATGGGTCCGTAGTGGTCCGTATGGGTGATACTATGTTACTTGCTACGGTAGTGGCTAATAAAGAAATTAAAACGGGGGTAGATTTCTTACCCCTTTCAGTAGATTACCAAGAAAAGTTTGCTTCGGCAGGTCGGATTCCGGGTAGCTTCATGCGCCGCGAAGGAAGACTTTCCGACCACGAAGTATTGATTTGCCGGATTGTAGACCGCGCGCTACGCCCATTGTTTCCATCAGATTACCATGCTGATACGCAGGTAAATATTCAGCTAATCTCAGCGGATTCGCAGGTACCACCTGATGCACTAGCTTGTTTAGCCGCCAATGCAGCTCTGATGGTTTCGGATATTCCGTATAACGGACCGTGTTCGGAAGTACGTGTGGCGAAAATTGATGGCAAATACGTAGTGAATCCTACTACCGCCGAATTGGTTAACGCTACTCTCGAATTGATGGTAGGGGCTACCGAGAAGGATATTTGTATGGTAGAAGGAGAACTGGCGGAAGCTCAGGAAGAGGAAATCATTGAGGCACTTAAAGTTGCTCATGATGTCATCAAGGAGCAATGTAAAATCTTAAAGGAGCTTGAAGCGGCCGTTGGCAAAACTGAAAAGCGCGAATACCAAGGCGATCCAGTAGACAAGGAGCTCGAAGCTAGAATTAAAGAATTCTGTTACGACAAGGTGTATGCCGTTGCAATGCAAAGCTCACCAAGCAAGCAAGTACGTAAAGATGGCTTCAAAGCAGTACTGGAAGAATTCAAAGAAACTATTGGTGAAGAGGAGGAGATAGACTCATCTTTGATCAAGCGTTACTTCCACGATGTTGAGTCTGAGGCAGTACGCCGCATGGTACTTGACGAAAGAAAGCGTCTTGATGGTCGTAAATTAAACGAAATTCGTCCGATTGCCTGTGAGGTCGACTTTTTGCCCGGTGCCCACGGTTCGGCACTTTTTACTCGTGGTGAAACTCAGTCGTTGACTACAGTTACGCTAGGTACCAAAATGGATGAGCAGATTGTTGATACTGCCATGTATTATGGATACAGCAAATTTATGTTGCATTACAACTTCCCAGGCTTCTCAACCGGTGAGGTAAAGCCAAACCGTGGACCAGGACGTCGTGAAGTAGGACACGGAAACTTGGCGCTTCGCGCAATCAAGAAGATACTTCCCGTTGAATCTGAAAATCCATATACTATTCGTATTGTTTCGGATATTCTGGAATCAAACGGTTCGTCCTCCATGGCTACCGTGTGTGCGGGATCTTTGGCACTGATGGATTCGGGTCTTAAAATAAAGGCTCCGGTATCAGGTATTGCCATGGGACTTATCTCTGATCCGGTAACAGGTGAGTATGCTGTACTTTCAGATATTCTGGGTGATGAAGATCACCTAGGTGATATGGACTTCAAGGTTACGGGAACTGCCAAAGGTATTACCGCTTGCCAGATGGACATCAAAGTAGATGGTCTTTCGTATGAAGTACTGACCGAGGCATTGCTACAAGCCAAAGAAGGTCGTCTTCATATACTTGGTGAAATGAGTAAGGCACTAGCCACCTCACGTCCAGATCTAAAACCACATACTCCACGTGCGATCGTTATCAAAATCGAGCGTGAAATGATTGGTGCTGTCATCGGACCGGGTGGTAAGGTAGTTCAGGACATTCAGAAAGAATCTGGTGCGACTGTTTCAATCGAAGAAAAAGATAACGCAGGTTTCGTGAGTATCTTCTCGGCGAACAAAGAAGCAATGGACAAAGCAGTAGCACGTATTAAAGGAATCGTGATGGTGCCCGAAATCGGTGAAGAATATACCGGAAAGGTTAAAACCATTATGCCATTTGGTGCCTTTGTAGAATTCCTTCCCGGTAAAGATGGATTATTGCACATTTCTGAGATCAAGTGGGAGCGCCTAGAAAACATGGACGGAGTACTTGAAGTAGGAGAAGAAGTTAAAGTAAAGCTTGTAGACGTAGACAAGAAGACCGGAAAGTACCGTTTATCACGTAAAGTATTGCTTCCAAAACCAGAGAAGCAATAAGGTGCGGTTTATTATTTTTCCGTTATGAAATGATTTTGTTACGTATTGCGTTATACTATTAATACATCAAAATATTACAAATGAGACAGCTAAAAATCAGCAAACAGATAACCAACCGTGAAAGCCAATCACTTGATAAATATTTACAAGAGATTGGTAAGGTTGATTTATTAACTCCTGACGAAGAAGTAACGTTGGCTCAAAAAATCCGGGAAGGTGATCAGCTGGCTCTGGAAAGATTGACCAAAGCAAACCTTCGATTCGTAGTATCTGTTGCTAAACAATACCAAAACCAGGGTTTGTCCCTGGGTGATTTGATTAATGAGGGGAATTTGGGATTAATTAAAGCTGCGCAGCGTTTTGACGAAACCCGCGGTTTTAAATTTATTTCTTATGCGGTATGGTGGATCAGACAATCAATTCTTCAAGCCTTAGCTGAACAATCCAGAATTGTACGCCTTCCCCTAAATCGGGTTGGTTCATTGAATAAAATTTCGAAAACATTTTCCGAGTTGGAACAGCGCTTTGAGCGTGAGCCTTCTCCCGAAGAATTGGCCGAAGTATTAGAAATTTCGCCTTCGGAAGTAGTGGATACCATGAAAATATCTGGTCGTCACGTTTCGATGGATGCACCCTTCGTACAAGGTGAAGAAAATAGTCTGTTAGATGTTCTTGAAAATGACTTGGAAGATAAGCCTGATTCAGGCTTGGTGAACGAGTCGTTACGTAAAGAAGTACAGCGTGCACTGTGTACACTTACCCAACGCGAGGCTGATGTGATTGCCCTTTACTTTGGATTGAACGGAGAGCACGCCATGACCCTCGAAGAAATTGGCGAGAAATTCAACCTTACCCGGGAGCGTGTACGTCAAATCAAAGAAAAAGCGATTCGCAGGTTGCGCCACGCTTCACGCAGCAAAGCTTTGAAGACTTACTTAGGTTAATAGTCGTTATTGATAATTTGGAAAGCCTCTGTAAAAGGAGGCTTTTTTTGTTGAAAAGATATGGCAATTTTACAACCACTTGTTGATCTCGCCTATTTGTGCCACCAAATGGGGGTTACTAGGGCGATTATTTCACCTGGTTCGCGTAGTGCAGCGTTAACGCTCGCTTTCGCCAGGCATCCACATATTCAATGCACAGTTGTCATGGACGAACGTTCGGCGGCTTTCATTGCCTTGGGTATGGCTCAGCAATTAAATAAACCGGTAGCGCTAATCTGTACTTCTGGCTCGGCACCTTATAATTATGCACCAGCCGTAGCCGAAGCATTTTTTCAACAAATTCCCCTGTTGGTACTGACGGCTGACCGCCCAAAGGAATGGATTCACCAAAATGATGGCCAGACAATTTATCAGTCTGGTATCTATGGCAAACACGTGAAAATGACGGTCGACCTTTCTTCTGATTACTCCGATCCGGATGCCCGATGGTACATTAATCGAAGTATAAACGAAGCCATTCTTACGGCTACGTCAGAACCTCGCGGACCTGTTCACGTTAATATTCCGATTCGTGAGCCCTTTTACCCTACCCACGAGGAAAATTTTTTGCCATCCTCGATTTTGAGAGGTATCGTTAGACTTAACTCAATAAATACTCTTGACACAACTACCTGGCACGAATTACTGGAAGAGTGGGAAAGTACCGATAAAATTTTGATTGCCATCGGCCAATATCAACCGAGTGAGCAGTTAGGAAATATCTTCCGCAGGATTGTCGAAGATTTCCATGTACCCGTGGTAGGTGATGTCATTAGTAATCTACCTAACCACGAATTGAGCATTACCAAGCAGGACCTCTTCCTGACCGAAGAAGGTAGTGAGAAGTTACAGCCAGACTTATTGATTACTACTGGCCAATCCTTCATTTCAAAAAACCTAAAACTTTTCTTACGCAACAACCCTGCCATGAAACACTGGCACGTTTCGGAGGATCTGCATATTATAGATACACTACAAAGCCTCACCATGCATATACCAGTAGCAGCTGAATACTTCTTTCCTAAGCTGTTTGAAGATGTAGACTATCAAAGATTTGTACAAAATGATGAAGGTGGACAAGATGAGTCATACTTGACTGATTGGCTGACGGAAGAAAGAAGGGCAAAGAGGATAATAAGTGGCTATTGGCAGAATCTAACATCGTTAAGTGATTTGACGGCGGTATTATTCATAGTAAACGAGCTACCAACCAATTGTCAATTACACGTAGCGAATAGTATGCCGATTAGGTATGTTAACTTTTTGGGTATTGATAAAGAGGGAGTTAAGGTATTTTGTAATCGAGGAACGAGTGGAATCGATGGCTGCGTTAGCACGGCTATCGGTGCTGCGATGATTACGGATCAACCTGTTTTCCTGCTGGTTGGTGATGTTGCGTTCTTCTACGATAGGAATGGGTTCATGCAAGAGTCACTGCCTGCAAACCTAAAAATAGTACTATTGAATAATGCAGGTGGTACTATTTTTAGGATGATTGATGGTCCGGCTAAGCAGCCGGAATTAGAAACTTATTTTGAAACCAAGCATAACTTTAATGCTCGCCGGACGGCCGAGGACTCAAACATAAGTTACTTTCATTGCAGTGAAGAACTAGTTCAGCTGACTAATATCTGGCAGGAGTTTGTTCATTCCGAGTCAATTGCTTTGCTTGAAATAAAAACTAATTCTGAGTACAACACAACCGTGCTCAAAGGTTTGAAAAGTGCGATTAGGCAGCGATAGAACAATCATTTACAGAATTGAGTGTTGTACTCACTTGCGAGATTATCATTGAGTTCAACACCCAATTTCCAAATTCGACAAGCCTCGTCCTTTTTCCCTTGCTTGTAGTACGCATCTCCGGCGTAGCCATACAGCGATTCAACTGGTTGGGCCAGATCCAGGGCTTTATCAAACGTTTCAGTTGCTTTGTCTAGCTCATTAGATTTTGTATAGTAAAGTCCTAGGTTCCGTAGGGCGTACCCGTTATCCATCTTATTACTGAGTGAGCGGTTAATCAAGACCGCTGCTTCTTCTAGTTTGCCCGTATTGATTAGTACATACCCTTTGTTACTCAGCACATAGGGATCAACGGAATTGACGCTCAATGCCCGATCAAAATAATCAAGAGCTGTTTTCCATTGCTTTTTTCTCGAACTAAGTAGACCCAAGTTGTTTAAAGCTTCGATTTTTCTTGGTTTTAACTTCACCGCTGCCTCAAAATCTTTTTCTGCTTCATCGTAAGCTTTTTGTTCAAAATAAATGGCGCCCCGATTTACCAAAGCCTCCACGTTTGCGGGGCTTAGCTGGATAGAACGATCAAAATCTGCCTGGGCGGCAGAATAGTTATTTTTTCCTACCAATACATTTCCTTTAATAAGGTGGTACTGCGATGAGTCGGTGTAGAGTTTGGATATTTCATTCAAATCCCGTTCGGCTTCATTCCATTGGCCGAGCCTTGTCTTTACTTCGGCCCTGGCCAAATAGGCTGGATAAAGGTCGGAATCGCTTTCTAGGGCGGCATTAATCGCAACTAGTGCATCATCCGTTTTCCCTAATTCCAGTAAGGTTAACCCCTTGTTGAGGTAAGCATCCGCAAAATCAGGGTTTTTCATGATTGCTTCCTCGTAATAATACAAGGCTTGTTCGTAATTTTTCTGGGTTAGTTGTAAATTGCCTTTTATAAAAAAAAGTGCGGCATCTTCCTTCTCAACCGAGTTGCAACCCCAAGCCAACAGGAGGTAAGCTACTAGTACTGTATTAAATAATTTATAAATCATTCTTTCAAAAATCAATGCGTTACATTAAAGACTTTTCCCATCCGCAATACAAGATAGGTATCTACCAATGGAACGGTAAATATATCATAAAGTTTGAAGCCGGGGGAATGTATGAGCAAACCTATAAGGTAGACGAAACCGAAATCACTTCTTTACAGGAGCTGGAAACTATCCTGGATGAAGCATTCATCGAGGGAATTTCTAAGAGATTTGAAGCCATGCACAAAGAAATGCAGGACAGCCTCGTCAGAAATGGCATTATTTTTTAGAGTCACCTTGCTTTATTAATCTGAGTACCTAGTACAAACGGCTAATCATACGTAATTACGGAATGTAGCGTTTAGTACCGTAAGCAACAATTTATCAAAATCCATTTTTATTTAATTCATCAAACTCACCTCTATGTTCTTACAACGTAGCCTTTTAATCCTTGGCCTTTATATTCTGGTCAGTCAAATGACAATATATGGCCAAAATACAATGGGGTACACCGAACCCGAAGCCCACTTTCGGAGCGGACTTGAATACTACGAAAAGTCGAACTTTGTGGCTGCGCGCCAGGAATTTGCCGAATTCCTGAACACTCAAAACAGACTTTTGTCTACGGGAGATTATAACGCTGTAACGGCAGAATTTTATATCGCCATCACCGGGCTTTATCTCAACTACCCCGAAGCAGAGGTGCAGGTGGATCGGTTTGTACGTAACCATGCCGAACATCCAAAGGCTCAATTGATTTTTGCTGATCTTGGTAAGTATTACTACGAAGGAGGAGATTACGAAAAGGCCATCGGGTACCTCGAAAAAGCCGTTGAAAACACGGGAAACTACAATAAAAAGCTGGAAAGTATGTACCGGCTGGGTATGTCCTACTACAAAACTCAACAGTTTGATCAGGCCTTACTTAATTTCAATCAGGTAAAACGAGATAATACCTTTGCCAATGCACCTGACGCATCCTTTTTTGCGGGAGTGAGTAACTATAAGAATAATAACTATCAGGATGCGTACGAGGACTTTCTGAAAGTAGAGAATAATCCTTATTACAAAAATGAAGCTCCTAACTGGATTGTTTCGTCTCTCTACCAGCTCAAAGACTTCGATAAGCTTGTTACTTACGGGGAGCGTTTGTTATCTCAGCAACGCGGAAATACTAATTTGGACGATGTTGCCTTGTATGTTGCCGAAGTTTACTACGAAAAAGGCGATTATAAAGGAGCTGTACCCGCCTACGAACGCTATAAAAGAATGAAGCCGGGTGTTTTTCCTGACGCGGTTTCGCTTCATTACGGTCACTCGCAGTTTAGGAATGATAATTATGCCGGTGCGGTAGACGCCCTGAAAAATATAGCAACTGGTAAAGATTCAGTGGCTCAATATGCCTCTTATTTGGTAGGTATAAGCTATCTGAAAGTAAACAACCCCAACTTTGCTCTGACAGCCTTTGATAACGCGTCAAGATTAAGTTTTGACCCCTTAATTCAAGAGGAGTCGATGTTTAACCATGCCAAAGTTCAATTAGAAATTGGGAGTAGCAATGAAGCACTGAAAGAACTAAATGAGTACCAAAAGAAGTATCCCGGTAGTAAGCATGAAGAAGAAGCAAGTGAACTTATTGCCGAGGCGTATTCGGGGTCGAATAATAATGCCGGAGCCATTACGTACATAGAACAACTTCGCAATCGTACTCCGAAGATAAATGCTAATTATCAGCGACTTACCTTTAATCAGGGTGTGAGTGATTTTAATGCGGAGCAATACGCCGCTGCTATTGCCAATTTTAATAAGTCGATTAAGTACCCCATTGATGAAACTACCTATCTGGCAGCAACCTACCAAAAGGCAGAAGCCTATTCTGCCGAGCAGAAATACGCAGAGGCCATTGGTATTTATAATCAATTGGTAAAAAACCGAGGTAATATTTACAGCAGGAAGAGCTTTTACGCATTAGGATACGCCTACTATAACCAAAAGAAATACAAAGAAGCACTCGGTTATTTTAAGGACTTTACCTCTAATACGGAAGGGATAGAAGCGCCGGTGATCGAGGATGCCTACGTCCGGCTCGCTGATTGCTACCTCACGCAGAAGAATTACAACGAGGCAATTCAAACCTATGAAAAGGTTACGATCAATGGCAAGGTAGACAAAGATTATTCCTTGTATCAAAAAGGCAGGACTTTCGTGTATATGAGCCAGGAAGTAAATGCCAAGCGGCAGTTCGAAATGTTGGTTAGCCAGTTTCCCAACTCCCGCTACGTTGATGATGCGTTATTCCAATTGGCAGATATAGATTTTCAGAACGATGCCTTCCAATTATCGGTGCGTTCTTTTACCCGGTTAGTCAACGAAAAACCCAAAAGTTATTTGATTCCAGCGGCATTACTACGTAGAGCACAGTCCTATTATAATATTCAGGTATACGAGCAGGCTATCAATGACTTTAAGCGAATCTTACAGGATTATCCTGCTTCTCCATCGGCTACGAGTGCTCTCGAAGGGATCCAGGAAAGCTACAATGCCGTTGGACGTCCGGAAGAGTTCTCGGAAGTCCTTGCTGTTGTAAGGCGCAATAATCCGGGTAATACTAAGCTAGATGAGGTTGAGTTTGACAATGCACGGAACCTGTATTACGCTGAGAAATACCCTCAGGCTATTTCTGCCTTACAGGAATACCTGCGTGGTTATCCTGCCAGTAAAAATCAGTATGACGCTAATTACTTTTTGGGGGCATCTTATGAAAAAACGGGAAATGTTGAGGAGGCACTACGGTATTACACCGCCGTTGTTCAGTCAAACCGGTCGACTTATGTAGCTTCCGCCGCGCAAAAATCGGCTGAGTTAGAAATTAGCCGTGGAAACTATTCCAGAGCGGTGGCCAATTTTAAGGTATTACTCCGCAATGCTGAGAATAAAAAAGAGCAGACTATTGCCTCCATTGGATTAATGAATACCTACTACACGCTTAAAAACTACGATTCAACCCTTCATTACGCCAGGGAGGTAATTACCGCCGGTAATATTGTACCCGGTGGGGTAGGTACCGCTCAGTTGTATCTTGGGAAAGTGCCTTTCGAACGAGGAGATTACCCTAAGGCAACGGAAGAGTTTAAAAAAGTAGTAATAGCTAACAAAGATGCCTACGGCGCGGAGGCTAAGTATTGGGTAGCCATAATCCAATATAAGGAACGCAAATACGGTGAGGCAGAGACAACGATTTTTGACCTAAGCAAGCAATTTGAAGGCGTTGATTTTTGGCGCGTAAGGTCCTTTATTTTATTATCTGATGTCTACTTGGGGATGAACGAAAAAGCGCAGGCCAAGGCCACGCTTCAATCCATTATCGAAAACTCAGAAGATGCGGAGGCATTGACGCTGGCTAAACTAAAGTTGACCGAAATCGAAAAGAACTAAATTATTCAGGTAATCCCCGAATCATTATCTCATGAACAGAAATCAAATTCTTCAATATACCATATTATCAATTGTCGGTAGCCTAATGGCCACGGCCTCATTCGCACAGCGGGGTGAAATTGAAAATCAGACCTATGAAATTATCAAGGAAAAAAGCATTGAGTTTCCACCCGCTAATCGGTTGTTTGATAAGGGGCAGCCGATTCAATCCAAAGCAACGGACAAGAAAGTAGGGTATGCATTCATTGACCCTAAAATAAGTCTCAGCTCTTCCAAACTTACACCGGTGGCGGTGTCATCCTCAGATGAAAAGACTAGAACTGAGCTACCAGAGGCAATGAATAACTTCATCAAATTAGGGGCAGGTAATTACGGCCGTTTTCAGGGGGAAGGTTTTTTAAGCTCACGCCTGACCGATGATTTAGTATTTACTGGCCAGGTAAAGCAGCTTTCCGCGGCTACCGGTCCGGTATATGGTACCAATTCCGCCAATTCGTCCACTTTGATAAAGCTAGGAGGGAAATACCTTCGGGAAACTTATAAGGTGGATGGTGCGGTGGAGTACAATCGTGCCAACACCTATTTTTATGGCTATCAGCCTCAGCCCGAAGGGGCAGTGATTAATCGGGATAGCCTTCGACAGATAATCAATACTTTTGGAGTGCAAATTGGATTCGAAAATACTGAGCCTAAATCACTGATTGATTATGCAGTAAATACCAGTTTTTACAGTCTAAGAGATCGTTACAGTGCTTCAGAAATTGATTGGGGGACTACCTTATCGGCTTCCGTTCCGCTTGATGATCATTTTTTTGCCCTTTTAGAGGCTGGTGCATTTGTTTCACAACGGGTAGATGCCGAAACGTTTAATCGTAATTTATTCCGGGTAAAGCCAACTTTTAAGTACGTAAATGATCAGTTTTCAATTACAGCGGGGGTTAACGCCGTCAATGAAACGGATAATACTTTGAATATTAACCGTACTAGGGCTTACCCAGTTTTGAATATTGATGTGGTGCCAGTAGCTGGATTCCACGTTTTTGCCGGTTGGAATGGTGATATAGTCCGGAATACTTTACGGTCATTGCTTTCTGAAAATCTTTGGCTTGCTCCTAATGTGTTGATAGCGAATACGGAGAAGCAGTCAGATATTTACGCTGGAATCAAAGGAGAAAACTCAGATGGGTTTAATTTTGAGGGAAAGGTATCCTACGCCAAGTACAAAAACTTTTATGTTTTTAATAATTCCCTGACCGATACCTCGAAATTCTCTATCCTGTACGATGGGCTGAAAACCAATGTCTTAACTATTTCGGCTCAGGTAGGATATACCTTGAATGACTTATTTAAAACCTCTTTGAAAGCTAATTTTTATAATTACGAAGTTAATCGCTTGGAAGAAGCGTGGCACCGCCCTACATTCACGTTAAACTGGTTTAACGCACTCACTATTAGCAAGAAGCTATTTGTTACGAGTGATATCTATACCGTATCCGGACTTAAAGTAAAAAACTTTCAAAGTGGAATAGTGACAAAACTAGCGACAATAATAGACCTCAATTTGAAGATAGACTACCTGTTAACCAAGAACTTCTCTACCTATGTGTCGATTAACAATATCTTGGGAAAACAATATTCGAGGTACCAGTACTATCCACAGCAAGGGTTGAACTTTGTTGGTGGATTATCATTTTCTTTTTAACTTCGTCTTAGTTAAAGCATGCTAAACTAAGAAAGCAATGGTTACTGTTGATAAGTACATCCGAAAGCTAATATTTGAACATGATTGTGTTATAATCCCTGAATTTGGTGGATTATTGACTCATCATATTGGTGCTCAGTACGATAGTGCTAATGGTGTGATGGTTCCGAGTCGGAAACGTTTGGCTTTTAACGAAGTTCTGAATGTTGATGACGGACTTTTGGTCTACTTCATTTCAGTTAATGAAAAAATGAATAGGGATGAAGCAGCGCAAGGCGTTCGTAAGTACGTAGAAACACTTCGATCGAAAATGCAGGCTGGTGAATCAATTCTAATCAATAGCATTGGTAGTTTTGCCGCCAACGCTGAAGGTAAAATTGTCTTTGAGCCGGAACATAACCAAAACTTCAATAACGATTGGTATGGGTTTAAGTCTTTCCGGCTGAAGCAACAGTCTGATTCCCGGTTTATGCCAGTTGAAGAATCTGCCATCGCAATTGCCGAAACCTACACCCATGGCTCAGTAGCATCGGCTGATGAAAGTGATGAGGTTAATGAGCCGGCACCGATAATGCAATGGTACAAGTGGTTAGCCGCGGCAATGTTGGCTGGGGTAGTATTTACTGCAAGCATGACGTACAAAACGACCGACTCCACGAGCATGTTGAGCACTTTGAATCCTTTCACGGGAATACGTGATGTGCTGGTAAACACAACTTTTTTCAATTCTTTCGAGAGTAAAGAGGCAAAAGTAATCGTTTTCAATGAAGTCGAAGTGCCAGTTCAACCACAACCGGGGGAAACTCTAACGACTGAGTTATCGTTTGCTGAGTTAGAAAAACCATTTCAGGGAATAGTATCTGAGCCAATTAAGGAGATTGTTCCCAAAGCCATATTAAAAGTAATTGAGCAACCCAAAGAGGTATTGGCTCCTGTTGAAAATAAGAAAGCAAAATTGTTGATTCAATCGAGTAAATATTACCTTATTGCCGGAAGCTTCGGTAGAAAGAAAAATGCTTTGGATTTGCAACAAAAGCTTGTTAAGAGAGGTTTTTCAAGTGCTATGATTATCGAAGAAGTTGACTCTAAATTGATTAAAGTTTCTGCTGGAACGTATACAAATATGGTACAGGCGATTGGAGATAAGTACAGAATTGATTCAATGACTCAGGCTGATTCTTGGGTATATTACAAGAAGTAAGCAATATTCGCAGTATAATCAGAAAGGCCCGCAAGGGCCTTTTTTTGTATATACACGATTTCCCGCTAAATTTACGTTATACGACAAAAAACCAAAAAGTATGGTACTTATAAATGCCGAAGACCGTCAGCGAATTGCACTTTCCTGGATTATTTCTATTGCAACAACAGCGCTATTGTTGACCACTTTCTTTTTCATGAAGCTCAGCCAATCTACTCCTCCGGTTTCCCCGATGGAGCTCTTTGTGGAAGTTAACTACGGAACCAGTAATATAGGTAGTGGGAATATACAGACTTATAATAAACCAAGCGACTCCAAAATTGCCGAGAATATGAAGGCGGGGGAAGAAAAGATTAAGCCCAAGGCATCCGCTGCTCAGCCTACGCCTCCTTCTCCTCGTCCTGAGCCTGTAAAGCCTACCACAAGAGTGGCACAAAAACCAGTCATTACATCAAAAGTAGAGAGCCCAGTTGAAGAAACCGCGAAAAATGAATCGAAGAAGGTAAATAGCAAATCCTCTAGTAGTAGTGCATCTACTACACCAGTACCTGAGAAGGCCATGAATAAAGATGCGCTATTCAAAAGGTCATCTGGTTCGGCATCCGGAAGTAATGGTACCAATGGCACAACTACTGGTGTTGGTGGTAACAACAATGGAGATGATGCCAGTGGGGTAGGAGATAAAGGCGCAAAAAGCGGAAGCTTATATTCAAAGACATACGGTCGCAGCGGTGGCGGTGGTGGTACCGCCGTTGGTCTGGACCTTAATGGGTGGAAATGGTCGAGAGCCCCTCAGGTAAATGATAACTCGGATGCAACCGGTGAAATCACGTTCCGGATTATAGTGGGTAGCAACGGACGGGTAAAGAACGTAATTCAGCTCAGATCTACCGTAACTGACTATGCTGTAATTAATAAGTACAAAGATGCGGTTAGGGTTCTGACCTTCGTTCAGAGTTCTAACAACGTTCCGGAGGAGTCATCTGGGACTATAACTTTCAAAATTAGAGCACAGTAATTCATGACATTTCAGGAAGCGATTGACTATCTATACAGTCGATTACCAGTATTTCAAGATCAAGGGGCCCGCGCTTATAAGCCGGGCCTTACTACTACCCGGGAGTTGTGCGAGCATCTTTCAGATCCGCAGTTACGGTATAAAACTATTCACGTCGGGGGCACAAATGGCAAAGGAAGCACCTCCCATATGCTAGCATCTATTTTACAGAAAGCAGGGTATAAAGTTGGTCTATATACTTCACCTCATCTAAAATCCTTTACCGAGCGAATAAGGATAAACGGTGTAGAGATTGACAAAAACTACATCGCTAATTTCGTTTCAACTCATCGAGAGTACATTGAGTCACTACAACCTTCTTTCTTTGAGGCTACCGTAGGGATGGCATTTTCTTACTTTGCTGATCAATATATAGATGTTGCCGTTGTTGAAGTAGGTATGGGAGGGAGGCTGGATTCTACTAACATCATTACTCCTGAGTTATCGATTATCACCAATATCAGCTACGACCATATGCAGTACTTGGGTAATACACTACCCAAAATTGCTTTCGAAAAAGCGGGAATTATTAAACCGGGAATACCCGTAATAGTGAATGAATACCAGGGTGAGCAAGTCGAAGATGTATTTAAGAAAAGCGCAGAAGTGAATGATTCAGACTTAGTATTTGGGTATAATAACGTTACTATTCCGTTATATAAAGCCTCAAACTATACCTTACACTTTGAGGCTAAGACAAATGGGGAAGTTGAAACCAAGAAATATGAGCTTGACTTAGTAGGGGACTATCAGCTTAAAAACGTAAAAGGAGTACTGATGGCGGTTGAATTGCTACGCATTAAGGGTTTTAAGATAGCTTATGAAGATGTCTTTGAAGGTCTACGATCGGTAAAGAAAACAACTGGATTAAAAGGAAGATGGCAAATCCTTTCCGAAACCCCTTTCGTTGTTTGTGATACCGCTCATAATGAAGCAGGTTTGGCCATAACCATTGATCAATTTACCAAAGTAGAAGCACAAACACACAGGTTTGTACTAGGTTTTGTGAACGATAAAGACGTGGAAAGTATTTTACATCTGTTTCCCAAAGATGGAGCCTATTACTTTTGCCAACCTAGTAATCAAAGGGCACTATCGGCGACACACTTGACTCAGAAAGCAGAGAATCAAGGAATTAAAGGTAGTTGCTATGATAATGTGAATGATGCACTGAACGCAGCCTTAAAAGATTCAGGCAAAAAAGATGCTATCTACGTTGGGGGAAGTACTTTTGTTGTATCAGATATTGACCAGTTATAGGATTTAAGTAGAGTGACACGACGTAAATTAGATAAGTACTTCTATTGCCAAGAGGCAGAAAATGTAATTGAAAGAGGTAAGCCTTTATATACGAGAATCAAAGGCAATTGGAATGAGATTTTTTTCAAAAATCCCAACCCAATTATTTTGGAATTGGCCTGTGGGAAAGGAGATTATACCATAGGACTAGCCCAAAGATACCCGGACCGAAATTTTATCGGAATCGATATTAAGGGCGATAGAATTTCCCAAGGAAGCAAAATTGCCTCTGATCTAGGCTTAATCAACGTTGCTTTCTTACGTGCTTCAATCCAATACTTGGATGAGTTTTTCGAAGAAGATGAAGTTAATGAAATATGGCTGGTTCATCCTGATCCTCATGTACGTGACCGAGATGAGAAGAAACGGCTCACCAACCCAAGTTTTTTGGCCGACTATAAGAAATATCTGCGAGTAGGTGGGATACTGCATTTAAAAACTGACAGTCCCGATCTATATCAATATAGCCTGAACGTGTTTGAGCAGGTTCCTTTTCTGAGAATTATTGACCATACCTCAGATTTATACAAATCACCGTTGTATGCCTATCACCATAATATTGTCACTCATTATGAGCGTGTCTTTTACGCCAGAGGTTTTTCTATAAAATACATACAGGCTGTAAATAAAAAAGGGACTTCGTAACGAAGTCCCTTTTTTATTTACAGCGCCTTAGATTTTGCTAGATCATCGTAGCAAAATAGCTAACCGTTCTCACTAATTGTGAAACGTAAGACATTTCATTATCGTACCAGCTAACCGTTCTCACCAATTGGGTATCACCAATCTGCTGAACTTTTGTTTGGGTAGCATCAAATAATGAACCGTAATTGATACCAATAATATCACTACTGACAATTTCATCCTCATTATAACCAAAGCTTTCGTTACTAGCGGCTTTCATGGCAGCATTTATCTCTTTAACAGAAACTTTTTTGCCTACAATACAGGTAAGCTCAGTAAGTGAACCCGTTAAAGTTGGAACCCGCTGGGCAGATCCATCTAGTATACCTTTTAAGCGAGGTAGCACTAAACCAATGGCTTTAGCAGCACCAGTACTATTAGGTACAATATTTTGTGCGGCGGCCCGAGCTCTACGTAGATCATCCTTAGCGTGGGGTGAATCCTGGGTGTTTTGGTCGTTGGTGTATGCATGAACCGTTGTCATGAGGCCGTTTATGATGCCATAGCTATCGTCCAATACCTTCGCCATTGGTGCAAGACAGTTGGTTGTACATGAAGCACAGCTGATAACAGTCTCAGATCCATCCAGAATATCATGATTTACGTTAAAAACGATCGTTTTTAAATCACCTGTAGCAGGGGCGGAGATGACTACTTTCTTTGCACCTGCGGTAATATGAGCTTCTGCTTTTTCTTTGCTTGTAAAGAAGCCAGTACATTCTAAAACAACATCAACATCATGTTCTGCCCACGGTATTAGGGAAGGATCACGCTGAGCGTAGATTACTACATCTTCTCCATTTACAATAATAGAGCTATCTGTTGATTTAACGTCAGCGTTGAATCTTCCTTGGGCAGTATCGTATTTCAATAAATGCGCCAGTACAGAGGGGCTGGTTAAATCATTGATAGCAACTACATCAATTCCTTGCATATCATATATCTGACGATAAACAAGGCGGCCAATGCGACCAAAACCGTTAATGGCGACTTTTACTTTTGACATTTTCTACGTGTTTTGTTTATGCCACAATATTAATAAAAATATTACGGAGTATACTGCTGATACGGGAAAGAAGAAAATAGTAAAATA
>JBDNFP010000457.1:0-5952 GCA_041689775.1 Spirosomataceae bacterium
GCTTTCAGCCGTTCGATCTCAGCCAGTAAGCCGTCAACCAACGCTTTTAATGCTCCGATGTCATTTGTCTCTACCACAAGTAAGAACCAGCAAAATGCGTACCTAAATAATTACGTTTTGGTAATGGAGTCCGGGTTCAGGAGAAGTCCTTCGGTTTTCAGACCAAGGCTGGTATTGGGGCTCACATCCGACTCAGCCGTGGATGCTCCTTGGAGGTACTCGAATTCTTTCGGGAAGCCCGGCCGCCGGAATAGGGTTTAGTCCGTGGCGAGGGACTATAGGTGTAAATCTTCGCCTGAAATAAAGGGGTAGAGGAATGGCATGGGATTTTTGGTTCAGTAGAAAAAACCTACCCACTAAACCTCAAGCTACGCATTCCTCTACCGTCTTTTTAGTTCTTTAACCTTCCAAGTCGGGCCGTGATTTTTACTTCCGTTTTGGAATAAAAAGGCGGAAACCCTTTGATGGTTCGGTAGTACTGTGGGTACAGAATCACGTCGTAACCGGGGGTGTCACGCATCAGATTACTGAGGGCATAGGCGGCGGTATTACCTTTGATGATAGAACCAATGATGGGCAGGTTGGCGAAGATATTGTAGCCAATAGAAGTGATATTCCCATTCCCGGAGGCAGAAACGGTACCCGTAGGCAGACCACTAGATTGACTCAAATCGGCCCCAACAGCGGCGGATTCCCAGCGAAACAACCGGGCCCAGTCAACACCCAAAACTCGGGTGGTAGTGGCCTCCGCCTTCACCTGATCAGAAAGTTCGAAATCGGTGCGGTTGAGTAGGAGGTAGTCCGGGGAAGACTTCATGCTGCGCGACGAAATGGAGCAGGAAGTAAATACAACGCTCAGGCATAAAAGTACTAAACTCGACAGTGGGTGTTTGATGGCCATACCAGTGGATCAGTTAAAAGTGAACAGGTGGTCTTGTTGATACAAAACCAAAGATGCACATTTAACTTACATGGTTGGAATTGGGTAACATATTTTTAGTATTAAATTATCATTGCCGGGTACCAGGTAAAAGCCTAGGTAGTATAAGTAATCCTAATGGTGACTTTTGACAAGGAAGAGATATCTGATTTGTAAGTAACGGAATTGGATTTTGGATACAAAACAAGCCTAAGCCACATATCATCGGGCTTAGGCTTGTTTTGTCTTTGGGTTCACCTGTTACTATTGGGAGGTTGCCAGGCTGGCGATCTTACTCACCTCCCGAGTTTATACGTTATTAGTATTAACCCCAATAAGGGAGTAAAAAGGATCAGAACCCATAAGTGCGGGGAAGATGATACCAGCTCCGATGGCTCCCCACCATGATTGGTTTATTACGCCAAAGGCGATGATAGCCACTCCCAACACCACCCGTACAATTCGGTCTGTTTTACCTACATTTTTTTTCATTTTTGTTCATTTTTAAGGTTTGAATACTAGTTGGTTAAAATACCCCATGTGCCAGTCGGTTTACGGGTCTTTATGGTAGCTAAGCACGGATACAAAGATCAAAAAGACGAACGATGGATATTTTACGCATCAGCCCGAAAACTAATCAGTTTAGCTCATGACGGTAGTTAGTAGGAGGTTTGCCAAACTGCGCTTTGAAAGCACGGTTGAAAGTTGTCAATGATTCAAAACCAACATCGTAGGCGATATCCGAAATTCGGTTGTCTTTGTCTTGTAATAATTCGGCGGCTTTATGAACTTTCATTTTAGAAAGGTAACGGATAGGGCTCTCACCGTATACTTCCCCGAACTTTCGTTTGAAGGAAGATACACTCATGTGGCAGAGTGCGGCGAGTTCGCCAAGAGCCAGGTTGGCGTAGAGGTTTTTTGCAATTACCTCTTCAAAGCGGGCGAAGTTGGGTTTAAACAGAGAGGCTAGGAAATCCAGTTCGGAGGGAGCACCTACCGTCTTACTCATGAGAAGCACAAATTCCCGAAGCTTAGTTTTAATCAACTGCTCGTCGGCTAGCTCGGGGTTGTCGAGCAATATACTGATGCTTTCTTTAAAGTATTCGAGCAGGCGGTCAATTTCTATTTTTTTGAGGTTATATTCTACTCGATAACTGGACGTAAAGACATCAAACTGAAACAACTCGTGTACCAATTCCGGGTATAACAGCAGCCCAATGACCTCTACGGGACTTCCGTTGGTTTGTTGTTCCTTGTTCGCTTCAAAAAAGTAGTTTAAACACTTTGCCAGGAGACCGTTCCCTTTTTTAAACCGGAGAAAGTCGGTTGGGGATCGAACAGAAAACTCGCCTTCGTTTACAAATATGAAGCAAGCCTCCTTTTCAAAGTACACCTTGGGCATTCGTTCGAAGGTGGGCACACGTAATTTTTCAAACACTACGCGCCCCTTGTAGCGGAGTACTTTTGGTTGGCCGTTCAAAATATCGCTCGTCATGGTCGTGTAGGAGGTATACCACAGAAGTAGGGTAGATGCACAAAATACTAATTTATGGGTTGAAGTCTGTCATCTTTTGCTTTGCCTTACGGAGTCACCGGGGCGTCAGAAAGGCTCATCGGCCGCCACAAACGCAATGGGTACTTCTTTGATAAAACCTTTCAGCCACTCTGCGCAGTACTTCATACCCGCCTGCTCCGATACCAGATGCCCCAAAATGATCAGAGCCTTTTTCTGCCCGGAGGTTATCGCATCTTACGTGAATTCTACCAGCTCCCATTCGTTGGTTTCGCCAATCACGATGACGTCGGTAGGGGTACGTACGAAATCCCCTGTAACAGACTATTATTCCCCAGCTACTTATCACATTTTTGATAAGCAAATCAGGGTCACTCATTACGCGCATGGTACGGATGTTTAGTTTTGATTTGAGCGATTTGGCTAGTTTGGATAGAGTGGTTGGTTCTAACGTATAGAGCCTGGGGTGCGCAGGGTTTTGGTTCTTTTCCCAGCCAAGTTGTCGCATCGTACCCGTGGCAATGCCATCGTGGAGGTATATAGCCTCCCACTAGTTGTCCATCGGTATTCATTATAAGGAAATCGTCGGTTATTTCTGAACGTAGTAGTCGCAGTGTCTTCATGGAGCATGGCGTTGAAGAACTGTTTGCCGTACGCCGAAACATCGGTAGTTGGGACGTTATTTTGGGCAAAAGTAGAAAAAGGAGGTAATAACCAGTAGATAGAGGGAGCTTTGGCGTGACTATACTATTAGGGTTTGAGGTTGGGTGTGTAATATACTTGAAACGAAGTGCTCAAATTTGGCAAATACTTCCTCAACTATACCAGACGACCTGAAAGGTTTCAAAAACCTTTCAGGTCGTCTGGTATAGTCTACTGTCAAAAATTGATATGTACCCCCACGGAAGCGTAACTGATCCAGGTGAAATTATAGATTGATTTGACGTCGGCACCTCCTTCTACTACGCGGTAGCCTGTCCGTAGTCCAAAGGAAGGTGTTAGTTGGTAGCCTATCCCCAGAAATACATCCTCGGCGCGACCGGGACCGCCACCCAAGGCGTCTACTTCGAGTAGTATCCGCCAGTGGTCGGTGGGGCGGTATTCGGCTAGTACATTGAGTAGGGGTACGAAACCGACATTGTCAAAGTAGTTATTCTGGGTAGGAGAGATTAACCGAATTCGGGCGTCCCGGATTTTAGCCGTAAAGCCAACGCCCAGACGGAAGCGTTCGTTGCGTATCAGTCCGTAACGGTACGTCAGACGATACGAGTTGAAACGGTATGTGGCCGTAATGGGCTGATTGGGAGCAAAAGCTATGCTGTTGAAATTCACCACCTGATCAAATTGTCCATCGTAGGTAGCCGTGAGGGGAGCATAGAGGGCCGTGATGGTGTGGCGGTCGTTGAAGGTGTACCCAATGCGCGCTCGCAAAAAGGCGATGGGCTGTATTTTGAAATCCTTGCCCAGATCAAAGCGGGAGCCGGCGCTGTTTGGGATACTGATCTTGTTGTAGGGCGTACCAAGTACCAGGCCTGACTCCACATCCACCCAGAATTGGGCTCGGATAGGCGCTATCAGGAGTAGTGAGAAAAATAGAAAAGAGAAGATAATTTTCATAGGTCAAAGTGGACAGCTATTTCAAGAAATAGCCGCGAATTAGGTGACAGTTAAGAGCAACAGCCTGACCGGAAGGATTGTTCTTCCGCAGGTTGTACCACTAGTACCTAAAAAAATGGTCCAACCCCCGGTCCATTCCTGTATGAATTTTATTTTAATGTGTCTTTATCGTGGATTGACAACCAACCGGAGGGCTCAGCAAAGGCTGCCACGCAGCGTTAGCCGAGATTTTCTCCACCCTTTATTTTAGTTAGGCAACCAGGTAAACCCTGTTGGTTACGCGAAGATCATCGTTTCTATAATTTGTTTGTGGGTCGCGTAAAGTTGGCAATATTTGGTATAAATTGCACCTCCATTTTTCACAATTTTTTTATGCAAATAGTACTGCGCGGAGTGTATCTGCTTCTGGTTATTTTTATTACTACCACCTCTATGGCCCAACGGGGCGGCTGGACTCAGCTTGGCAAAGCCGGCGACTGGAATAATACCGTGGATATGGTAGCTATGAATGGGTATCTGTACAGCATTGAGGTAGATGGTACTTTATGGCGAACAGATCAGGACGGGAATTATGAACAATTAGCGGATAAAGGAAGCTTTAACGATGTGTCGTTACTGGTGGGGCTCGACGGGTACCTCTTTACGCTGGAAGGTAATGGAGCTTTGTACCGAACCAATACCAGTACACTCCGTTGGGAAAAACTGGGAACAGATTGGAAAAATACGGTGGCTATGGTAGGTTTAAACGGATATCTGTATAGTATAGAAACGGATGGTACGCTCTATGAAACCAATAAGGATGGGGGCTGGAGGCAAATAGGTGAGGCTGGGAGCTTTCAGAGCGCTGACTTGCTGGTGGCTTTCGACGGCGCTCTATGGACCGTAGAGGATGGAAACTTGTACAAGACCAGTCCAAAAAACCTGCGCTGGGTGCAGGTAGGAAGAGCGGGCGATTGGGGGAATACCGTGGCCTGGACCAGCGATCGGGGGGCTCTGTGGAGCCTGGAAAGCAACGGAACTTTGTACAAAAGTAATCCACAGGGAGAGTATGAACAGCTAGGTGGCACAGGTACCTACTCAGATATGTCCCATTTGGCTGCGCTGAACAATTTTTTGTTTACGATTGAAAAAGGAAATCTGTACCGGACCAAATAACAGCTAAAATATTGTACATTCTTAATTATGCAGGCTATCCCTTTCCGGGTAAGTGGTCTGCGTTTTTTTCGGCTTAGCTGGCAGCCTTCATTAAAAAATAAGGCAGATTTTGTTTGATTAATACTGATGCAGGAAGTCCCAGATAATCGATCATAACGCTATTACGACCAATGTACCCCGTCGCTCGGCCTTCGAAACTTACTGGTTGGTTTCGACGTTCTCTAAGTTTCCCTAAATTTGACGAAGGGGTATCTTATAAAGTTTTTGGTGCTAATCAGCTAACCTTGATTTGCGATCAGGACGGTCACCCGCTGGCGTTAAATCATTCAGCATTTTAGCGCGACTATTCTTGTCTGGTAGTGTATAATCTAAGTTTAGGCTGCCATGAATTTAAAATCGGTGGCACAAAAGGGTAGAGTTTCAATATGAATTTCTGTTTTGCGTTTAATTTATTTTACGAAACCTCTCGAAGGGCATACTGAATGCAACCACCCGGCGGACCGTTCGGCGATAGCCAAGCGGCTGCGGGAGGTTTAGATTTAACCTAATGTTGTACGTCATTAAATTTCAGTTGTCTTATAGCCATAGAGTTATGGTTTTTTCGTTTCTTGGCCTACCGTTAACTCTACAAACAATGGGACAAGCCACGCCCTTCGCCTTGCGAAAGGAAATCATCGACCTTCGCCTTTCCGGCATGAAGCATTCGCTTATTAGCGAGGCCTTACGTGTTCCCTATTCCACCGTCAAA
>JBDNFP010000458.1:0-5048 GCA_041689775.1 Spirosomataceae bacterium
GTTTATGTGACCCACGAAGTTGTCGAAACCGTTGGTCGTTTCGTTATAGACCTTCCGCAAACGCAACATATCGAACCAGGTGATCTGTTCGTAGCAGAGTTCCTTCCACCGTTCGCGCCAGACGGCCTCGCGGAAACTAGCCGTACCAAAATCACCAAGCGCGGGCGTGGTGAGTGTAGCGCGGTCCCGAATGCGCTTCATGGCGTCGTAGGCTGCCTGCGTCGGCCCACCTACTTCGTTCTGCGCTTCGGCGTAAATCAGCAGCGTTTCGGCGTACCGAATCTGGGGCACGTTCAGGTTGTTCTGGCGTGTACCAGCTACGCCAGACCTACCTGCCGAGGTTTGGTTAAAGTGCTTGAAAACGTAGGGGGCGCCCAGTTCGAACGGCGCTCCGTTACCATTGTTGAAGTAGCTGGTATAAAAATAACCATCTTGGTCTTTGGCCCGCAAATCTCCCGTTTGGTACGATTTGTAAAATGCAGGTGTTGGCACTGAACTTCCGGTTCCGCCCGGCCCGTTGAAGGTAACGGGTTTGAAATTGGGGTAGAAATTCTCCATCGGGTTACCCGCTACTACCGTGTTATACTGGATCATGAACAGGTGTTCGAGCCGGTTTTCTGTTGACTCGCTGTGTACGTCTTTGTAATTCGTAAATAGGTTGATCGTGCTTGGGTTGGCATTGGCGTAGGTGATGACCTCAAAGGCTTTGTCGGCGGCTAACTTATAGTGCGACGCACCTTTGCTAAGCGGGAAACCTGCCATCGTCAAATACACTTTTGCCAGTTGCGTTTTTACAGCGGCCAAGTTGGCCCGGCCCGATATGTCCATCCAGGGCAGACCAGCGGCTTCGGCAGCAATCAGGTCTTCCACAATGAGCTTATAGACGGCGTCTTGTGGCGTACGGGTGGGCGAAAACTGATCGGTTGTGGCGGTTTGTGGGGTGGTAATGAGCGGAATGTCGCCCCACAGCTGAACAGCGGTGAAATAGGCCGAAGCCCGTAAAAACCGGGCTTCGGCCAGAATTTTAGACTTCTGAACGTCGTTCATCGGCGTAATGGGCGGCACCTTTTCAAGCACCTGATTAGCATTAGCAATAACGCGGTAGAGTCCGTTCCAGTAGTTAACTATGTGTACGGTGTTGCCGTCTTGAACTAGACTATACAGGTTATTGAGGTCGGAGTTCTGCGCCGTTTCGGTAGTCGAAGTACCAGTTAGGGCTTCGAGTAACTGCCAATTGGCTGAGAAAATACCGGCTCCACCGCCCACAAACCGCAGATCGGCATAGACCGAAGCCAGAGCAGCCTCGGCATGGTCAGGAATGGTGTAGAAGCTTTCGGGCGTGAGGTTGGAGGGGTCTTTCTCTTCAAGGAAACCCGAGCAGCCCATTGGCCCGGTCAGCACGATGCTGCATAGCAGCACCCGAGATATATTTTTTACGAAAGATTGTCGCATGATTTGTATCAATGTTTTACGTACGTTTTGATTAAAGTCCAATTTGTAGACCAAACATATAGGTAGTTGGCTTAGGGTAGTTGTGCCAGATCATGCCCTGCGAGAACGCGCTGTTGCCGCCACCTTGGTTGGTTGGCGTAACCTCCGGATCACCTACGATGGGGTCTTCCACTTTCAGGAAGAAGTTCTGTGCCGAAGCATATACCCGTAGCCGGTTCAGTTTTAGCCGGTTGGTAACTGCAGATGGGAATGTGTAGCCAATGAGTGCATTACGACCACGCAGGAACGAGCCATTTTTAATCCACTGGGTATCTACATTGGTTACGTAGCCAGCACGCGTATCGCGGATTTCAGCAATTTGCGAGTTCTGGTTAGTGGGTGTCCATGCGTTTAACACGGAGGTATAGCTGTTAGCCAAAGTCTGACGGTCTTCGCTTGGGTGCAGGTTCATCAGCATCACTTTGTTGCCATACATGAACTGGATTTCCAGCGTGGCGTCGAAGTTGCCAAACTTAAAGTTGTTGTTCACTGCGCCCCAGCCTTTTGGACTGCCGTTGCCAATGATGCTGCGGTCGGCGTCGGTGATTGCGCGGTCGCCATTCACGTCCAGATACTTAACGTCGCCTGGCAGCATGGTCAAGCCGTTACGGTAGCTCCGGAACTGAGCGGCTTCGTCGCGCTCGGCTTCGCTCCAGACACCCAGTCGGGTTAGCCCCCAGAAAGAACCCACCGGTTCACCCACTCGAATGATGTTGGTAGGGTTGGTGAAGTTGGGACCACCCACGTTGAAAATGTCTGACGGCGTAGCCAGTGACAGCACTTTGTTGCGGTTCAGCGACAGGTTGAGGTTGGACGTCCAACTGAAGCTGCCTTTCTCGATGTTGACGGTGTTTATAGCAAACTCGAAGCCTTTGTTTTCCATCGAGCCTACGTTACGCCGGATGGTGGCATATCCGCTTGATCGGGGTACGGGGGCGTCTAAAAGCATGTCGGTAGTCAGGCGGTAGTAATAATCGGCTTCGAGCGTTATACGACCCTTGAACAAGCCAATCTCGATACCGGCGTCGGTCTGCGCTGTTTTCTCCCAGCGCAGGTTGGGGTTAGCCAGACGGTTGATACCCGTGCCGCTTACGCGATTGTCGTTGTAAATAGTGGCGTAGTTGGAACTCAGTAACGACAGCGACGCGTAAGATGGAATCTCGGAGTTACCCGTCAGACCGTAGCTGCCGCGAATTTTCAGGTTCGAGATTATTGGGTTGTTTTTCAGGAAGTTCTCCTCAGATACGCGCCAAGCTATTGCCGCCGAGGGGAAGACCGCAAATTTGTTGTTTTCACCAAACTTACTCGATCCATCGGCGCGGGCCGTTGCCGTGAACAGGTAGCGGTTTTTGTAGCCATAGTTAATACGTCCAAAGTACGAGTTGAACGCAAACCGGAAGGCACCGGAACCAATGCTTGGGTTGGTTGCACCGGCACCTAGGTTATTGAAGCCAAAATAGTCGGTGGCAAAATTGTTTATGCCCCCGCCGATGGAGAACACGTTGGTTTCCTGCCACGAAATACCCAGTAACCCGTCAACCGAGTGATCTGGCCCAAACTGCTTGTTGTAGGTAAGCAGATTCTCCAGCGACCAGAACGTTTCTTTCCGGTTATTGACCGATGCATTACCGTTGCCTCCGATGTTCAGCGTCCGGGTTTGCGATTGGTTCACTTCCTGCGTCTGGATGTTTACGCCCAGGATACTCTTGAACTGCAGGCCGGGGGCCAGATTCAGCGTGGCGGAAAGGCTACCCAACGTGGTCTGCGTGTTTTGAATGTACTGACGACCCATCAGGCGGTGTACCGAACTCATGGTACCTTCAGCCAGCGGATAATCGCGGTTGTTGGCAAAGGTGCCGTCGGCGTATTTCACTGGCAGGAACGGGAAGTCTTCCACGATTTGCCGCGCCACCGCGTCGTTGACGTCAACGAGTCGGTCAGACTGGTTGTTATAACTCAACGTTCCGCTAATTTTCAGCCATGATTTTACTTGGTCGTCAATTGTAAACCGACCCGAATACCGCTTCATGTACGATGTCTTGATCAAACCCTGATCGTCCCGGTAGCCCAAAGAGAGTGAGTACTGAGTCCGCTCGTTTCCACCACTGATGCCGAGCTGATGGTTTTGCGAGAGTTTGTTTTGACTCGATTCCCGAAACCAATCGGTATCGTACAGCGGGTTCAGGTTGGCGTCGAATACGCCCGGAAACTTCGCACTATAGGCTTTCCGGCGCACCATCGGATCCAAGCTGGCATATTTTCCTGACGCCCAGCCGGCGGGATCATACTTTTTAATATTGGCATAGGACAGGTCTTCAACTGCTAAGTATTCTTTGGCGTTGAGTACCTGCGGCTTATTGGGGCCAATAGTATTTACGCTAAACTGCGTATCGTAGGTGATACGACTTTCGCCCGACTTGCCCTTGCGGGTTGTGACCAGGATAACGCCGTTGGCACCCCGTGCACCATAGATAGCCGTTGAAGAGGCATCTTTCAGTACCTCGACCGATACGATATCGTTGGGGTTGATGAAGTCAATGGCATTAGTGAACTGGTCGCCCGTGGACTGGGGCAGCAACACGCCGTCAACCACATACAGCGGGTTGTTGGAGGAGTTGATGGAACTGAACCCGCGAATCCTGACCGTAGTCCGGCCACCGGGGCGTCCCGAGTTATTATTAACCTGAACACCTGCCATTCTACCGGCCATCATTTGGTTGAGTGAGGTCGCTGGCCGCTCTTGGAGTTCTGCTTCCTTTATTGAACTTACTGATCCGGTTAAGTCTGACTTTTTGGCCGTACCATAACCAATGACCACTACTTCACTAAGTACTTTCGTATCTGGTGCGAGAGCAAGGTTGATGGTACTTCTGTTGCCAACTGGTATTTCCTGGCTGGTGTAGCCAACAAAACTGAACACAACTACCGAAGAGTTGTCGGGTACTGACAAAGTAAAGTTTCCGGTACCGTCGGTGGTGGTTCCCTGACTCGTACCTCTTACAATAACGTTTACACCGGGTAAACCTTCACCGGATTCGCTATCGGTTACTTTTCCTTTGATAGTTTTGTCAACAACTTTTAATTCGATTGTACTCTCCTTGGAGTAGGTGTTAGCGCTGGCGTTACCGTAAATCGCGGGTACAAACAGCGTGGCAATCATTATAGATTTGATGCTAAGCTGCATGCCCCGGTGGGCTTGCGGCAACAAGCCCATTGAGGGTAATAGATGTTTCATCTTCTAGTTAGAGTTTTAGTAAAAAAATGCTTCAGTCAACTGTTTTTTGTGTCGAAATGAGTGGTTTAGGTGAAAATTTTTATTAAATTAATCATAAAAGTAGGCCAAGTGAATGTTTATACCTACTAAATCTTTAAGTTATTTAAAAAATTTAATATAGCTGCCCGGTACTTAACCCTCAGGGTAGTCCTTGAGAAGTAATGACGGTTATAAAAAGCCGCAGGCGGGTCGTAGTTTTGGGTTACCAAGCTCAAATCTACCTGCCATGTTCATACAAGACAACTGCCCTGCCTGCGGCTCGACAAACTTAGTGAAAAACGGA
>JBDNFP010000459.1:0-1793 GCA_041689775.1 Spirosomataceae bacterium
AGCAGAGCGGACAAGCCAGTGGCACTGGTTTGCCCCAGGAAACTGATCAAATAATCCGTGTATAGATCAAGGTCTGTTTTCATCTGCCAAATTTAATTCGCTTTTTTTATCATATACAATAGACTTGCGTAACATCAGTTAATAATCAATATTTACAAATAACCCGCCTAAATATGATTCATTTGAACAACTTTCCGCACTAAATCTTTAAAACTTAAACCTCAATAATTCTCCAAAACGAGTCCTTCTCGTTATAATTTCCAAGTAGTATCTTCATTTACCATTCATAAAAACGAGGATTTTACCACAAATCTTGGCTCATGGTTATAAAAATTATATGTGACCACTTTGCATATATTACCAAAATAGCCGGGGCATTAATTACTGATATTCTCTTTGCTGGCGGTTCCGCAGCTCTCGCATACAGTTTTTCTAGCACGGCCCTAAATCAACAGGTAATGATCCGATAGGCGGTGCACAATAAGGTGTTTCTGCTTCGGTAAGTGCCGATGGTATTGTTGCCATGGTTAGGAGACAACGGAAGTGTCGGTACCGTTTGGGTATCTTATATACAAACTGTCCATGAACCAGTTTGTACGCACAAAAACTACTATCGGCTAATTCCTTACCTCAGGGCTTTCTTATAAAACTAATTGCTGGGTCATAAATTGAATGAGCGTATTGAAATTGTCAGAAAATTCATCAATCTGAGCGGCCATATTCTTAGGTCTCAACCTCTTCAATAGGTTGATAACCAGCGTCCTTAATCCGCTCATAAACCGACTGGCCGCAGTACTCTTGGTTTTCAGGTCATCTTCGGCCAAAGTCACGTCCCGATAATGGTGGTTGACCGCCCGGCGGCCCGGTTCAATGAGCCAGTGCCGTCGGATGGCATCGAAAAGCTCCTCGGCCTCTGCCTGGGTGCGGGGTAGGGCATTACTGACATAGTAGCATGTTTCTTGACTTACTAGGCTGCCGTCTAGGCCCCTTCGGTTACGGGTGACTTTGATGCAGGTGCTCATGCCCACCTTGCGCCAACGGGCAGCTAATGCCCCGGTTGCCAGGCTGTGGCAGGCGTAGGTGCGCTGGTCAACTCGTCCGTGCCCACGTTTGGGCTCGTCAATCCGCTGGTATGTCGGCTTGGTGATCAGGCATTTGCACAGGCAGTATCTATACAAGTGGTGTTGGTTCGACTTAAGGCCGATCAAGTAGACTCCCTTCGAGTCGGCGATGGTACCGGTAATCTTTGGGGTAAGGTGGAGGGCATCCATGGTGATTTTCTGGGTGCATAACCCGGTCTTTACCAGAAGCTTCTGTACAGCCGGCCGCTCGCTTTCCTTGCTACCGTTGTAGTAGCACTGGCCCACGACCAGACCCGAATCCTGGGCTAAGGCCAAGACGCAGGCCTCCCCCCGCTGCTGCCCAAGACGAATGCTGCCACGTAATTCCTTGCCGTCGAAAGCGAACCAGCGCTTGGCCTCCTCGCTCAAAACCAGGCCAAACCACTCAAAGAGTAGAAGTGTGAAGACCTCGCCATTCACCTTGGCGAGCAGCAGAGGCAGTTGGGCGCGGGAAATCACTCTGTCCGGCCAGGGTCTGGGTGGCCATGCATAGCGCATCAAACCGGGTCGCCGGTCGATGATTGACCATGTGGCGGTGCAGACGGGAGAGTTTCCCATCCCTGCCGCAGCAAATAGCGGTAATGGATTATATAGGTTGATTTCGCTATATTGGTGTCATGCTACATACTCATCCCATCCTGTGCCCCCATTGCGATAGTTCCGACACGGTCA
>JBDNFP010000460.1:0-42677 GCA_041689775.1 Spirosomataceae bacterium
ATCTGCTTGACGATGAGCTGTATGAGGGCCGTTTGGTCGTCGAGAGAACCAACGCCTGGCTGGATGCATTCAAGTCCCTGCTCGTGCGTTATGAGACCAAGGCCCGCAACTGGATGGCGCAGCACTATCTGGTATTCACCATCATTTTTTTGAGACGAATTCTTCAAAACGGAAAATAACTTTAAACAGCTTCATAAAATATTAGCTATGAATTTAGCCAAATTAATAATATAAACTAATTCTGCGTTAGAACTTAACCACATCAGATATGATGAAAGTAAAAAGAAAAATAGTAGTAATAAAACAAGCGATGGGACCCATCGTAGAGATTGCAGAGCCAATAATTAACCCAATTAAGGATCTGGCCGATAGCGGCAGATTGGCCGGGATTCTTCTGCTCATTGCTACGGCCATCGCCATGACTTGGTCAAACATGCCCGGAGGTGAAAGTTTTGCTACCTTCTGGGATACCAAGCTTGGGATAGGCCCTCTGGAAAAAACGCTCAATCACTGGATCAACGACGGTCTGATGGTAATTTTCTTCTTCTTTGTAGGGCTCGAAATAAAACGTGAATTGTTGGTAGGGGAGCTTTCTGATTTTCAGCAGGCACTGCTGCCGGGAGTTGCCGCGGTTGGAGGAGCTATACTCCCCGCCGCCTTTTTTGTTATGTTTAATCGGGGAGAGGGTAATTTGGATGGTTGGGCTATCCCTACGGCCACCGATATAGCCTTCTCGTTAGGGATGCTTTCGCTCTTGGGAAATCGGGTGCCTTTTGCTGTAAAAGTACTTTTGACAGCTATTGCTGTCATTGATGATCTGATCGCAGTACTGGTGATTGCTCTGTTTTACACCAAGCAAATCGACTTTACCATGTTGGCATACGCAGCCGGGGTTATGGCTGTGCTGGGGGCACTCAATTACTTTAAGGTACGTCGCTTTGTGTTCTATATTTTACCCGGTATACTCCTGTGGTTTTTTATTCTCAAATCGGGAGTACATGCAACCATTGCTGGGGTATTACTTGCCATGACAATACCACTCGACGAGGTAGATGATCTGGAACATGCACTTTACAAACCAGTTAATTACCTGATTATGCCCATATTTGCCCTGGCCAACACGGCTATCATTCTTTCCGGAGATATTGGGTCTATGCTTACTTCACCGTTGAGTTACGGCATTATATCGGGGCTGTTTTTGGGTAAGCCTCTTGGTATTGTAGTACTATCCTGGATTGTTGTAAAATTGGGGTGGGCAAAGCTTCCGAAGGGCCTACGATGGCGGCATATTTTTGGGCTGGGCTTTACTGCCGGAATCGGCTTTACGATGTCAATCTTCATTACCAACTTGTCTTTTGAGGATACTACCCTCCTGAATACCGCCAAGGTAGCTATCATGGTAGGGACGGTACTGTCGGGCGTAGTGGGTCTATTGTGGCTCATTCGGGTAGAGCAATCGCTCGAAACTGCCGCCATAGAGGAGTTATAGAATAGCGTGTATACTAAAAAGGCGGTCCATCTCGAACAAGAAGCGGACCGCCTTTTTAGTATTCACATCAGAGATATTTAGGCCCGCTTGAATACAAAAAGATAGGTGTAGTTGGCGCCACTTGCATCCACGGTTGTGTAGGTCCAGTTCATGATACTGCCGTCTACCTTGAAGGTATACTCGTTCGTCGAGGTAGAGGTAAGGGTAAGTTTGTCACCATTCGTTTTCCAGGTAGTACTATCATTAAGCCCTAGTTGGATCTCTGCTGCCGCTTTGGCACCTTCGCAACCGGAGGGTACAACCGTTTCAATTTTTCCCCTAGTTTTAAAAGAGAACCTAATGGTAGAAAGGCACTGGTTGCCGGCAAATCCATTATAGAAGGCCAAGGCATCCGAGATGCCATTTTGGGCGGGTTTAATGGTGATCGAAGTAATTTGCCAGCTTCCTTCCATACCACTCTCATCCGGCGTGGGATCGGTGTCTTTTTTACAGGCGACGAAGCTACCCAGAAACAAGACTAAGAGCAGAAGTGATGAATAATGGAACGCCTTTGTTTGAAGTATTTTCATGGTTAAAGGAGAAATTGAACGAATAAAAAGGAGAGATTAATTATCCAAAGATAGCGGCTATTTGTAAAAATAAGCCGGAACTAGGGTAAGATTACCTTCATTTTGTAGTAACCTACTTAAAGAAAAGTGACAACAGCCGTCGGGCCGCTCGAAGGGGTAGCTCCTGTCCTGCTTGCACTGCCTTTTGAGTAATATTCCACTGCTGATGGATATCCGGATGGTTGCGAAACCGTTCTTCCAACTCCTGACGAATATAACTCTGCATCCAGTCTAGGTTCTGGTACTGACGATTTAGTGCAAAAAAACCATTGGCCTCAGTGGCTTTCTGATAGTGTTTCACTTGTTTCCATACCTCATCGATACCGGAATTTTCTAAGGCTGAGCAGGTAATCACCGGGGTAATCCAGTTTGATTCTGATGCCGGGAAAAGGTGCAAGGCATTCTGGTACTCCATTACGGCCCGGTTAGCGCTTTGACGGTTAAGGCCGTCGGCTTTGGTAATTACCACGGCATCAGCCATTTCCATAATACCCTTCTTGATACCCTGTAATTCATCGCCAGCACCAGCCAGCATTAGTAGTAAGAAAAAGTCGGTCATGCCGCGCACCAGCGTTTCGGATTGTCCGACGCCTACTGTCTCGATTAAAAGGACTTCAAAGCCGGCGGCTTCGCAGAGTAGCATGGCTTCGCGGGTGCGGTGCGCTACTCCCCCCAACGATGATCCCGCCGCCGAAGGCCGGATGTAGGCTAGTGGATTGTGCGAGAGAGTCTCCATCCGGGTTTTGTCCCCCAAGATACTACCGCCGGACCGCTGACTACTCGGATCGACGGTTAGTACGGCCAAGGTGGTTCCCTGCGAGGTAAGGTACTGGCCCAATGATTCAATGAAGGTACTTTTACCGACCCCGGGTACACCCGTAATACCTACCCGGAGTGAGTGGCCGGTGTGCGGTAGTACCTGTTCTAATACCTCCTGTGCCAAAGTGCGGTCGCTGGCTAGTCTACTTTCGATCAGCGTAATGGCACGGCTGAGCACAACCCGGTCTTTGGCCAGGATTCCTTCAACATAAGTCGGCACGGAAAGACGGGGTCGCATGGATTGTATTTGACTATCAGTAAACGTCTAATTTACAAACTACTTTTTCAAAAATGCCTCCGCCCACAGCAAATCCTCCGGCGTTGTGATTTTAATATTCTCGTAGGCGCCTTCGATGAGGAAAATAGGGTAGCCGGCTTCTTCGAGCACACTGGCGCAGTCGGTAAAGCGGGGTAGGTACCCTATCTGAAATGCTGTACGCATCCAATTAAGCCGGAAGGTTTGAGGAGTTTGGATCAGTCGGTAGTCGGCGCGGTTGACGGCCTGATTGCTGCCGTCGGCTAGTACGATCCGGGCCGAATCTTTCAGATTCACGCAGGTTACGGCCGTACCTTGCTCCGCAGCCTTTTGAAAACTGGAAGCAATGATGGTATCAGTAATAAAAGGCCGGACCCCGTCATGAATGGCTACCAGCCCCTCTTTAGCATCGATACTTTTCAGTCCATTCTCTACCGAATGGAACCGGGTAGCACCACCGGCTACGAGTTCATAGTCGGCGGTAAAGGTATACTCTTCGCAGAGTGAATGCCAGAACTCAAACTGGCTTTCGGGCAGTACGAGCTTAACAACGAGTTGATCGGAGTAAGTCCGGAAGGTTTCGATTGTCCGTATTAGTACCGGCCGACCGCCAATGGGCAAAAACTGTTTGGGTAAATCATTCTTCATACGACTGCCACTGCCGCCGGCTACAATGATGACAAATTCCTGCATACAAAAAAGTAGGAGTAATTATACTACTAAAAAAAATCGTCAGTAGCAGGTTGAATGCGCTACTGACGATCAGGTTTTGGAAGGTGTCGGTACGAGTAGTACCGCCTTACTTGTATTTTTAAACTGATCAGATGATCAGCATTGCATCGCCGTAGGTAAAGAACTTATACTTTTCCTTAATGGCAGTTGCGTACGCTTCTTTGACTAAATCATATCCACCAAAAGCACAGGCCGACATCAACAGGATGGATTCGGGCAATTGGAAGTTGGTGATCATGGCGTTGGCGATCTTAAATTCGTAGGGAGGGAAAACAAAACGGTCAGTCCAGCCTTCAACGGCTTTCAGGTGTCCACTCGCAGATACCGACGATTCGATTGCTTTCATAGAGGTAGTACCTACGGCACATACCCGCTTACCGCTGTTGAGCGTTTCGTTTACCAGATCAACGCTTCCCTGACTGATGAAGTAATTCTCTGAGTCAGTTTTGTGCTTCGTTAAATCTTCAACATCAACACTACGGAATGTACCTAAGCCAACGTGCAAAGTAATAGGAGCAAAGCCTACTCCTTTTATTTCAAGGCGCTTCATGATAGACTTTGTAAAGTGGGTACCCGCGGTTGGGGCAGCTACCGCACCAACGTGCTGGGCAAAAATGGTTTGGAAACGGTCGCGATCGGAGGATTCAACTTTACGGCGGGTGATAATCTCGGGAGGGAGTGGGGTTTCACCCAGTTGGTCTACCAGCTTCATGAACTCCTCGTGTGATCCGTCATAAAGAAAGCGAATCGTACGCCCCCTTGAGGTAGTATTATCGATCACCTCAGCTACCAGGTCGCTATCCCCGAAGTAGAGCTTATTACCTACTCGTATTTTACGAGCTGGGTCTACCAGTACATCCCAAAGGCGCATTTCGCGGTTCAGCTCGCGAAGCAGGAATACTTCGATCTTGGCACCGGTTTTCTCCTTTTGCCCAAACAAACGAGCCGGGAATACCTTGGTGTCGTTGATTACCATCACGTCGCCGTCATCAAAGTAGTTGACAACGTCACCAAATGTTTTATGTTCAATTTTACCACTGTCGCGGTGGATCACCATCAGGCGGGACTCACCCCGGTCGGCAGGATGTAATGCAATCAGACTTTGAGGAAGGTCAAACTTGAATTCGGATAGCTTCATAGCTTTATATCAGCAATATAGGTTTGTCAATTGGAGTAAGAGAGTAACTAAAAGATGTGGAATACTTGTAGTGCCATAAAAATAAGAGCGCAAAAATACGAAATTTTTTGCAAAAAATGCCCTAAAACTACAGATATAACAGGGCAATCGCTTTAAAATAGGTGTTGGAATTTGGGAAAAATTGGTAGCTTTCTTTTCTAACCCATATCGTTGCTCATGGAATCTCCCAAAAAGCACTTCGAATCCCTGCCCGATCCTCGCATCAAACGAAAGCAACTACATGATTTTCAAGACGTTATCATGCTTGTACTCTGTGGTGTGATCGCTGGTTGCGATGAATGGACGACGATTGAAGAATACGCAAAGACCAAGATTGAGTTTCTCAAAACCTTCTTAAAACTGCCCAATGGCATCCCATCCCACGATACATTTGGGGATATTTTCGCCAAAATAGACCCGCTCCAGTTCGAGGAATGCTTCTTAGCCTGGACGTTGGGGGTATGTAAGTTGAGTCCGGGGGAGGTTGTCAGTATCGATGGCAAGCAATTACGGGGATCCTATGACAAACACAACAAAAAGGCAGCTATTCACATGGTCAGTGCCTGGGCTAATCAGAACAGACTGGTTTTAGGACAAGTCAAGGTAGACGATAAGTCAAACGAAATAACCGCTATTCCCCAACTAATCAAGGTGTTGGTTCTGAAAGGGTGTATCGTCACAATTGATGCAATGGGGTGTCAAACTGACATTGCCAAGCTCATTATCGAGGCTGATGCGGACTATGTGCTGGCCCTGAAAGGCAACCAGGGGACACTCCATCAACAGGTTCAGGATAGCTTTGAGCGAGAAGTCCCCACCCACACGTACACGGATTTGAGTACAGATCACGGGCGGGTAGAAAAGCGGGCCTATTCGGTCTTGACCGACCTCAAATGGGTGGAAAATGTCGGGGCCTGGTCTGGGCTACGAACGCTTGTTTGTGTCAAATCGGAGGTCTTTCATAAACTGAGCCAAAAGGCAACAAGTGAAACCCGGTATTACATAAGCAGTATCCAAATTATTGATAAAGAGGTAGATAGCAGAAAGGTTGCTCAGGCCATTCGCGGACATTGGGGCATCGAAGTATGCTTACACTGGTCACTCGATCGGGGCCGCCCGTGCGGTCAGTTTTAACGAAGATAAGTCACGGGTTCGCACGGGTTACAGTGACCAGAATTTATCGGCAGTTCGCAAAATTGCTTTGAATCTTTTGCGGGCCGATGAGACGGTGAAAAAAGGCATCAAGACAAAACGCATGAAAGCGGGCTGGGACAACGCATATCTCAAATCAATTCTCAGAGTCTAATTTAAAGCGATTGCCCTGACAGATATAACAATCTGAAAGACATTATAAGCCAATAATATAGGTTTACAACAGGCATAAGTCATTTTAATTATCGTGAATCAGGATTAATTGGCTTAGCTCCGATTCATTTTCCATTTACTAACCTGTGACTTTTCCTGGCTCTGTTGAGCTGTGGCCTTTGGTTTACTGAGCAGTTGGGCCGTTAGCAATGCTGCTAATTCATTGTGAAGCGGATCAGGCAGTGGTGCCAGTTTTTCGGGTGTAAAGTACTTCCCGACGAAATGGGTATCAAAATCTCCTGAGCGAAAAGCCTCGTGTTCCATCACAAAGCGGCAAAACGGGAGGGTAGTTTGTACGCCGGTTATCTGATATTCATCGATGGCCCGAATCATTTTCTGAATAGCTTCCTCCCGGTCTTGACCGTAAGTAATGAGTTTGGCAATCATCGGATCGTAGTGGATCGGAATCTCCATGCCTTGTTCAAAACCGTCGTCGACCCGTACCCCGTTGCCCTGTGGGCGGATGTAGGTTTGTAGGGTGCCCACATCGGGTAGGAAGTTTGTGGCCGGGTCTTCGGCGTATACCCTTATTTCCATCGAATGCCCGGTTATGGTCAGGTCTTCCTGCTTCAGGGGCAATACCTTTCCTTCGGCAATGTAGATCATTTGCTTTACCAGGTCAATACCGGTTATCTGCTCGGTGACGGGATGCTCTACCTGCAAACGGGTATTCATTTCCAGAAAGTAGAAGTCTAGGGCATCGTCCACGATAAATTCGACCGTACCCGCCCCGTAGTAGTTGCAGGCGTGGGCTACCTGTACCGCGCATTGGCCCATGGCTTCTCTAATCTCGGGTGTTAGTACGGAGGATGGCGCCTCCTCCACAACCTTCTGATGGCGTCGCTGTACGGAGCATTCCCGCTCAAACAAGTGTATGATGTTGCCGAGCTGATCTCCCAGTATCTGAATTTCAATGTGCCGGGGAGAGGTAATATATTTTTCAATAAAAACGGAGCCATCCCCAAAAGAAGATATCGCCTCGCTCACGGCGCGGTCCATCTGTTCGTCAAAGTCTTCTGGTTTTTCCACGATACGCATTCCTTTACCACCACCACCGGCACTAGCTTTGATCAAAATAGGATAGCCTATCTGCTCAGAAACAAGCTTTGCTTCTTCCCGGTCGCTGATGGCTCCTTCGGTGCCCGGTACCATGGGGATACCGTACTTGCCTACTGCACGCTTGGCCGCTAGTTTACTACCCATTACGTCGATGGATTCGGGAGACGGACCAATGAAAATCAGCCCGGCTTCACGCACGGCGCGGGAAAATTCCGCATTTTCAGATAAGAAACCATACCCGGGATGAATGGCGTCGACTCCAAGGCGAAGAGCAACCTCAATAATTTTATCTCCCCTTAAATATGATTCGGATGAAGCGGCCGGACCAACGCATACGGCTTCGTCAGCGTAGCGAACATGCAGGGCGTTACGATCGGCTTCACTAAATATTGCTACCGTAGCTATGCCCATTTCGCGGGCGGTACGCATCACCCGAAGGGCGATCTCTCCGCGATTGGCAATCAAAATTTTTTTTATGTCAGGCATTCTATTTGAAGTGTAATTTTGGATTGCATTTTCAACCAAAAGTAGTAATTTGAACAATGCTTCGTATTAGATCGGGAGTTTTTTCCCCATTTTTGTGAGTCTTGTGCAGGTAGTCATTCCTACAAAACACGTGAGGAACCATAAAATACTCAGGAGGTATCAACCGTTGATTACCTTCCTGATTTTAACGAAGGCGTAATAAAAAAGTAACATTCTGGTCAAACCTCTGGTTAAAGGCTATACCAATGTAAACAGTATTCAGTTGAGAAAGGCCTAGAATTATGCAATGCGGCTACACCAAACCAAAATTTTAGCAAGCTTAAAGATAACCAAACTACGGTCATCCTAACATTCTGACAGTAAGGTTTCTAGTTGAATGCTATTATTTTTATTATTTTTGCATTTATTTGCTACTAAAATTGTCTGATAACCCACATAAACTATTACAAAGTGGATATTTTTGAGAAACTACGCGACAACTGGGGGCCCATCGGAACGCCTGCGAAGATGTTGAACAGCCACCATTATTTTTCATTTCCAATGCTGGAAGGCGAATTGGGACCACGCATGCGGTTCATGGGCCATGAAGTACTCAATTGGAGTTTGAACAACTATCTGGGACTGGCCAATCATCCGGAGGTTCGTCAGGTAGATGCTGATGCGGCTGCAAAATGGGGCCTCGCCTACCCAATGGGGGCTCGTATGATGTCGGGTAACACAGCGTTGCACGAGACATTCGAGAAGGAGTTGGCGGAGTTTGTTGGAAAAAAAGACGCTTTTTTGCTTAACTACGGCTATCAGGGTGTCATGTCGGTTATAGAGAGTGTTTGCGATCATCGCGACGTGATTGTCTATGACGCCGAGTCGCACGCTTGCTTAATCGACGGTATTCGTCTCCACAAAGCCAAGATGGGTCAATACTATAAGTTCAATCATAACGATATGCAGAGCCTCGAAAAAAACTTGAAACGTGCCACAAAAGTGGCCGACGAAAAAGGAGGAGGCGTGCTGGTTATTACCGAAGGAGTATTTGGAATGTCCGGCAAAGTAGGTAACCTGAAAGAAATCGCTGAATTAAAGAAGAAATACGACTTCCGGCTTCTGGTAGACGATGCCCATGGATTTGGTACCATGGGAGAAACTGGCGCGGGTGCGGGTGAATTGATGGGCGTGCAGGACGATATCGATCTGTATTTCTCCACTTTTGCGAAGTCAATGGCGGCTATTGGTGGGTTTGTAGCCTCCAATGATCCGGATATCATTATGTACCTCAAATATAACATGCGTTCGCAGACCTACGCCAAGGCTTTACCGATGACTTACGTCGAAGGATGTCGTCATCGCCTGCACATGATCAAGACCATGCCTGAGCTGCGTTCGAACCTATGGAAGGTGGTAGATGCGATGCAGAATGGATTGCGTGAGCGCGGATTTAATATTGGTGATACAGAATCGCCTGTTACACCTGTATTTTTACACAGCGAAGGCGGTATTCCTGAGGTGACGCGCATGGTACGCGACCTGCGTGAAAACATGGGAGTATTCTGCTCCATCGTTGTATACCCCGTGGTTCCTAAGGGACAGATTATGCTCCGTATCATTCCGACATCATCACACACGCTGGAAGATGTTGAATATACGCTGAATGCATTTACCACTCTGGCCGAGAAACTCAAAAATCGGGTATACCAAGAAGACGATGTAAAAGAGATCGCATAAAGCCTGGAAAATAGGCCATACTTCTCAACAGGGGCATTTTTTTAAAAATGCCCCTGTTTTTTTATGTTTATGCTGAATGAGAGTTATTTTATAAGTATCTGTTTTATAGAAAGTTATATATAGGGGAGCGTTTTTTTGCATTATTTAAAGTGTTTTTTTTGATAAATTGAGTTGCTGAAATAGTATTAATTGCTAAATTTCGAGCAAAACATGCCCCAATTGCGTGCATTGCGCATTTTTTTAACTAAAAAACTATATCAAACTATGGAACGATTTGAAGAAGTGAAGAATTTAATAATGTCATTAGAAGGAGACTTCGATAAATTCTATGACAAAAAAAATCAGGCAGCCGGTACGCGCGTTCGCAAGGGTATGCAAGATCTGAAAACAATGGCGCAGGATATTCGCAGCGAAGTTCAAAACATGAAGAACGCAGAAGAATAGAATATTCTAGCTCTCGAACGAGAAAACCCGGCTCATCAGTGAGGCCGGGTTTTTTTTAAAAAAGATTACTAGCTAGGCCGGGTCAAAATTTTTCGCGGTTCATCAGAGTCGCCATACCCCGGGTCGTGGCCTTGCGGGTCTGCTTGTCCAGAATTTCGGTAGAAATAGTGGCTGTGTGCTTGTCAGGATTAATACTCTGAATGGTAAATACCGCTTCGTATTCGATATCGACAAACATCGGGCGCAGAAAATCCATGGTTTGACCGAGATAGACCGAGCCATAACCCGGAAACTCAGTACCCAATACCTTGGTAAATACGCTGGACCCTAGCATACCATGAATAATGGGGCGCTTGAAGACCGTGGTTGCTGCATATTCAGCATCCAGGTGTAAGGGGTTGGTGTCGCCGGTTACCTTGGCAAATGCTTCAACATCGGCCTGGCTAAATTGAAAAATATGGATAAATCTGCTTCCTACGATAGGTTCTACGTTCATCTTGATGGGGCTAAGAGTGTACTAAATGACGGATTCAAATCTGAGATTGAATCCGCTGATATTTGCCCAAAAATCGGATAAACATTTCAAGGTCACAAACTCATTCGTGACATTCTTGTTGACAGAATACGGAAGCCTGCCAAAGGTGAATCTGATGAAGGGTTTTAAAAACCTCACCGGAATAGCTAACTTTGCGGCGCTCAACGAAAAGTAGAGCTTATTTAATTGGCTCTATAATAACCTCAACTATAATTGCTTACGCATGTTATTCTGGCATAGTTTATCCAAATTCATCCTCAAATACCGCGGAGTCCTAATGACCATAGCTCTGCTTTCTACCGCCTTTATGGGGTATCAGGCATCTAACATACGATTATCGTATGAGTTGGCGAGGATTTTACCGGTAAGTGATGCCAACTACCAACTTTACGAAGAATTCAAGGCCCGCTACGGAGAGGATGGAAATGTGCTCGTGATTGGTATCAAGACGGATAGCATGTTTACCAAAGCGCTATTTAATGACTGGTATACACTCGGTACGGAAGTCAAGCAAATCGACGGAATCAAAGAAGTGCTTTCTAACGCCAATTTGTTTACGATCATCCGGAACGATGAGGAGAATAAGTTTGACTTTAAACCTCTCGTTACCAGCCAACCTACTTCTCAGGCAGAAGTAGACTCTATTTACACTCAGATTGAGGCTCTACCTTTTTATAAAGGCTTTGTAATCAGCGACGAGGGCGATGCCCACCTGATGGCCGTAACCTTCGACCAGCAAAAGCTGAACAGCAAGAGCCGGATTTCTATCACCAATGAAATCAAAGAGAAGGCCTTGGCTTTCGGAGAAAAACATAATTTGGAAGTTCACCTTTCCGGGATGCCCTACATCCGGACCGAGTTCATGAGTAAGGTTAGTAAGGAAATGGGTCTCTTCATGGGGCTTGCCTTTGCCATTACGGCTGTGATTCTGTTGTTGTTCTTCCGTTCGGCTATTGTGGCGCTGGCCTCAGCTTTTGTGGTGGGCCTGGGGGTTGTGTGGTCTCTGGGGCTGATTTCTGTTTTTGGCTATCAGATTACGCTGCTGTCGGGTCTGATTCCGCCTTTATTGATTGTTATCGGTATTCCTAACTCCATATTTCTTATCAACCGCTACCACCAGGAGTTCTCCCAGAGTGGTGATAAGCTAGGTGCTTTGGCCCTGTCAATTGAGAAGAGTAGCGAAACTACCTTTTGGGCCAATGTAACAACCGCCATTGGTTTTGGGGTATTTTACCTGACGGGTAGCCCCCTCTTGACGGAATTCGGGCTAGTAGCTTCGCTTTGCGTCATGATTACGTACATTTTGTCCATAGTCTTGATTCCTATATTATTTAGTGTGCTACCTACTCCGACTCCCCGGCAGATGCGCCACCTTGATGCACGGCGTATTAATGCTTTTTTGGGTTTGGTGAGCCAAATGGTACGTACCCGTCGCACCTTGATTTACACTTTTGTGGGTGTGATTACAGCTATATCGATCTATGGTATCACCAAAATCACGGCGGTTGGCTACGTGGTAGATGACCTTCCCCAGAATGATCCGGTGTACGCCGATCTGAAATTCTTTGAATCAAATTTTAAAGGAGTGATGCCTTTTGAGGTAAATATTGATACTGGCCGGCCGGGAGGAGTGCTTGATCCTCGGGTGTTAACAAAAATACGAGTGATGCAGCGTGAGTTTGCCAAATACCCTGAAATCACCAGGCCGCTCTCGGTAGTAGAGGCAATTAAGTTCTTCTATCAATCGTACCGCGGTGGTGATCCCCGTTTTTTTAGAATGCCCGGCGCGTTGGAGTTGAATAAACTGGCAGGCTACGCCTCTACCTTCAAAGGAAAAGAAAACCGTTTTGGGGGCTTTCTGGATAGTATGCGTCAGTATACCCGGGTTAGTTTCCAGATTGCCGATGTAGGTACCCGCCGCATTACTGAGCTGTATAATCAGCTGCAACCAAAAATTGATACGATTTTTAACTACGACGCCAGCCAGGAGCAGTGGCGCCCTAAAGAAGAGCGTATTGAGGCTAACCTGACCGGAAACAGCGTTGTGTTTACCAAAGGGAATGATTACTTGCAGAAGAATCTTCTCGAAAGTACCATTCTGGCCATTATTCTGATCTCCATTATCATGGCGCTGCTATTTGGTAACCTACGAATGATTGCCATCGCGGTAATCCCCAGTACGGTACCGCTTATAATTACCGCCGGATTGATGGGCTTTTTTGATATTCACCTTAAACCATCCACGGTACTGATATTTAGCATCGCCTTTGGTTTATCATCCGACGGAACCATTTACTTCCTGACAAAATACAAAGATGAGCTACGCAACGGCGGCACCATTGCCGATGCCGTGGAGCGTACCATTCAGCATACGGGCATCAGTATGTTCTACACGGTCATGATCCTGTTTGCTGGGTTCTCGATCTTTGGGGCTTCTACTTTTCAGGGCACGGTTGTATTAGGTATTCTGGTATCCATTACCTTATTGATGGGAATGACCTGTAACCTGATCTTGCTACCTGCATTCCTGATGTCTTTGGATAAGCGTATTCAGAAGAAACAGGCCATCCGGGCGGCGGCGGTTATTGATCGGAAATCTGCCTGACAGCTCGTTATACATAGTGTACTACGCAGAAAGGCCCGGCAATCGCCGGGCCTTTCTGCGTAAAAAAACAAGTCTATTTTTACTGTATCCCGCCCATCCACTTCTTGATTGGCTTGTAGAATAGAATCATTATGATACCAAACCCAACGCCAAACAAACATACCTGCAAGAAAAGGCTGGGCATTTCGGCTACATTCTCCTCGTTGAAATTACCGGAGAACACACCTGCGATAAGATTACCGAGTGAAGCGGCTACAAACCATAGCCCCATCATTTGACTGTAATACTTTTTGGGAGCCAACTTGGTGTAGGTACTTAGTCCAACCGGACTCAGGCAAAGCTCACCCAGCGTGTGAAACAGATAAGTAAGCGTTAACCAGCTAACGCCAACGAGTCCACCTTGAACAGCGTACTGAGCCGCCCAGTACATAATCAGGAATCCAAAGCCCATTTGTATCAGTCCAAGACCGAATTTTACAGGAGTAGCGGGGTTCAAATTCTTTTTGTTCAGGAAAATCCAGAGGGCTCCAATGGGAGCTGAAAATATCAGAATAAACAGCGCGTTGGCGTTCTGAAACCACGACGCGGGCATTTCCCAACCCAGGATCATCCGGTCGGTGTGGCGGTCGGCAAAAATGGTCAGCGAAGAGCCAGCCTGCTCAAAACCGGACCAGAAAAGAGCCGCTCCGATAAAGAATATAAAGAGTACACCCACCCGTTTACGCTCCACGATGGTAAGTGATTTGTCGAACATACCGATGTAGAGAAAGTAGAGCACCGTGATGGTGATAATTACGTACTTCATGATTTCGGCTAGCGCAATGGCGTCGAGTATGCCGCTGATTACCAGCACAGCGATGAGAGCAAAAAAGCCACCTACAACGTACAAGAATGTCTTTTTACCCTGAACGGCGGGAGGTTCGCCCAGATTGTCGAGGTACTTACGGTTAAGGCGAAACATTACCAAACCCAGGAACATAGCCACGGCGGCGGCGCCAAAGCCGTAGTGCCAGCCTACCTTCTCGCCCAAGTACCCTACGATGAACATTCCTAAGAATGAACCTAGGTTGATACCGATATAGAAGATTGAAAAACCTGCGTCGCGACGAGCGCCTCCTTCGGGGTAGAGATCTCCCACAATGGAGCTAATGTTGGGTTTTAATAAACCAGTACCCACCGCAACGGTACATAGTCCCAGAAAAAATATGGGGTTACTGCCTGGCACCGCTAACAGTATATGGCCAATCATGATGACGATCCCGCCCCACCAGATAGCTTTCTTTTGCCCCAATATGTTATCGGCAATCCATCCCCCGGGGAGGGTAAGCAAATACACGGCGGAAGTGTACAGTCCGTAAATAGCCCCACCAGTTTGCTCAGATAGCCCTAATGCGCCTACGGATGCTGACTTGATGAGATATAATAACAGGATTGCCCGCATTCCGTAGTAGCTAAATCGCTCCCACATTTCAGTAAAAAAGAGGACATAGAGGCCTCTGGGGTGTTTTTCAGAAACTGTTGTTGATGCCATATTAGGGTGCTTAGGTATAGTTTAGAATAGGTGATTTTTGGTATCTAATCGTTGCAAGATACTAATAATGTCTAAATTTCAGGATAAGAAGGAGAAACAGCTTAAACAAGAGCAGGTATCTATTTTTTACGAAAGAATAAGCTTTCATTCCGGGTTTTGACTTACTTTGCAGTCTTTGATTTTAACCTGTTTTATACCATGTCACTTAGTAGTGCATTAGTATCTGTAGCTACGTTTACACCCGTAATTGCGGGAAAGCTACCCTACCGTAGGCTCAACTTTACCGCTTCCAACGTAGATCTGCCCAATCTTGATCTGACCAATACGGAAACTTTTTCCGACTATGTCTTTGGCACGTTATTAGATGGGAATAAGTACATCGGCGTGGGAGGCTATGACGAACACCGAGTTGTATATAGCCGCTCGGCTCACTTTGGTGATTATGCCGTGGAAGGTCGATGTATTCATCTGGGAGTAGATACGTGGGCTGATGCCGGAACACCCGTCCATGCTCCGTTGGATGGGGTAGTACATAGCATCGCTTTCAACGATAACTTTGGTGATTACGGCCCGACCGTTATTGTACAACACGAGTTGGACGGAATAACCTTCCACACGCTATATGGTCATTTGTCCCTTGACTCGCTGGATCTGTTCAAGGAAGGTGAGCATATAGAGGCTGGTGTATTAGTAGGGTTTATCGGAGACTACCCCGAGAACGGGTATTGGCCACCTCATTTACATTTTCAGGTCATTGAAGATATGGGTGTTCTTCGGGGCGATTATCCCGGGGTTTCCACACTTCGGGAGCGGGAAGACTACCTGGCCAACTGCCCGGACCCTAACCTGATATTGCGAATACCTGAATTAGATTAGCCCGCTGGTTTATAACTGGTTGGTCCACGCATCATAACTAAAAAGAATGTACATTTCTTGTAGAGTAACTGTCCTTGTTGTTTTGTTAGTTGGATTAGGTAATTGGTCCCACGCGCAAGGGTACATGGTGATCGGTGGAAAGGTAGTTGATAAAGAAACCAAACAACCGGTTGCTTTTGCTCACGTAGGTATCCTATCCAAAGGGATGGGTACCATTGCCAACGAGCAAGGAGAATTCTACTACCGATTTCCCAAAATAGCCTCGGAGGAAGAGGTAGTCGTTACCCACATGGGGTATAAAAACTTGAAGAAGAAAGGCACCGAGTTTACTTACGGGGATAAAACAATCGTTTTTGAGTTAGAAAGAGTCCAACCCGTGATAGTAGACAGCGCCTACGTGAATGGCTTTGATGCCCGTGGATGGGTTGGGTTCGCTTTGAGTAAAGTGGTAGAAAATTACTCCGAAACACCCATCGTGATGACGGGTTTTTATCAGGAAACCCTCCAACAAAACGAGGTATACGTGGATATTAGGGAAGCTACGATGAAGGTAGAGAAAGATCCTCGGCCTAAAATTGAAGTCCCGGAGAAATTTAGAGCATTGCGAGGCCGTCGTTTTGAGAGTACCAGCCGAAATAAAGTACTGGACGACTACGAGTTTCCGAACGGTGCCGGTATCGTGACGAGAAGCCTCGATACCGGGCTGCCTGAGTACCTATCTGCGGGTATTTCGGACTACCGATTCCAGCTTGATGATACCATTGCTTTTTACAACGACAAGGATGTATACCGTATTCGGTTCCAACCCTCCGGACCGCAGATACGCGGAGCCAAAACCGGAATTATCTCCATCAATCGAGCCGATTCGGCCATCGTCCGCATTGAGTATGACTTTACCACCGAGGGAATGGACGAGGTTTTTAAAAGTTCCATGAAGAATGTGTTGGGGAAGGTATTTGGAAAAAACCGCCGTGAGGCCAAACGGATTAGTAGCTTTACGAATTACCTACCCTACGATAATAAATGGTTCTTGCAGGATTCCCAATTACTGATTCAAACCGATTTTATCGAGAAGCAGGATACCATTACGGGTACTATTCGCCTGCACTTTGTGGCGAACGAAATTCTAAAAAGTAATGGTAATGCGGTGCCGGCTTCGGATCAGTTGATGGATACCTCTTTATTTCCCTCCCAGCGTATTCCAAAGTACGACGAGGTGTATTGGGGTAATTTCAATCATATCATTCCGTCGCCGATGATGCGTGCCATTATTGAAACGCTGAAAAGGTAGCTATGTCATTCCCAGCCAGCGGGCCGCTCTTCGGTACCTTGAAAAAACGCCCGCCGGCAATCGCCGGGCGCAATGAATCGTCCGGTCTCGATTTCGAGATTGTATTGTATCAGCGTATCTCCGGGAACGGTAAGCCGCTTGGTACTGATACCCGAAGCCGTAAAGTACCCTAAAGCCCGCTCATTGGGATTATCTACGTTGTAAATATTACCTACGATGGGCGAGGGCAACGGATCGAAGATGGTACCAATGCGCCCACGTTGTTCGTTGAATCTTCGCCAAAACTGGTAGGCTTCGCGGGTAAGGGCGTATTGGGTGACTTCCACAAAATGCTTTCCTACCGTATAGATCGGTGACCGGAATACCATCTGATCACGAAGCGGCCGGCCGTTGCTGTATACATCCGAATGGATGATGATATTGTTATCAGATACCGGCGTCCAGCAGTACTTGTACCAGAAATTCCCCCCAAACTGAAGCACTCCCACCGATTCACGCCGGATATAGCTGTTTGCCGTCCAGCGGTAGTAGTTGGCCTGATCCGCTGGATCATCCATGTTTAGAAATATTTCGTAGCCAAAAGGTGTATCGTTTACGATGGTTCGTTGGGCGCTGTACCGGGCAGTGAGTTCTTTGATAGGCGGTGCTACGGGCATTACTTCTGGGTCCGAGCGGTAGTTCTTGCCGTCAGTAGTTCTGATTTCAATGGTATAGGTATTGCCCGTTTTGCCTACGAAACTGTTTTCGATGGTTTGATAAAGTCCTGGTTGGTTGGGTACTAGTTCAAGCGCTACGATTCGGTTGGTTTCCTTTTCAATAATTTGTACCAAGGCATCTTGCACGGCTAGTTTCTCGTAGGCTTCGCTGGGCACATTGAAAGTACCTGTACGGGTGATCCTTACTTGATACGGGCCGGGGCGATTGGTAATGCCTCCGTCTACCACTAAAATAGGAGCCTCCGTTCGAACCGGAACCCGAATCTGCTCAATGCAATCCACCAGGATTCCTGTTAGCAGAAAGAGGTATATGAAAGAAGTAAAATGCCTGGTATGTACTCGTGCAAAATTAGGTTGCATTTAATGACCGTTAAAATTAACTATAATGATATGATAACCAGTTATATAGAATAATACTAGCCTGCTTACTAACAGCAACTTAAAACTTAAAATTCCAGGTTAGCGAGGGAATAATACTACCAAAGACCGTCAACTGGTAGGACCGAAGGGAAGACCGGTAATTGGTAAAATATATGGAATAGGGATTTTTTCGGCCGTAAAAATTATAAAACGAAAACACCCACACGCTGTACCGCGTCTGATCGGGCTTACGACGAGTGTCGTAGCTAAATGACATATCGAACCGATGATAGTCGGGCAGTCGGTCGGCGTTGCGGCGCGAGTAGTTAACTACCGGTAGGTTATTGACCAGGTACTGACCATCCGGATAGGTGTTCGGCCGCCCGGTGGAGTAGGTAAAGTTAAAGGAGTAGGTCCAGCCCTTACCGAGGTTGTAGCCACCCGTGAGGTTTATCACGTGGGGACGGTCAAAAAGCGACGGGTACCACTCTCCCTGATTGATTGCCTCGCTGGCAAACGCAGTTTTTGCCTGCACCAAGGATCGGGAATAGGTATAGTTCATCGAACCCGTAAGTCGCCCCCGGTTTTTATTTGCCGAAAACTCAATTCCGTAGGACTTTCCCAAAGCCCGCAACAGGGCTGTTTCCAGGTATTGGTTGAGCAATAGTTCGGCTCCGTTGCGGTACTCCACCAGATTGCTAATGTCTTTGTAGTAGGCTTCCACCGAAGTCTCAATACTGTTGTCATCCCAGTTTCTGAACAAGCCCACGGCGTATTGATCAGACAGTTGGGGAGGGATGAAAGGATCACTCAGTTTCCAGAAATCAACCGGTGACATGGCCGTGGTATTGGATATCAGGTGCAAAAACTGCCGGGATCGATTGTAGCTCATTTTAAGTGATTGCCGATTGCCCAGCCCTATTTTGAGCGCGAGGCGTGGCTCCCAGCCTCCGTACTGCTGCACGGTGGAACCGGGTGCAAATAGTGTGGAATCAATCAGGGTTTCAGGACTGCTGGGTACCCCGGGCTCGTAGTTGTAACGGGTGTAGGGCCCTAAGGTACGGAACTGCACGTAGCGCAGGCCGGCGGTTAGTGTGAGGGTTTGGTTAATAATCCATTCTTCCTGAATATGAGCGCTCAGTTCGCTACCCAGCTCGGTTTCGATTTCCAGCGGACTGATACTCGATCCGGTGGAAATAGGAGTTAGTTTTCCCGGACTAATGCGGTAGTGAATATAGCCACCGCCTACTTCCAGTTTGTGCTTGGGGGTGGGAGCGAAAATGAGCCCGACGTTGACTTCCCGTTGCCGGATGCGGGAGGTCAGGTTAAAATCATAAAACTCTTTCGGGCTGTCAACCTGAAAGGTATAATTGCTTTGTAAAGCGGTTACCTCGGTAGAAAGTTTTTTGCTCAGAAAGGCATTCCACCGCAGGGTTGCGGTGCCGGTTTGCCAACCATACAGCGTATCGGCGGGGAACTTGAACCGATCGTAGCTGTGGTAGCCTGATAGTGACACCTTATGCTTCTCATTGGGCTGAAAAGTAAGCTTACCGTTAAGGTCGTTAAAGTTGGCTTTGTTTCCCTCGAATAAATCAGGGAGCAGGCCAATGATTACTCCGGGATAGGCTACCCTCGCCCCAGCCATGAGCGTAAGTTTTCGACCAACAAGCGGGCCGTCAACCACCAACCGGCTACTGATCGTGCCCACACCGCCTTGTATATTCCAATGGTCGCTATTACCGGTTTTGCTGTTCAGTACCAGGGCTGAGGAGAGGCGTCCCCCGTAGCGGGCGGGTATGTTTCCTTTATAGAGCGTGGCGTCTTGGGTAACATCCGGATTCAGGTTCGAAAAAAAACCCAGTAAATGGGAGGTACTAAACAGTGGAGCCCCATCCAGTAATACCAGATTTTGATCAACTCTTCCTCCTCTTACGTTGAAACCACCGGCCCCTTCACCCACGCTATTGATACCGGGTTGAAGCATCAAACCCCGGATAATATCCACTTCACCAAAAACGACCGGAATTTTTTTGAGAGCAGCTATATTAAGCCTTACAACGCTCATTTCGCTGCCTTGAACGTTTGCGTCGTCGCGCCGTCCGCTTACCCGTAGCTCGTCGAGGTCTTTCACCACGGGCCTCACACTAATATTTAACGTAAAGTCGTCAATAAGCTCAATATCTCTAGTGACGTTGTAATGCCCCACGTGACTAAATCTGACGGTATAAGTACCCAAGGGTAGCTCAAAAGAATATTCGCCTTTGTCGTTGGTGGTAGTGCCCTTATTGCTATCCATGAGCAACACCGAAACTCCCGCTAGTGGTTGCTCGGTCCATTCATCTACCACTACTCCCTTTAATCGGGCATTCGCCCAGGCAATACTTTGTACGCCGAGCAGAATGATGATGGTAAGGAAAAGGTTTCTGTAAAAGTGGTTAGTCATTACTTAGTTGATTCATCGTAGGCTTTAGGCATGTTACAGAGAAGGGGAGGTCTTGTATCCGCCGTCCAGTAGACCGGATGGCCGGTGGTAGGTGCTATACCACGAAGTTATCACCCCCTGCGTCAATTCCCAAAGTTCCTAACGTGTCCTATTCTTTTGCGAGGGCTTCTTTGTAAGTACTCAAGCAGCGTTCTCGGGCCATTTTATGATCCACGATGGGGGTAGGGTAGTCCAGACTGTTAAGTTCTGGTATCCATTTTTTAAGGTAGGTAAGCTGAGGGTCAAACTTCTTGGCCTGGGAGGTAGGATTAAAAATCCGGAAGTAAGGAGCAGCATCCGTACCCGAACCGGCGGCCCATTGCCACCCACCGTTGTTAGCGGCTAAGTCAAAATCCAGTAGTTTTTTTGCAAAATAGGCCTCTCCCCAGCGCCAGTCGATCAGGAGGTGTTTCACCAGAAAGCTGGCGGTGACCATGCGCACCCGGTTGTGCATAAAGCCCGTGGCGTTTAGCTCCCGCATGCCGGCGTCCACCATGGGATAGCCGGTAGTACCCTCACACCATTTTTTAAACTCGGCCTCATTATTCCGCCACTGAATACGATCATATTCGGGTCGGAAAGCTTTGTTGTTCCCCACGTGGGGGAAGTTCCAGAGTATCTGATGGTAGAAGTCCCGCCAGATCAGTTCGTTGAGCCAGGTGTCGCTGTGGTTGAGTCCTTGCTTCGCCAGTTTCCTTACGCTGACGGTACCAAAGCGTAGATGAACACTCAAACGGGAGGTACCCGGTACGGCGGGGTAGTCGCGGGTATCGGCGTATTTTACCAGCAGCTCGTCACGTACCTTTTTGCCGGGGAATTCTTCCCCTGCGGGTTCAAAACCTATTTCTCCCAGCGTTGGTATGGGTAGTGGAGATGTGGAATAGAAATTTCCAGAGTAGTCTTCGGTAGGGTAGGGTTTCACGTAGTGGCCTGCTTTCTCAGAATTATGTAGTTTCTCCTTCCACTTGCGGCTGTACGGGGTAAAAACGGTGTAGGGAGTACCCTGCCCCGATAGGATTTCCTCTTTTTCAAAGATGACCTGATCTTTGTACGTATGAAAATTAATCCCTTTTTCCTTCAATAGTCCGGCAATTTCGGCGTCACGCTCCCGGGCATAGGGCTCGTAATCCTGATTGGTATAGACCGCTTGAACGGTGTAGGTATTGGTTAGTTCTTCCCATATTTCGGCTGGAAACCCACACTTGACGAGTAAGGAAGCCCCCATGGAAGTCATTTGTTTCTGCATATCTCCTAGTGCCTGATGAATAAACTCCACCCGGCGATCCTGCTTATCTTCGAGTTTGTCAAGAATAGCGCGGTCAAAAATAAAGAGTGGAAGCACTGGCGTTCCTGATCGCAGCGCGTGGTACAGGCCAGCATTATCGTGAAGCCGCAAGTCGCGGCGGTGCCAAAAAAGGACTATTTTTTGTTTGGGCATACTATAAAGAACGGGCTACGAAATACTTGAATGTATTCGTAACCCGTCAGAGGAGGGATTGTTTGATGTGGTGCTACCCTTTCGCAGGTAGCGGTCCATGGGTGGATGAGTTGATAATGAAGCGTAGATGTGTGTGTAGAGTGTATGTAAAGTGCTAGTACTGGTCGAGCATGTACCTAATCAAATCGGTAGTAGTGACGATACCGGCTATTTTGCCATCCTCATTGACTACCGGAAGGGCATGAAACTCTTCTTTAGCAAAAATTTCGGTTACGTTCCGGATCGTTTGTGTTGCCTGAATAACCCGTGGTTTGTGCGTCATTACCTTAGAGATAGTGAGCATGGTCAGAATAGCTTCATCCGCTTCTTCTTATCCTTCAAAAAGAGAGCTGAAAGTAAGTCGGCTGATGTCGGTGCGGCTGATCATACCTACTACGTGGCCATTCTCGACAACTGGTACGTGCCGGATTTTTTTCTGGTTGATCAGGCCTACTACCTCCCTCAGGTCGTCTTGGGGTGATACGGTCATGATATGGGAAACTACTTCGCGGCGTTTCATAGAAAAGTTATAATTTAGAATTGTGAAGAAGTAATCTAAAAGTACTGGATCGATACAAGATAAATCATGAGGATTGTCATACAGAAAATTGATCTTTAGGGTTAGGTAGGTAAAGACGGACATTTTCTCTTCGAATAGGGACATCTCTTCATTTCACAATCTCACTATTTTCTACTATAAAAATCATAAACAGCGATTGTACTTCACTAGATCATTGGTGACTTTCCGCATTTTGCCCTATATTCAACCCTTTAACCCAGCCCAACTCACTCTTTATGCGAAAATACTCCTACACTCTACTAGCCGTTTTCTTGACGTGCTTGCACTCCTTTGCCCAAACGCCTGCCATCGATATGTTTACGAAGGATATGGAAAAGCAAGAGGGCTTTATGCCTTTTTACTGGGATGCCAAAAAAGGAAAAATCTGGCTCGAAATCAGCCGTCTCGATACTGAACTACTCTACTACCCCACGTTGGCGCAGGGCGTCGGCTCCAACGATATCGGTCTGGATCGGGGCCGTTTGGGCGCGGAGCATATTGTGAAATTTCAGCGGAGCGGTCCGAAGATATTGATGGTAGAGCCCAATTACATGTACCGTGCCCTGAGTAACGACCCTCTGGAAAAGAAAGCGGTGGAGGAATCCTTTGCCCGTTCGATTCACTGGGGATTTGAGGTAGCCGCCGAAAGCGATGGGAAAATATTGGTTGACCTTACTCCTTTCCTGATGCAGGATGCCGTAGGAGCGGTACAGGGTATCAGTCGTACCCATCAAGGTACTTTCCGGTTGGATGCATCCCGGTCGGCTATGTACTTGGATCGTACAAAAAACTTCCCCAGCAATACCGAATTCGAAACCATCATTACTCTTACCGGCGATAACCCCGGTGGATACCTGCGCTCGGTAGTGCCCACGGCCTCCGCCGTAACCATGCACCAACATCACTCGTTTGTGGAGCTTCCCGATACCAACTATCAGACCCGTAGCTTCGACCCACGCGCCGGAGTAAGTGGCATTGAGTTTTTCGACTATGCCTCGCCGGTGAGTGATCCCATTATCAAACGTTATATTTTGCGGCATCGCCTGCAAAAGAAAGATACGACTGCGGTGATGAGCGAGGCGGTGGAGCCCATTATCTACTACATGGATCCCGGTGCTCCCGAGCCCATCCGCTCTGCTTTGATGGAAGGAGCCGCCTGGTGGAATCAAGCGTTTGAAGCGGCGGGTTATATCAACGCTTTTCAGGTAAAACTGTTACCACCCGATGCCGATCCGATGGACATCCGGTACAATTTGATTCAGTGGGTACACCGCTCCACCCGGGGGTGGTCGTACGGCGGCAGTGTCTCTGACCCCCGCACGGGTGAGATTCTGAAAGGTAAAGTAACGCTGGGTTCGCTGCGGGTACGTCAGGACTTCCTGATTGCGCAGGGATTGGTTGCCAAGTACGAAGAAGGTAAACCCGTTTCGGATGAGATGATGCAGCTTTCTTTGGCGCGTTTACGGCAGTTAGCGGCCCACGAAGTAGGGCATACGCTGGGTTTACCCCACAACTACATCGCCAGCACCATCAACCGGGCTTCGGTGATGGACTACCCGCATCCGCACGCAGAAATTAAGAACGATACCACGCTCAATTTGTCTGATGCCTATGCCGTTGGAATCGGCGAGTGGGACAAAATCGCGATTAACTACGCGTACCGGGAATATCCGGAAGGAGCCAATGAAAAAGATTCTCTGACCAAAATTATTGCCGAATATCTCAAAACTGGACAGGCTTTTCTGACCGATCAGGATGCCCGGCCCGCCGGTAGCTCGCACTCCAAAACCCACCTGTGGGATGGCGGTAAAAATGCCGTGGACGAACTGGATCGGGTACTGAAAGTACGTAAGATCGCACTGAGCCAATTCTCGGCCAGCAAAATTCCGGTAGGAATGCCCATTGCTACCTTGCAAGAGGTACTAGTGCCCATGTATTTGTTTCATCGCTATCAGGTAGAAGCGGCCGCCAAAGTGGTAGGCGGGCTCGACTATACCTACGCGGTACGGGGAGACGGGCAGATAGCCGTGGCACCCGTGGATGGTGGTGAGCAACGCCGAGCCCTACGGTCGGTACTTGCGGCGATGCGGCCCGATGTATTGGCCTTGCCCCGTTCTATTATTGCGCTTTTACCTCCCCGGCCGTTTGGTTACGATGGTAATCCGCGCGAGCTATTCTCGGGTCGTACCGGTCTTACCTTTGATCCGTTGGCTCCGGCCGAAGCCGCTACTGCTTTGACATTGGGCTTTGTGCTGCATCCGCAGCGCGCCAGCCGCTTGGAAGCACAACGGGCGTTGGATACCTCCCTGCCCGGCTTGGGCGAAGTGATTGATGCGATCATTGACGATACTTGGAAAAACAAAACGATCAATCGCGAGAGCTATCAGGCGGCCATTCGTCGCCAAACCGAAGGCATGATCGTGCAGCAACTCATCGAACTGGCTTCCTCAGAAGACGCCTCCCCGGCGGCTCGTTCGATGGCCATGTTTAAGCTGAGTGATTTAAAAAGCTATATCGATCAGAAGCAGTACAGTGTAGACGAGCAGCACCGCGCTCACTACTTTTTTACCCTGAAACGAATTGAGCTATTCGAAAAAGGAGATATGGAAGGCTTGGCGGCTACCAAGCTCAATAATGCTCCCGATGGCTCACCGATTGATCCCGGTCAGGACTGGTTGGAGCCGATTTGTGGGTGGGAGTTGAATTGAGTCTTAGTTTTTAACCGCAGAGTACGCAGAGAACGCTAAGATTTCTCTGCGTACTTTGCGTAAAAACCCAGCGTATTCTGCGGTTATATATTTCTAAAAATATCTTTTAAGGATATTTTAATCTGAATTTAACCGACCATTAATAAGGCGGTGCGTGATTTGAACCGTCAAAGTCATTGGGCGGTATTCGTAAATTGATACCATGAGAAAATTTCTTTGGATAGTAGGTGTAATGGCCTTTCCGGCCCTTGCTCAGGAAAAGAAGAAAGAAGATCCCAATACCCGTAATGACCTGCGGTATAATTTAAATGAATCGGGCACCCACTATTTCAAAGCCACCTTTTTGAATCAAACGTGGCTGCGTCTTAATACTAGTAACCCTGGTACTACCGGGTTGGGTGATCCGGCTCCGCAGACCTTTGATATCGGACTTCGCCGAACGCGTATTCAGATGTTTGGGCAGATTACTGACCGGGTATTTATTTATACCCAATTCGGGATGAATAACTTTAACAAGAACAATGGCTTTCCAGCGTATAATACCAATGGTACCCCTAGCAATCGTAAGATCGCAGCGTTTTTTCACGACGCCCTGGGTGAGTACGAAGTATACCGGAAGGGTAGCGTATTCGTTCGCTTTGGCGGTGGGCTCACCATTGTGGGTGGCTTATCCCGGTTTTCGCAGCCTAGTATCGGTACCATCATGACCATGGATGTACCCGTTTTTGCGCAGGCGACAGTTGACCAGAACGATCAGTTTAGCCGGAAGCTAAGTTTTTATAGCCGTGGACAGGTGGGTAGAGTCAACTACCGGGTGGATATAAGTGATCCTTTCCCGATCGAAACATTTGGAGGTACTCCCCCGGCCTTGGGTGCCAACTCGGTGTTTGCGCAGCGTCGTCACAAGAAGCAGTTTCAGGGAATGCTAATTTACAATATTTTTGATACCGAAGATAACACTACCCCCGGCTACATGACCGGCACCTATCTGGGGAAACGCAAAGTGTTGAATCTGGAAGTCGGACTTATTTCGCAGAAAAACGCTACTTGGCAAAAGAGCGGCGCCGATACAGTGTACAATGCTATGGCTTTATGGTCGGTAGCAGCCTACCTGGATATGCCCATTAATAAAGAAAAGGGTACGGCGATATCCTCCTATCTGGGTTATTTTAGCACGGATTACGGTAAAGGGTACCTGCGCTACAATGGCCTGATGAATCCGGCTACGGGCACTACCCAACCTTTACCGGGCGTTGAGGGCACCCAAGGGAACGCCTACCCGATGTTTGGTACTGGCTCGGTTGTATACGCCCAGTTGGGTTATAAACTACTCGATAATCTGCTCGGTCAGGGTACGTTGCAGCCCTATGTCTCGGTGCAGCATGCTGCCTACGACCGCTTGGAGAAAGACATGAATTTACTAAATGTAGGCATGAACTGGCTCATGAAAGGGCATACCGCTAAGCTGAGCCTCAACTACGAAAACCGGCCCATTTACAAAGCCGCTACTACCACCAATATGCTTACCACCAATGGGCGACGGGGTGCCTTGATTATGCAGTACCAGATCTCCATTTAACGATATTCGATTAGAAGTTTAGTAATGTAAAAAGCGCTGGGGATATTCCTCGGCGCTTTTTTAGGTTATATAGGGTGCAAAAATCGTTCGGTTGCGGGGTATAAAAGACTCAGGTAGTAGCTTTGTCTACCTAAGTACCTGACACCTCTATACCTTCATGCTGTTTTCCAAAATTAGACCTTACTCGTTTCCTGCTTCTAATATAGCGGGGAATGCCTTCTTTTTTATCGGACTGTTTTGTTTGATTACTACTTCCGTCATCGGCCAAAACGAAACCGATGAGGCCCCCTTGCTACACATTCGGAATGGGGTTAGTTTTCGGAAAGACTCGGTTTTTTCGCTGAATCTACGGTTCAGGATGCAAAACCGGATGGCGTATTTTACTCAATTGGATGGCTCAGCAGACCCGATTGTTGAAGCCCGTGTCCGGCGGCTTCGTCTACGACTCGATGGCTTTTTGCTTTCACCAAAGCTTTCCTATTACATTCAGTTATCCTTCTCGCGGGCTGATCAGGATTTGGTAGAAGATGTGATCGCTCAGACGATACGCGACGCTATGATCTATTACCGTTTTTCGCCTAATTTTTATGTTGGGTTTGGTCAGGGTAAACTACCCGGAAACCGGCAGCGGGTTATTTCTTCCGGTAATATCCAGATGCCCGATCGCTCCGTGGCCAATCAGCTCTTTACCATTGATCGCGATTTTGGGGTGTTTGCCTACAAAACTATTCCTCTCAATACCGCTCAGCTGCAATTGAAAACCGCCATTAGTACCGGGGACGGCCGTAATGCGCTACCTTCCAACAACGGTCTCGCCTACACCGGACGCGTAGAGTTTCTGCCCTTAGGAGATTTTAAAAACTCGGGGGATTACAGTGAGGGAGATTTGGAGTTTGAGCCTACCCCCAAGCTGTCTGTGGCGGCTACGTATAGCTTCAACCAAAAAGCGGCCCGGACCGGAGGACAGTTGGGTAAAACCCTACCAGAACCGGTCGATATGCAGACTTTTATTGCCGACATGATGTTTAAATACAACGGATGGGCGCTGTTGGGAGAGTATTTCGACCGCTCGCTAACCACGGCCAGCAGCGAGGTCACTAGTCTATCAACGCTCATAAGTGTTCAGCAAGGACGGGCGCTCAACCTGCAGGCCAGCCGGATGCTCGGGCGCAAAAGTGAGGTCATTGTGCGGTATACCACGGCTAGGCCGGTAGCTTCGCTGCGGGATTTTCAACCTGAGTATCATACCAAAGCGGTGGGCTATACGCGGTATTTTAATGGCCACCGTATCAAGCTGCAAAGCTACCTAGGGTTAGATGATCGCCTGTATTCAGACGGATCGACATCGGGCACCTCCTACAAAAATCGTTTACAAGCGATGGTTCAGATGGAGCTGGGAATTTGAGGGCACTCTTTGTTTACCTGAATTTTCCCTTGGTGGCCAATAAAAAATGGGTACCGCAACCCAATGGTGCAGTACCCGTTTTTAGTTTTTTATGAGCTTATTAAGCGTCTAGTGCTGCGTTCATAGCGCGTACAGCCTCAGCCGACTTCGCGAAGGCTGCCTTCTCGGCGTCGCTCAGGCGCAGGTTGATGATCTTCTCCCAACCACCTTTACCAATCACTACGGGCACACCCATACAAACATCTTTTTGGCCGTACTCACCGTTGAGCATCACGCTACAAGGTACAATCCGCTTTTGGTTACGCACGATGCTTTCTACGATCATGGCCGTAGCCGCACCCGGTGCATACCAGGCCGACGTACCAATGAGTTTGGTGAGGGTAGCACCGCCCACCATCGTATCGGCGGCTACTTTTTCCAGCTTGTCGGAGGCGATGAAACGGCTTACCGGAATACCATTGTAGGTAGCTAAACGAGTCAAAGGAATCATCGTGGTGTCACCGTGGCCACCGATCACCATACCATGGATGTCGTTGGGCGATACGTTCATTTCCAGAGCCAGGTAGGTCTTGAAACGAGCGCTGTCCAGTGCGCCTCCCATACCGATAATCCGCTTCTTAGGAATACCCGACTCACGTAACGCCAGGTAAGTCATGGTATCCATGGGGTTGGAAACCACCACGATGATAGCCTTGGGCGAATATTTCAGGAGGTTCTCCGTAACCGACTTTACGATACCGGCGTTGATGCCGATTAGCTCCTCGCGGGTCATGCCGGGCTTGCGCGGAATACCGGAGGTAATCACGACGACGTCCGATCCTTTGGTTTTTTCGTAATCGTTGGTTGAGCCTACTGGCTTGGTGTTGAAGCCTAGCAACGCGGCGGTTTGGTACATATCGAGCGACTTACCTTCGGCCACTCCTTCTTTAATATCCAGCAAAACTACTTCTTCGGCCAACTCACGGCGGATGATGTTGTCGGCGGTAGTAGCCCCAACGGCTCCGGCGCCTACGACGGTTATTTTCATGATCTATTTAGTATAAAAGCGTTAGGAAAATTTTTCGCTCTAAAATTAGGACACATATTTTGTTAAACCCTACTTCGGAGGGTATTTTTTATCAAAAAAAGGGTGGGAGAGTAGGGTTCCGTACGTATTCACTGCTCCTCATCGACCCAAAACTTTACATCATCCCAATAAATCTGCAAGGTTTTGCCTTTATTCTTCATGAAGGAAATCAGATCTTTGGATGTATATAGCTTCATGGGGTTAAAATCCGTGACTCCATCGGGGCTGGGATCCTGCGAGTTATGGGTCAGGCGGGTTAGGTCAAACACCACTTGCTCCTTTTCGCCCTCGGGTGTAATGGTCATGTAAAACCGGCCCGTGGTGGCATTGCCTTCCTTGTAGTAGTACGTCATCGTAAACCACCGCCCGATGGGTACTTTCACGGCCGGGTTTGTTTCGGCCCAAAGGGTAGTGTACTTCTGGCTACCATCCTGAAATAGTTCGCAATCCTGCGCATCCAGGATAAAATACAGGTCGCTTGCCTGAGCGGTGGGTTTGCCCATACCCAGCGTAATCCGGAAGCGGTAGGGTACCTGCTGACTCCACGTAATGTTGTTCCAGAACTCCGCAATGGTGAGCCAGTGAATGCTTTTCGGGTATGTTTTAACGGTATTGAAATCGTCCGGCAAAAACATCCTGACCGATTGCGTAAACTCCTTCATGCCTTTGTTACCGTATAAGTTGGCCTGAATACGCCCCTTGGAGTTATCCACGTTGGGGCCGTCGAGCCAGAATTTTAAAACTTTGTTGGCGGGATTTCCCGGCTCGGGTATAATCCGGGCGTAGCGCTGCGTGGTATCGCCGCCCTGATACTGAATATTAAAATTTCCGATTAGCGGGTGGTTGTCGAGATCGGCTACCCAGTCATTGGGTTTGGATAGAGTTTGATCCAATCCGGTTAGATCTTCGTCGCCGCCGCTACGGGGAATGATGCGAACATTGTCTTCAAAGCCCGATTGGAAGAGGAGGGTGCCGGGTTCAGGGGTGCTTTTGGATGGCGTGCTCTGCTGGCAGCCCGTGATCAATAGTAAACAGATGAATGTGAGGCCGGATAAATTTTTCATGCGATCGAACTTTGAAGATACTTTGTTTCATGAAGACGACAGTTGGAGGGTTTTACCAGGAAACCCATTTTTCTTAATGAAAATGGGTTTCTGAAAATATCGTGACTATTTGTTGCTTCCGTGCAGTATTCTGATAGCGTAAAAGAAAGAAAAATAACCCATTAGCATCAAAATTATTCGCAAAATGAATAGCCTAGTAGAAAGGTAATAGATTTACTGCCCGGAGCCCCAGAGGGGCGGTACCTTCTTTAAGTTAGAAAATGAATTTACACTCTGTTGATTAGCAGCTACCCAAAAAAACTACTTTTTCCGGTACAGCCCCCAGTACATCAGCGGAATAAACGTCCAGGAAATCAATACTCCCAGCGTCATACCGCCCAGTACCGTCAGGGCGAGGGGCTCTTGCAGTTCAGCTCCCAGGCCCCTCGCCCACAAAATGGGTAGTAAACCTAACACCGTGGTAAAATAGGTCATCAGTTGCGATTGCAACCGTCGCTGACCGCCCTCCCGGATGCTGTCGATGAGGGATAGGGTGTTACGGGCGCGGTTGATAGTGTCAATTTTGAGAATAGAATCATTATCGAGCAAGCCGATGAGCACCACAATGCCAACGCCCGACATGATGTTGAGGCTACCCCCCGTGAGGTACAGTAGCCCCAGTGCCCCCGTAGTACCAAATACGATGGTGAGCAGCACGATGAACGGTTGCAAAAGTGATTCGAATTGCGCCGCCAGGATAAAAAATAGCATGGCTACGGCGATCAAAATCACCCATCCCAGCTCTAGTAGGTAGGTCTGATTCCGGAAAAAGCTACCCGAAAAATCGAACGTAAAGCCCGCTCCCTTGGCTAGCGCCTGTTTGGCCAGCAGGTAAGGCTGATTGCCGGAGTTATTGCCTTCCCGACGTGGTTCCAGGGCCACGTAGGCACCTTCTTTTCCCAAGTAGCGCGAGGCAAAGTCCTCGGTATACCGGTAGGTAACCAACGACCGCAGGGAAATGGAATTCCCTCCCCTTGTTTCCACGAATGTACTTGTCAGCACGCTATCCAGATCGGTTGCGGCCTGCTGGCCGAGCACGATGGGCCATTGCTGTTGTTGCCCCTGCATGGCACTCACTCCGTTTTGTCCAAAAGCGGTAGACAAACGGTCGTACACGGCTTGCCGAGGAACCTGATACAGGGCGAGGTTTTCTTCGGAAAGCGAGAGTTGAATGCGGTTGCGCACTGGTGGAGGTGCTACCTCAAAACCCGCCTTTTGCAGCAAGTCGGTGGCTTGGGTTACTTGCTCTCGTCCCGGACTTTGTTGCGATTTCTCAGCGTAAATCCGCACGATTAGGCCTGCCTCGTCGGTCTGGAACAACTGCTCAAATACATTTTGGGCGGGCGTAAAGCTACTCGTTGCTGTCGGGTATTGCCGGGCAGTGAGGTGTTGCAGGGTAGTAAGTAGCACTTGGTAATCGTCGCTTGTATTCACCTTACACACCACTACGGCCTCAGAAGGAGCCTGATTCAGACGGGGGTTCAGCAAGAATTGCTGCCCACCGACATAGGCATTGGCCGAGGGTATAGTTTGGTTGACTGACGTAAGCAACGACTTAATCCGACGCTCATTCTCCGCCGGAGAAATAGGTTCATTCCAGTCGATACTCCATTGCAGTTCGGTGCGGCTTAGGGTAGGCATTCCGCTTTTGGGAATAAGGTAGCCAATCCATACGGCCAAAATCAACAAAAGGAAACAGCCAAAAATCAGGCTGCGACGGTATCGAAAGGCAGCATCGAACACGGTATGGTAGAGCCTGTCCGCCGACCTCATCAGAAACGTAGAGGTAGGCCGGTAGGTAGTTTGATGCCTATACAGCCGGTGATACAAAACGGGTACCAGGGTATAGGAGGCAAAAAGCGAAATGCCCAGCGCCAGCGTGACCGATAACGCCTGATCATAAAAGAGTGCCCCCGCTATGCCACTCAAAAATAGCAGCGGTAGAAAAACGGCGGAGTTGGTAAGGATAGAAGTAAAAAGCGGCCAAATGACTTCGTTGGTACCCGTGACGCAGGCATCGGGTACCGATAGTCCGCGCTCGCGCTGTTGTTCGATATTCTCTATGATGATGATGGCGCTATCAATGATTTCACCAATGCCCAGCACCAACCCCGCCAACGATACGATGTTGATGGATAAGCCCAGTAGGGAAAAGGCCAGCATGGTGATGGATAAAGAAATGGGTATGAGCAAACTGACGATTAAAAGTACGCGGCGAGAACTCATGAATAAAAATACCATCACCAAGGTTAGTAATGCCCCCGTCAGCAGGCTGCCTTTCAGGTTTGAAATGGATAGCGCCAGCAGGGTAGTTTGGTCTTGGCTCAGTTCAAAACGTAGCGTGGGGTAGTCGCGCCCAAACTGCTCCACTTGTTGGTAGAGGTCTTGTTGCAGATCCAGCACCTGCGCATCCGAGCGTTTGATGATGGCCAGCGCCAGGGCCCGGTGTCCGTTGTAGGTATGCCTACCGGCCTGCTCTTTTTCCCGGAGCGATACCGTGGCAAAATCCCCCAGGCGCATGAGGCGGGGCGTTTCCGTGCCTACCCGCAGGTAGGTATTGGTGATATCCTCGCTGGATTGCAGCCCGCCCGACAGTTGAATGCTGTACTCATACGGCCCGTCGCGGACGGTCAGGCTTCCGGCATCCGTGGCCCGGTCTTGGAGGGCGCTTTTCAGGTCCTCGGTACTGAGCCCCACCGTACGCATACGAGCCAGGTCGGGCCTGATCACCCACTCGCCTTCGGCGGCACCGGAGCGGTCTACCAGCGCAATGTCGGGGTGTTGTTCCAGTCGTTTTTTGATGACGTTATCACAAAACGTACTCAGCTCGATGAAGTTGGCGCTGTCGCCGTCGGCGGCCCATACGTTAAGCTGGAACACGGGTAGGTCGTCGGCCCCCGCCTTGATGACGCGCGGCCGCTCCATGTCGCGAGGGAGCTGATTCATCAGGAGGTCGATTTTCTCGTTGGCTTCTAGGTAGGCCAGATCTACATCAGTACCATAGTCCAGGCGTACTTTTACGGTCACCTGCCCGTCTTGTGACACGGCTTCCAGGTCGTCGAGGTGGTGCAATTGCAGGAGCTGATTGCGAAGGGGCAGGGCTACGATCTGCTCGATCTGCCGGGCATTGGCCGCCGGGTAGTTTGCCTGCACGGAGAGCTGCGGTACCGGAATGTCGGGCAGGAGCGATACCGGCAATAGTCCGGTCGTGACGATGCCCAGCGCCATCAGCGTAAAAGCAATCACTAATGTAGCCACCGGACGGGCCAAAAGGTAACGAGTCATGGCGCGGAATCAGGGTAGGTAACGGATGGATTGCTTTTTCTCGAAATCGTACAGCGTCAACCGACGCAGCGTATAGTACGCCAGCCAGTAGGTACTCAGGCTTTGGATATACCCTTCCTTGGCCCGCACGTTTTCCTCCAGGGCCAGGTTGAGATCAGTGATGGTGAGCTTGCCTACCAGGTACCGTTCTTTGGTAATTTCCAGCCGCCGCTGCGCCACGGTATCGGCTTTCTGGGTCAGTACTACCTGATCGTACTGCTGCTGAAACCGGATGAGCTGTAAGTATATATCCTGTTCAAAGGTCAGCTCGTCCTGCTTTACGTTTACCTCTACCAGCTCGCGGTTGGCTTCGGCCAGCCTGATCTGCGATTTTCTCAGTCCCCAATCCTGAATCGGCAGATCGAGCGACACCCCGATATATTGCTGATTCTGCAGGTTGCGGTAGGCCCCACCTAGGTTGGGGGCGGTTTGCTGCGTACCTACATTCGCCACCATCCCAAACTGCAAACCGTTCTTTCCTTTGGCCTCGGCAATTTCCTGGTCGGCCATCAGTCTCCGGGTGGTGAACTCCAGCATACTTTGCCGGTTGGCGCGGGCTTCGGCCAGCACGGTTTCGTAGCCGGGCAGCAGGCGTTGGGGTAGGGGCGGTGGTAGTAGCTGCAGGGTTTCGTTTATCTCTACGCCCAGTATCCGCTTCATGCTGCGGAGGGTTGCCTCGGCGTTCAGCCGGGCGGTGTTCTGTTGGTTTCGGGCTTTCAATACATTCAATTCGAGTTGCAGCAGGTCGCTTTGGGCTACGGTACCGAGGGCAAAACGCTCCTTGGTGAGGGCATATAGCGAGTCGGCATTGGCCAGGTTGGTGGTGGCTATGTCTACGGTAACCTGGGCTACGAGTGAATTCAAAAACAGCGTAACCCCTTGCAGCGCGGCTTCTTCCAGCTCTTCGGCGTAGCCTTTCTGAGCCGTTTCGAAGTACAGGGGTTCCAGCCGCCGCCGCCACCGTAGTTCGTTGTAGAGCAGGGACTCCTGCTGGTACGAAAAACTCACCGGCGTGGACAGGAAGTAGCTGCTCTCATTACCACCGAAATTGTCGGTGCGCTGCAAACTGGTACCCAACAGAAAGCGTCCTCCCGTGAGCCCGACATTTTGCACCAGATTGACCCCCACGCTATTGTTTGCCTGCGTCACCCGGCGAAATAAAATAGAGCCATCCGGCTGAGTAATGGGGTTAATGGCCCTGAAAAAAGTAGGGATGGTGGCGCTGAGCCGAATTTGCGGCTTAAAACCCGCCTGAAAGTTCTGGTACTGCCAGTAGCTGCGCTCGTAGGTGTTTTTGGCACGGTAGTAGTACGGCGACTGCCGCTGCGCCAGCTCAATAGCCTCAGGCAAGCCCAACGGCCGCTGGGCCGTAGCGTAGTGGCCTATCAGCAGTACTATAATAAAGAGGCTGTTAGCTATTAGGTTATTAGCCGTTAGTTTGTTAGCCATTAGCTATTAGAAGATTTGTTGTTGCCTGAGAACCGTTTTATGGGATTTTTGCCTTTTATTGTTCTAATAATGAGATGCTTATAGAGCTAATTGCTATCGGCTGACAGCTATTAGCTAACGACCTAACAGCTACTTTACCTCCACTTTGGCATCGTGCCCTAGGTTCAGGTTGCCCGACACAATCACCTTCTCGTTGCCTTCCAGCCCTTCCGATATACTGATCTCCGTGCTGTTTTCCTGGCCGATGGTTACGTAGTGCCATTTGGCCAGCCCTTCCTCGTAGGTAAATACCACCTTCCGGCCGCTACGCTCTACCACGGCGGTTTTGGGTACTACCACCTGATTGGCCGTAGTTTTTTCCAGGATCACGCGCACGTTCATACCCGTTAGCAGGCGGGCGTCGGGGTTGAGCAGGCGGAGCGTGACTTCTACGAAGCCTTCTTTGCTCACCACTGGGTTCAGTACCAGCACCCGGGCCGTGTAGGCCCGCCCCGGCAGGCCAATGGGCTCGATCCGGGCCGTTTGGCCGGCCTGTACGCTACCGAGTTCAGATTCCAGAATGGGACACACCACCCGTAGGTCGGAGCGGCTGAGGAGAGTACAGAAGGGGGCATTGGTGGGGGTAGGGTTGTGGGCGCTCAGGCTGAGGTTGGCCACCACGCCATCGGTGGGGGCTTTCAGGGAGGTATTTTGTAGGGATAGCCGGGCCTCTTCTACCGCGAGGCGGGCCCGGAGGTAGCCGCTTTTGAGCTGGATGTATTCGTAGATTTCGGGCTTCACCGAGGTACTATCGCCACGCCGGCCGCCCTGCGTCAGTAGCAGGTCGTTGATCTCGACCCGGCTTTCGGCAAGTTGCAGCTCGGCTTTCTGCAGATTGAGCCGGGCTTCTTCGTTGTAGAGCGATGCCAGTACCAGCCCGGCTTTTACGAAGGCCCCGTTTTGCACGTATACCCGGCTGATGACGCCGGGTGTCTTGAACGATAGCTGCGCCTGCTGCCCGGCTACCACCTGCCCGTTGCTGATGACCTGCCTCGCAAAGGCTCGCCGTTGCAGGGGCACTACCTCCACCACCGGAATGGTAAAAGAAGTGGCAGAATCTGCTTCTGCGATGCTATCTTCATTGGTTACTGTCGTTGATTGGCAAGATAGGCTCAGCCACAGGAGAAGTAAGGAGTAGGGGCGCATGGAGGCTGACTGCTGATGAAAGACCTGTGATTGATGTGACTGCAAGATAAGTAAAAAAAAGATCTACACAATTTGCATAGTCTTTTTGATGCCGTTGTTTTTCTTCAACAACTTTGATTTTTAGACTTTAACAGCATTCTATGCTTATATTTTTTTGAAATTGGTTTCCGTGTGGGGAATAGTTGTTAGTGAAAATACCAACAAAGGCGTAAATCCTTAGCCTGACGGCTATGGTGAAAACACCAGTAATGCCATAAAATGAGTTGCCCTGTAAGAGAGAAATGATTTTAAAGTACCACTATGATATAAATCGAATAGTTGAGCTTTCAGATACATTTTTATTTACTTAACGTAGCAATTATATCAACTTTATTATCGTCTTTTAGTGTTATAAGGTATGGACCTTTAATATCATTAAGAATCCTCGAAAGATTAGTATAAAGATCCATATCATGTGAAACAAAAAAATTTTTCTTCACAACATTATTTTTAAAAATAGAGTTTTCCCAATTTATTTTTTTATTTGAACTTATGAGATAAACCAAAATTATAGTATTATTATCGAATTTATTAATAGTGGTTTTAGTATATTCAATGCACATTTGACATGACATTACTTCGTTTACTACAATATATTTATATTTTTTAGAAACAGGTACACTTGTTTCTTTTAAAAGTCTTATTATAGCATCCGACGTATCATTACTTCTGAATTGCTCGATGAAAGATGTTGATAGAAAAGCTGTTAAAATTATGATTATTTTTAAATACTTCATTTTAGCGAAAATTTATAGAGATAAGGATCTTCAATGCGATCTGTATTACTTATAAGGTAAAGATAATTATTGCTTATATCGGAAGAAAAAGCACTATATTTTTCAGGAAATATATAATACTTTGTGATTCCATTTTGAAGATCTACTTTAAATAATAGCGGTTTTATATTCATTTTCTGTATTTCTCCCGGGTTAGACACGATTTTTTCTTTTGGGATAGGTAAAAAGGATAAAATGTAAGCAAAATTATTTTCAATTTTAATATTCTGATAATCAGAATTTCCGAATTCTATCATCAATCTATCTTTGGTCAATACTTTGGGAGTCATATCAGGGTTAGAAAAATTTGTATATAATTTTTCTTTCATTTTTAAAAAAGAACGATCTAATGAGATCTGTTTAACTTTTTTCATAGACATTTTATCGATCAAATAAATATTGTCATCAAATGCGTACTTTACACAAAGGAAATCTTTATAGATGTTGAAAAAAGTATTTGCATTTACCCATGTGCGCTTATTACTTTTAATGGCATTTTGAACTGAGGAAAATTCGTTAAATTTTAAATAGAAATCTGTTTTTAGTATGTTATAGTTTTCGTTTAGTTCAATTTTTGCTATACTGAATGATTCTTCGTAATAGATGGGTAAATATGGGTTGTGCTTATCGCTTGCAATACTAACGTAGAGCATGTAGTGTTGGTTTTTGTCCTTCTCAATAGCAAAAGAAGTAATTTTTGGATATAAAAAGCCATCGGTAATGGACGAATTTAAATTAATGTATTTCTCAAATTTTAAGCTTTGAGAAAAAATAGATATTCCAAATGCTGCTCCTTCTTCAAGTACATAGAGCTTATTATTGAACCATTTTGGTTCAATAAACTGACCACTAAATTGTCCAATGTCTATCCCCTGCCTGGAAATTTCTTTTATAAAATCTCCTTTCTTATTAAATAATGATAAATTAAGAACTGGGTACTGAAAAGCCAATAAAGTATCTTTTTCAATTTTTTCAATGTTGAAATAGCTAAAAGATCTTGATTCATCATGAAGCTTAATGCTATCATGTAAGATGTAAGATCCCTCCTTGGAAATTGAGCTATTATCTATTGATTCTTCTTTTTTTTCATTACATGAAAAAAGAACAAAAATTAATATAATAGTAATCAAATGTTTCATACAAGTATATGGAAGATATACAGGTAGTATACAAATATTCATATACTACCTGTATAAAATAGCTTAGAAATTAATCAACATTTTTTCTTGTAACTGCAATTGGACGCAGCTCCATTACACCAAATGATATTGCTTGTGCCGCCAAGTGTACCACCAATCCAGCACTCACCAGAAGCTTGTGCTTCATTATATACAGTGCTAGAAACACCCAATCCTCCTGCTAGAGCGGCGGCGATCATGAAGGATTTTGCAAGATTTTTTTTTGAATTCCATTTTTTTTGTTTTAAAATGATTAATACTGAGAATTGTTATTATATTTCTTTCTCAGCCGGGCCCTGACCAAGAAAAAAAGGTTAATTCAAATCTCCACCATATATTCATCAAAGTCAATAGCCACTTTCCCCAAAAAGTGATCATTTTTCGAAAAAGTGATCATGTTTTGGCATTTATTTTTACAATCCCTAGGTACAAAAAATACCGCAACCGATCCTCGATTCGTGCGCTCAGTTCTTGCCTGTCAACTTGTGGTTGATATTCTACTACGGATTGGGTGGTTTGGTGTAAGACGTTTACCCAACTGCCTCCTTCTTCCACCTCATCCAGAAGTAGAATAGACAGCACATCCAGCGGCTGCTCCCGAACGCACCGCAAGTGAGGGGCATAGTAGAACAGTGTTTCGTAATAAGCCGGAGCGAGCATCTGGTTTTCCGCAAAGCTGCCTGCTTCCGACAACCCCCGGAACTCACCCGCTTCGGCCCAGTTCCACGATGAGCCGTGGCGCATGCAGTTGGGGCCAAAGTCCAGGGTGGTCTCTTGGTAACTGGCGCGGCTAGACAGCAGTAGGGCATTCACGCGAGCCGCGTTGCCCTGCCATTGGTCGAGCAGGGTCGTGTGGCCGACCAATTGCATTTCAAACCCTTTTCTAGCTTTCTCGTATTCGTACGCATCGAGCAGGCAGTCGTTTCCGGATTCAGTAGCCAGCGTATCCAGGCTCGCTTGTTCCGAGTTCAGCGTGGCGGTCTCTGGCAGGGATAGTACCCTAAGGGCTTCGCGGGTTCTGGCGAAGCCATCCGGCGGATGTTGTGAAAAGTAGATGCGGGTCTGCGAGGCCCGGCGAGCGGCTTTCTGGCAGCGCTCGTGCAGCTGCGGTGCTTCCAGCCACAGGCGCTGGGCCAATTGTTCGCATACGGTTGGGTTTTGCTTGTAATTCATCAGGTGCAGGTAGCCGATGGCCTCCGGTAGCATGGCAAACTTATCGAGACCGTAGGTATACGGGTACCCCACCGGGTCGGGCATCAGTGGGGCGATGGGGGTATGGGTAAAGTCCGCTAGCTGTTTGAAAAGGTACTGTTCCAGGTAGGTATTGAGCGAAAGGCCGTTCAGTCGGTGGAACTGGGCGGCATTCTGAATCAGGAACGCCTCAGCCTCAGCGTAGAGTTGCGTGAAGAATTGGGTATTTTGTCCTCCAATCAATCCGGCATTGACGGCCCATACCGACTTGCCGGCTTTGGGTCGGGCCCAGTGGGGTACGTACAGAAACCCGTCGGCGATCTTCGGGTATCCACCCAATCAAGGGTACGTACCGCATCCAGGTAGTAGGGGTGGTCGTATTCCAGGTTTTGAGCTAGCAGGGGTGCCTCGGTCAGCGAAACCGGCAGGGGCGCAAACAGGTAGGCATCTCCATCAAGGTGAACGAAGGCTTCGGTTTGCAGTGCGTAGGTATGCAGCTTCCGCATGACCTAGGCTTCGGCATGAGGGGGTTCGTAGCTTTCCTGAGATAGTAGCACGGCCCGGTAGGGCAAGTCCAGTTCTCCCAGCAGCCAGTCGGCTCCGCGCGCGGTGGTGTGCAGCACGGCTCCGTCTGCGTGCGTAGCCAGGCTGTGCGCGCTCAGTGCCCAGCTATAGGCATGGAACTCCTCGCTGAGCCAGCCTCCTGCCGGGTCGTGGGTGGTCCAGAAGGTTTGGAGGGGGAGGGGCATGGATTCAGAAATCTACTGAGTAAAGTTGTAAGATTGGATTGTCACCGCTTTTGGTGCGTTGAATAATTTCCTTCAATTGAGGGTTTAGTTTTGGGTAGAATGCAATAATATCTTTTTGTGACGTTGCCAAAGGGGAGGCTTCTAATATACTTACAAATTTGGCTCCCGTGCCAGCCAGAGGTGTTGAAAGAAATGGATCTGTTATTGTATTTCTATCTATTTCTTCTCCATTTAATAAGCCTTGAATAAACGTATTACTTTCTTTATTTACGAAAACCGCTATTTGTTTACTATTTCGTGATGTATAAATATTCAAATAACGATGTGTTTCGTTTTCCGAATAATCACCTTTATAAAGGTATCTTGTTCTTTCGAATGAAAATTTATTTATTTCATGAAATTCTTTATTATAGTATTCTTTTGGAATTTCTTTTTTTCCCAAATTTAATTCAATTTCTTTTATGATTTTTCCAGTATGACTTATAGAATAAATTGCATTTTTGAAAGGAGGAGACCAAGTAATACGATTAGTACTATTTTTTTGAAGAGTGATCCTAGGAAGAAAATTTATTTTTCGAAAATTGTTAGCATTTGTACTATCCAATATAATAGGTTGATTCTTATTGTTCAGGAAAATAAGATTATGATTCATAATTAAATCTTCATGGAAGTTTTCCGAGGTACTTACATCAACCAATTTGGTGGAATCATTAAGAAATCTAAAAAAATCAATAAACATGCCCACTTTGATCTCTCTTAATGGCTCTAATTGTAAATCATAATAGATAAATTTATTATGTGGACCATCATACACCACTATTTCATTAGTTGTATGCAAAATATCAAAATCTCTTCCTAATTTCAATTCTAAAGGACCATCTCCTATCGCTCTTATTTTTGATAGAAATTTCCCTTGTAAATCAAACGCATATAGATTATGGGTTTGTCCTCGATCAAGAATATATATACGATCAAGATAAAATACAATGTTGGTAATTTCTCCAATAATATAATCTGGATTTGTATCTAACTTTATATAAGAGAATTTATGAAAAATACTATAAGGCAATATTTTCGTGTAGTCTATTTTTATTGTAAGTAAGTCTGGACTATCCCCTTCGATCATTTTTTTTATATTGCTTACATCAATGGGCACGTCAAATCGACCTGAATATGACTTCTTTTCTGAACAGGATGCCATTAAAATTATGCTGAGAATAGCAAAGATCTTATATTTCATTTTCTTATTTTTTTGCTAAATATTTTCAATTAATACTCCCCCAGGGTTTCTGAGGAAGTATTTGAACTAAGATTAACTACATGCGCTACCCCAAGCACACAAACCCCACCCATCTGTGCAAACTCTTTTAGTACCAGTTTTTGTTTCTTGATGTGAGATGGAAAACGGCACAGGACCGCCACCATAGGTAACTGTAACAATGTATGTGCAAGTTTGTTCGCTTGACTTCCAACCTTGTCCAGTAGCTTGAGCCTTATTAAAGAGACCGTCACTAACAGTGATTGTGCCACAAAGTGCAGCGGTAAGCAATGCTGCTTTAGATTTTACTAATTTGTCTTTTAAGTTCATTTTCAAAAAAAGTTAAATTGTAAGAATTAGTCCTTCCTTTTACCCCAGCCGGGCCCTGACCAAGAAAAAAAGGTTAATTCAAATCTCCACCATATATTCATCAAAGTCAATAGCCCCTTTCCCCAAAAAGTGATCACTTTTTGGCATTTATTTTTACAATCCCCAGGTACAAAAAATACCGCAACCGATCCTCAATTCGTGTGCTCATTTCTTGCCTGTCAACTTGTGGTTGATATTCTACTACGGATTGGGTGTTTTGGTGTAAGACGTTTACCCAACTGCCTCCTTCTTCCACCTCATCCAGAAGTCAGGGCTTTCTTATAAAAAATGGCAATGGCAGGTAAGTCATACCTTTGTGGTTACCAGACTACAAAATCATGACCACTGCTCCTTGCCAAGCTAAAGCTACCTCTTTTTTTCAATTGCTTCAAAACACACCCGGTCTGGACGGTCGGGATAACCGAGGCAAGATACACGATATGGCGTTCGTACTCACAGGTTTAACCTTGGCCATTTGTTGTGGTAGGGACGGCAAACTCTCCCGTTTGCATCGTCACATGACCAACCATTTCGAGGCTTTGCGCTTAGCCACTCAGACCTTCCCAGAGAGCGTAATCTCCCGGGCACAACTACCTCTTTTGCTGGCCAAGGTCAATAGTGAGGCCTTCACGGTTCTGCTCTTCGAGTGGTTCGGCTTGGTTCTCAGCGAGGAGGCCAAGCGCTGGTTCACTCTTGACGGTAAGGAGCTGCG
>JBDNFP010000461.1:0-3374 GCA_041689775.1 Spirosomataceae bacterium
TAGATGAGCAGTACCATCGGAAAATCGAAATCGAAGAAGTAGCTGCCCTCAGTAACCTCACGAAAGCAGGTTTCTGCCGATACTTTAAAAAAATCACTAGAAAAACTTTCACGGAGTTTCTAAACCGTTACCGGATCAATCAGGCCCAACGGTTGCTGTTATTGGATAAAAACGTGACGGAAGTATGTTTCGAATGCGGCTTTGGAAGTCTGTCCTATTTCAATCGAATTTTTAAAAAAATTACCGGCGAGAACCCGCTAGCCTTTAAAAAGAGGCATACCACAGGATAAGGGCATACGAGAAGCTATCTATTCAAATATCATCCGCATTAATAAAAACAAAGCGGAAGGACACAGTAAGCACCCCAACCCCGTATAAAAAGTAGCCGTGAGGGCACCGTAGGGTACTAATTTAGGATCAGTAGCGGCCAAGCCAGCCGTGACTCCACTGGTGGTACCCATCAGTCCGCCGAAGATCATGGCTGTTTGTGGGTTATCCAGCCCAATGGTCCGGGCTATGAAAGGAGTGCCAATGGTAACCACGACGGTTTTGACTACCCCGGCGGCAATACTTAAAGTGATTACGTCAGAACTAGCCCCGATGGCGGCCCCCGTCACAGGACCAACAATATAAGTACAGGCTCCGGCTCCGATGGTAGTTAGACTCACGGCATCGGTATAGCCCCACAGCAACGCTACCACAGCGCCGCCGATGAAGGATAACACTATACCTAAAAAAAGGGAGAGAGCCCCCACCCACCCGGTACTTTTCATGATCAGTACACTGGCACCCATGGCGGTAGAAACCACCGCAAAATCACGAAACATGGAGCCCCCCATGACCCCGAAGCCAGAAAACAAAGGAACATCGGCCAAGCCCTTTTGCCCTCCTGAATAAATGCCTCCCAGGTAAGCTAGTAGTAGCCCGGTCAGGATAGCAATGGCTGAGCCGGGTATTTTCTTGTTGGTAAGCTTAACCGATAGTACACTGGACCCATACATGATGAGGCCTACCATCAAAAAAGCGAAAACCAGTCCGTTTTTATCAAGAAACTTAGTGAGAATTTCCATATCGTTAGGAAGCGGAGTTTCGTGAGAGGCGAGAAAGAAGAGGTACTATTGCAATGCAGATAATGACGGGCACTATACCCGCCAACAGAGCGATGAAGCCACTGGAAACGGCCACTTTAACGTTCTGGGTCGCGGCCATCGCTACTATGATCGGAATGTACATCTGACTCCAAAATTGGATTCCGTTTTCAGTAATGGCATCGAGGTAGCCTTTTTTATGGAGCCAATCGTTGATAAGTACCAATAGTAACATGGCAAAACCCACGCCCCCCATATTGGCATTTACTCCAATGAGGAGGCCCAAGTATTCACCCATGAGCTGTCCGACTACGTAACAAAAGGCAAGAAGGGCAACGCCGTAAATAATCATTCGGTAGGTTTTTAGGTGTTAGGGGGTTAGCTGTTAGTGTAATTCTGCTCGGCCTTTATACTTCTTATTTTATTGAACAGCAATTGATTATAGTGCTGTTTATAGAGCGTTCTATGAAAACTAACTTTGCCCCAATACTATCATGAAAAACTTTATTTACAGCTAAAAACCTGACACCTAACCACCCAACAGCTACCCAGCTCAAAATAGCTTTTTTAGATCGTTTTTGGTGACCTTACCCATGACGTTGCGGGGTAGCTCGGCTAAGATCTTGTAGTGTCGGGGCGTTTTATAACCCGGTAGTTTTTCACGAAGCCAGTTTTTTAATTCGGTTGGGTCAGGCCCGGGATCATTGACGGTTAACACCGCTACTACTAACTCTCCCCACTCTTCATCCGGAATACCGACTACACCACAATCATCGATCAAGGGATGGGTTCGCAGTATTTCTTCAATTTCCAGGGCAGAAATTTTATACCCTCCTGACTTGATGATATCAATAGAATCACGGCCCAATATGCGGTAATAACCGTGGTCCACAATGGCGATGTCCCCCGTTTTAAACCAACCATCGTCCGTAAAGGCTTTTTGGGTAGCCTCCAGATTGTTCCAATATTCTTTAAAAACACTGGGACCTTTAATCTGGATTTCACCCGGATTACCGGCGGCTAATACCTGATCTTGCTCATCTACCAGTCTTACTTTTACCCCTGGAAGTGGTTGACCAATATGCCCGGGTTTGCGTTCATCTTCGTATGGATTGCTGATACCCATACCGATTTCGGTCATCCCGTAGCGTTCCAGCAAGGTGTGTCCACTGATTTGTCTCCATTTTTCCATGACGCTCACCGGTAAGGCAGCAGAGCCGGAAACCATCAACCTAAAATTCGCCAGTGTTTCTGAAATTAACTTCTGCTCGTCAGACGGCAGACCCTCCCAATGGGCTATCAACTTAAAATAAATGGTAGGTACCGCCATGAATAGATTGATATTCCCTTGTAGGAAAGCAGCGTAAACCGCCTCGGCCGAAAATGAAGGTAGAAATTCAACGGTAGCACCTGACCAGAGTGAGCAGGATACTACATTGACAGTCCCGTGTACGTGATGCAGGGGAAGTATACACAGTATGTGATCTGATTCGGACCACTGCCAGGCTTCCACCAGGGTAGAAATCTGCGCGTTAAGGTTAGCATGAGTTGTAACAACACCCTTGGGCAGATTGGTGGTTCCGCTGGTATAAAGAATCATAGCGCGGCGATCCAGCAAAATTTCCGGCATATTTTTCAGTACTATTTCGCCTTCCTGACCCAAAAGAATATATCTGAAACTTTTTTCGGCAGCCAGGGGAGCAAGAATAGCCGCGTACTCCTCACTCGCTATTACGATTTCTGCTGCCGTATCCTCGATGACGTATTGTAGGGAAGGCAGCGGATAGGTGATGCAAAGGGGTACTGCAATACCTCCGGAGCGCCAGATAGCCCACTGCACCATAACGTAATCGAACCCAGGGCCCACCATAAATGCGACTCTTGCTTCCTGTAAGTCGGCAGTAGAATTGAGGAGGAGTGAGGCAAACTTATGAGAGGCTGCTAATAGCTTCTGGTACGAGAATGCGGAGCCACCATACTGAATGGCTTCATTTGAGGAGTGTTGCGTAGCATTAGCAATTAACTGAATCATGGTTTAGGGTATTTTTTAGTAGTGATCCAAAGATAGTAGTCCAATGTAACAACAATGCGGCTACTGTACCCTACTAAAATGAAAGGATTCAATGGGAAAATCGGGTTTTTGTCGTTCCTCTACAACAAATCTCCTTTTTTCCCATGAAGCAGAGCCTAATCGACGAAATTACGAAAGTTCTAAAAAGAGTGCCAATCGTAGAAAATTTAGCTCGTAAAAAGTTTGTGTCTCAGTACATCGTTGCGCTTGTTAAA
>JBDNFP010000462.1:0-3987 GCA_041689775.1 Spirosomataceae bacterium
ACCATTTAAAGACTTGATGGATTCATATTTCGATAAAGCTAAGGATAGAAACTCTGATTCGGTCATGATAAAGGATATTGTAGGGTCAATAAACCATAAAGCTCACCTTTTTTGACAAATAACCAAAACTGAAATACACCCGTACTGATGTGAACATTATTTTTTTATTACTCCCATTGGGGCTCTAAGTAAAGAGTACTCCTAAAATTCTTTTCTGATTACTACCAGTTTCTAATTTGATCAATACTCTACTAAGCTTAACCTACCTACCTATGGCTACTTTTCGAAACTACTTGCTCGGTTTTTTGCTGCTTCTGATTTCTGTACCACAAATACAGGCACAAACTAATTCTTCTGCTATACGCATCATCATGATTGGCGCTCATCCGGATGACTGCGATCTGAAAGGAGGTGGCACGGCAGCTATGCTTTCAAAAATGGGTTATGCAGTTAAATTTGTGGCCGTAACTAACGGTGATGCCGGCCACCAAACCATGAAGGGAAGTGCCCTGGCCAAACGTCGACTAGCCGAAGCTAAGGAAGCCGGAAAGCGATTTGGGGTTGAATATGACGTGTTGGATAACCACGATGGGGAGCTTTTACCGACATTACAAGTGCGCTTACAGTTAATCCGGAAAATCAGGGAGTGGAACGCTGATGTCGTAATTTCCCCTCGTCCTAACGACTACCACCCCGATCATCGGTACACGGGTATTCTGGTGCAGGATGCTGCCTACATGGTAGCCGTGCCCAACGTAGCTCCCGAAACTCCTCGTTTGACCAAGAATCCGGTTTTTATGTACTTCCAGGATAATTTTCAACGGCCTAACCCTTTCCGTCCGGATGTGGCGGTTGATATCAGTTCGGTGTATGCTCAGAAGGTACACGCTCTGGATGCGCATCAATCGCAGGTGTACGAGTGGCTCCCCTGGATTGGAGGCTTCCTTGATCAGGTTCCTACCGGGGCCGCTGCCCGGGAGAAATGGCTGGGCGAAACCCGGGCGGTGAAGATCACCTTGGATGTACGAACCGCCCTGGAAAAATGGTACGGTAAAGACAATGCAGAAAAAGTACGGCATGCCGAGGCTTTTGAAGTATGTGAATACGGTGCCCGACCGACCGAGGAAGACTTAAAACGATTCTTTCCGATGATAAGATAGCCTTTTATTGTAGGTTAATACTTGTGAATGAAGGTATTATGCTGCTGTTTTCTGAGAAATTAGCAGTGGCCCTATACTAGTATGAATGGAAGTAGCGTTAGCTATTTCCATTTGTTTATACCTTTCACCAAATACCTGCATGTGAATCAAATTCAATTAAATATTAGCCTCACCGTCTACGCCAATGAGGCGGAACTTAGCGCGGAAGAGCAACTGCTTGTATAATCCGCCCGTGAGGCAACCCATAAATCCTATGCTCCATACTCCAATTTTCACGTTGGTGCAGCAGTATTACTGGAAGATGGTACCATCGCCTCCGCCGGAAATCAGGAAAATGCAGCCTTCCCATCGGGCTCTTGCGCCGAGCAATCTGTGATCTATTGGGTAGGGGTAAACTACCCCGATCATCAAATAAATTCCATTGCTGTGGTTGCACGGCCGGGCAAATTATCAAATGATGTCCATGGTGCGGTCGTCTACCGACCGGTTTTGCCGTGTGGTGCTTGTCGACAGTCGTTGTTAGAATACGAGCATCGCCAAAAGGCGCCAACTCGACTCCTGATGATGAAACCCGACGGAGGTGTAATTGCCTCCGAGTCTATATCTAACCTACTACCGGTAAAGTTTGATGCCGACGATTTAAAAGGTTGATGGCGGGGAACTACCCCACCTTTTTTTCGATTCTGTTGGCTGTATACAATAGAAAGCAGATTAGGTCACTTACCTATCAGGTCTTGTTCTCGATCGATATTCGGAGTTTTCTCGGAGAATAGTTTGTGTTCTCACTAGGGATAAGTGCGAGGCAGCGTTCTAACACGCTCTTACGGCCACTCACCTTCCAACAGCGGGTACTCTGGCAGGAATTATTCCGCAAGACGGATGGAATGAGCTCAACGACTTTATGAAAATCCTGTTGCCGAATTCGGAGGGTGCTTAAAAATAAAGACTTCTATGCCAATGATTGTGGCGGAAGAGTTGGATGTAGACTGGCAAGACGCTCTCATTGAGCAGGCTGATCTTGATTCCAAGCATTTCACCCGTTAATTTCTCGGGGGAAGTCAGGCTATTCGTTTAGGGCCCTCCGGTGCTGTGGGCCGTCAGATGTTTATGGAAGCCGCCACTCAGGAATGGCAGCCGTAGCCGAGATAAGTACAGAAGCCTGTGTTCTGTACCACAAAAAAGTAGAAAGTCGGCCGAGGATGGAAAAATAGCTGACGCCGCCACCAAGCTTCCCGTTAAACTTATTTATAGTGGCGAAGACGATACGACGCCAGAAATATATCGTTCTCCCTATACGGCTACTTTCCGGGTGGCACTGGATTTAGATAATAATCAGATTGAATTTTATGTTCGGGCCGGGATACACCTGAGTCACCTTTATCAGCCAACCGTTTCCCGGCCGGCGCGGTAGATTACTACCTGGCCGAGGATTGGTCCGTTGATACCACCATTACAATTGGATCCTTCCGGGCACCTCGATCTAACTTCATGGATGCCGTAGAGCAGTCTTTTCTGGATGAGGTAGCGGCGGGTAAGGATCTCGTTGCCTTTCGACTGGAACTATTCAAACGGGCGAAGGGAAAGCCGGTGGGTAACAATAACGAATATGACCTCGACCGGTACGCGGGGGTACTAAAACTCGTTCCTGAGAAATCAGATTGGGAGCAACTTAAAACATTAAGGAACGTCGGAGTATCGGCCTATTTCTGTCATAATTCGTACGTAGCTAACGTACTAGACCTGGAAGTGAAGGAAGGCCAACCCCCGTTGTAAACAAGGTTTATTGTGGTGAATCGTAATGCCGCAAGAAATAGGAGTGGAGGGGCTATCGTGGACGGAATCGGGGCTGCTTTATTTGGTGAAACGACTTTTACAAACGGAGTATTCGAAAAGAACAATTTAGACCGCCACAGCATGATCAGAATAAGCGAAGCTCCAAAAGAGATTGAGGTTTGTTTTGTAGAAAATGAAATTGATCCCATCGGAATGGGTGAACTCGCTTATCCACGCGTTTTTGAGGCTTTAGCTAACGCTTTACACAAAGCTACCGGAATGTGCTTCTACAATCAACCGTTCATTTCTTCATTATTGGAATAGCCAGGAATCAGTTTTCAGAGCGAAGCCTAGGTAGTACTTTATAAAGTATCACCCAAGTATTATTTGGGACATTTGCCTATCACTAAATATCAAGGCTGATATAAAAAATCTTGGCAAATGCAGAGGTCTTTTGTAAACTACAAAATAGGGGCGCATGTATACCACACGCCCTGTTTACATTTTACACACACTATTTTTGATTTTCTTGCCAACTTTAGTGGATTCTCTGGTATTGAGATTAGGAAAATTCAATGACCTATCCTGCGCAGTGATAAAAAAGAATAATAAGTCCATATACTACATATGGCTGTTACCTTATTTGCACTGATAATAGTTCTTTTTACAGATAATAGACTTTATTCGAATAAATTTTTAAGCGTGCACGCAGGCGGGTGAAATCAATCTTTCCGAATAAACTTTAATCATAAAGCTACTTTTATTATTTGATAATCAGGCAATTATTAAATAATAAAATTCAAAGTCAGGTTCTGTTCTGATGAACAATATGTTTGTCGCACCACAACAAACATAAGTTATTTTTAGTGCATTTTTATGTTTTATATTCCCAATATAGAATATTATTTTACCTTTAGAGGCTGTCTAGAAATCATAATTTGACAAAATGAGAGTCGGTAGCTTTGTGGAAACAAAGAACTACCAATGTATCCCACAGACCTGACCGACACCCAATGGCAAGTTATCAAAGACTTGCTTGCCGACCAACGAAAGC
>JBDNFP010000463.1:0-15667 GCA_041689775.1 Spirosomataceae bacterium
TCGCCTTTTGCTTTCGTCTCCACACAATTCATTTCCATAGGAGGGAGGAAATGGCTGTCGGGCAATACGTCCAATCCCTCTTTTGAACCGCTGATTCCGGCAAATTTCTCAACATATTCGTACCAAGGAGCCAGATCTTTATACCGAATAGGCCAATCTGTACCTAACCCTTCCTTAACGTTTGCTTCAAAATCGGTTTCATTCCAGCGGTAGCTTTGGCGGCCCCACAGTAGCGAGCGTCCGCCTACGTGGTAGCCACGAATCCAGTCGAACCGGCGGGTTTCCAGGTAGGGGTTCTCTTTATCATTCTCAAATAAATACCGGGTTGGCTCATTTGCGGTATAACCTGTTCTGAAGTTGGCCCAGTATTCTTCGCGTGCCATCGTACTTATACGACCCCGGTGTTCAAATTCCCAGGGACCTTTCATGGCTGTTTCGTAACCCGTTACGTGCTTTATGTCACGGCCTCTTTCAAGCATTAATACTTTGAGACCTTTTTCAGTCAATTCTTTGGCTGCCCATCCGCCGCTTATTCCTGACCCTACAACGATCGCGTCATAGGTAGCTTGTTGTTGAGCTTTTATATTTAAATTCATTGATTCAGAGATGATAATGTTTTTTTAATTAGTACCAATCAGGGTGACGTATCTGTAAAAGAGCATTGGACTGAAAAAGAGCATTGGACTGATTACATAGCCCATGCCTTCTGACCTAGTTTGAGGTCGATACATCCGTCATAACGGCCGGGAACCGACACGTATTCCAGGGCCTGCTGGGCTCCTTGCTCGGATGTAAAGTAGCCTAGTAAGGTAAGTTCCTTCATGAGACGGAAGAAAGGTACACCAGGCTCTTCGAAAGTTTGACCAGCATCTTTTGTTTTCTTACGCTCACCATCGATACGCTTTGACTCGGTACCTGCATTAGTCTCAGCGGTAGTCAGTAAAGAAGTTTGTTCTTCGGGGGTAGCCTTCATGAAATCTTTTTCTTCCAGCTTAGCCAGGCCATTCATAAAGCTTTTCTGATCTTTTGGATAGTAGCAGTCTTTGAGCATGAGCTGGATAAATTCGCCTACTTTGGCGTCTTTTGCTCCGGGGGTATCCGTCTTAGGAATGATAATTTCGGCAATTTCTGACACCATGCCCAATTGGTCCGGTGAAAAGGCAAAGCTTGCCGCATTAGCGGTTTCGTTACTAGTCTTGCATCCATCCAAGAAGGCGATCATAGTGGGCGCGGTAAGCGTTCCTCCCATCAATAACGCCACACGGGCAAGAGCATTACGTCTATTCATCATACTAGTTACAGGTAATAAAGGTTTTACAATGCAGAATGTAAAAATACATTCGATTTATGCAATTACTAGCATGTAATCCGTGTTTTTTAGGAAAAAGCGGATTCTGCAAAATAAAATAGCAAGATAGGTTAAGGAGACAGTTGATTCTTTCTGAAAGTGACCATCCCGGACAGTTTCCGTTGTGAATCTTACTAGCTATTTTATTGTTCTAAATTTTTTGGAACTAGTATTTGAGAGAAATGAATCTACAAAACAAAAAGATAACAATTGATATAGTATCTGACGTAGTATGTCCGTGGTGTTACGTTGGAAAAAAAAGATTGGAATCGGCATTAGCTGAAATGGGTAATTCGGAAGACGTAGTGATTAATTGGTACCCTTTCCAATTAGACCCAACCATTCCGGAAGAAGGAGTTGACCGGGAAAAGTATTTCATTAAAAAGTTTGGTGATCCAGGCAAGATTCGCCAGATGTTTGATCATCTAACGAATGTGGGGAAAGAGGATGGAATTGATTTTCAACTAGATATGATTTCTAAATCCATCAATACATTCTCACTGCACAAGCTATTACATGTAGCTGGTGAAGAGGGAGTCAAAGCCGAAGCAGAAGAGATATTCTTCAAGGCGTATTTCACGGAAGGTAAAGACCTTTCAGAGGTAGCTGTACTGACTACTCTGCTGTCAGGTTTTGGTTGGGATGAAGAAAAAATCAAAAATATTATGTCTGATGATTCTGTTGGCTACGCGGTAAGACAGGAAATCAGCCATTATCAGGGAATGGGAGTAAGTGGAGTTCCGTTTTTTGTTGTAAATAACAAATACGGGATATCAGGTGCACAACCCTCTGAGGTTTTTATCCAAGCTCTTTCTACGGTTCGCGATGAGATGTTGGTAGAAGTGCAAGGTGAGGTATGCGGTCCTGAGGGTTGTTGAGAATAATCCATGGCTTATTAGAAGAAGGTGCAGGCAACTAGCACCTTCTTTTTTTGCCTTCACCAAGTATTGAAATTAAACTTTATCGAGTTCGGACGAGATTAAGACTTAACAGGGGTGTTTGACGTTTCCAAAATACCACAGGGAATAAAAGTGTCCCAATCCAAATTGGTAAATGTTGAATGTTTTATATTTTTGAGAGATCCATCTTGAAAAGATGGTCAATACCCACGATTTATTTTACAAATGGTGCTATAACCATGTTTTTTTCTTATAATAGATTATTCTTTAAATTTTGTTGCCCCTTACCCTCAACTGTTAACACGTACACTATTTAAATCGTATGGTCAAAGTACTCGTCATAGATGATGAAAAAAGTATTCGGGATGCTCTCCGCGATATCCTTGAATATGAAGGTTATGAAGTAGATGAAGCTAAGGATGGTGAAGAAGGGCTGGCTATGATGAAGACGGAGAGTTACCATGTGGCTCTTTGTGATATTTATATGCCTAAAATGTTAGGTCTTGAAGTGCTTTTAAAGGCAAGTGAGGCCGGATATGGTACTCAGTTTATCATGGTAACGGCCTTTGGTAATATAGAGAATGCAGTAGAAGCTACTAAGCGTGGAGCTTATGATTTTATCGCTAAGCCGCCCGACCTGAATCGCTTGTTGGTCAGTGTACGAAATGCCATTGATAAATATAAGCTCATCTCCGAAACCACGCAGCTTAAGAAGCGAATCTACAAAATCAATGAGATGGTCGGTACCTCTGATCCTATCCTACGGGTGAAGGAATCAGTTGAAAGGGTCGCTCCTACCGAAGCAAGAGTACTCATCACTGGGCCAAACGGATCAGGAAAAGAACTCGTAGCGAAGCAAATTCATGAAAAAAGCTCACGTGCGCACATGCCTTTAGTGGAGGTGAATTGCGCCGCTATACCGGGAGAACTCATCGAAAGTGAGTTGTTCGGGCATGAAAAAGGGTCATTTACCTCTGCCATCAAACAGCGTATCGGGAAGTTTGAGCAAGCCAACGGAGGTACAATATTTCTGGATGAAATTGGAGATATGAGTCTTTCGGCTCAGGCTAAAGTACTCAGAGCCTTACAAGAAAATAAAATCACCCGGGTGGGAGGTGAAAAAGAGATCAAGGTGAATGTGCGGGTAATTGCCGCAACGAACAAGGATTTGCGGAAAGAAATTCAGGATGGAAATTTCCGGGAAGACCTATTTCACCGACTAAGCGTTATTTTGATTCATGTGCCACCTCTGGCAGAGCGTAGTGAGGATATTCCTTTACTAGCACAAAAGTTTTTAAACGATATCGCCGAAGAGTACGGCAACACGGTAAAAGTGATCGAGCCGGATGCTATGGAGTACCTCAAAAGTATCGCTTGGACTGGTAATGTCCGAGAACTTCGGAACGTGATCGAGCGATTGATCATCTTGTGCGGGGAGATTATTAATCTAAGTGATGTTAAGATATTTGCCAGGCAAATGTAAGTATCATTTACCTATGCTTCTAAATAGGAACGGGCTGAATCCAGATTCAGCCCGTTCCTATTTAGAAGGTCATCAGATTACACCCTCTGATATCGGAGTTGTCAAACCGTCCCATGACGTAAAAAGTATCAGGCTCGCTACCATACCTTCCCAAATCCTGAGTTTCGATAAAACTACACGTATCGAGATTAGCCAGGTCTACCACGTTAATACCTCCTGTGCTATCCATTTGCCCATGTGAACGAATATCAAAAGGATCATTGGGGTCTCGAAGAAACATCTGCATCGTTACACCCGGTTTGAATAGCCCTTCGCCGTTGGAGTATCCCTGAGACAGTAGCTCAGTCATGCCGTATTCGGAGTGAATGTAGGGTACGTGGAGGCTTTTTGTAAGAATATTATGTACTTCTTCTCTCAGGATCTCCTTTCTCCGACCTTTCATTCCACCTGTTTCCATGATAATAAGGCCAGGAATATTTTTTAGGAAAGAAAAATTAATTTTTGATTCTGCCCAATCAAGTAAGGCAAAGGTTACGCCCAGTACCAATACCTTACGCCCATCATTCTGCTGGCTTAGTTTCCGCAATTTTTGAGTAAGAGCAAGGATGTCGTTAAGATAAAAGCCGGAAAAGGACGACTTGGTTTGCTCAATAAAGTGCCTGACCATATACACAAGCGACGAGTTGTTTCGTTCAAGATAGGAAGGTAATAGCGCTAGTATATGGAACTGATCCAAGGGTCCGTATACCTGCTCAAAGATGCGTTGACTGAGGTTTTGGTAGAGAGGAGCATCGTAGAGTGTATGGATACTGGGAGTGGCTCCGGTAGTGCCGCTACTTTCAAAATGAATCGCCGACGTGGGCGGCTGACCAGTTCTTATGGTATGGTGCTTGAAGAATTGAATGGGGAGATAAGGGACTTCTACCAGCCGCTCAAGGCGGTCATACCGGACTTTTAACTGTTTAATATAATCAGCATACAAGGGGTTGTATCTGGCCTGAAAACGGAACACTTCCAGGGCTACGGCTTCAAAGTTAGTCGACGTAACGTTTAGTATTTTGTCATGCAAGGTGCCCCGGTATTCGGCTAATTCGTCATTGTTTACTAGTTCCAATCCTATTACTTTCGTATATAAAACTTCAAATATAGCATGCGTAACCTTTTCTTTATTGGGATTCTTTCTTTTCTGGGACTAAGCAGCTGCGTAGATACTCCACGATTTGACGATACACCCAATATCCAATTCAACAGCATTGACAAATTCACGGTTCCTGATCCTTTTTCAGGACCAACAGCTAGAAAGGATTCGGTCGTTATTACCGTTGACTTCGAGGATGGAAATGGTGACCTGGGTATTTCGCCGGATGAAAGAAGTGATACAACGCTACTCAATTCAATCTATCGGGATTGGGGAAACTACGAATTGACGATTTTTAAATCAAATGGTTCTGGTGGCTTTACCGAGCTTCCCTCTTCGGTATCTGGCAAATTGTTTTTCCCAGTCCTTAAAAGAGACGGAAAGCCAGGGCCAATTAAAGGAAAACTTGATTTTTCGCAGATTTTCTTCTATTCACGCTTCGCACAACGTGCGGTACTTAAGTTTAGAGTTCGGGTTCGTGACCGCGCGCTTCGTGTAAGCAATATAATTGAAACTGATACCATATCAGTGCCGCTGGATCAGTAACATATTTTACGGAGTACTGATAATTTTTAGGATAATACGGAAGGTGGTGCCTTTGCCGGGCTCAGAACTTTTAACGAAAAGTTTCCCCTCGTGGTAATTTTCAATAATTCTCTTAGCCAGGGTTAGCCCTAAACCCCAACCACGCTTCTTTGTACTGAAACCAGGACGGAAGACTTTACTGAGGTTGGCTTTGTTGATTCCTTTTCCATTGTCTTGGATATCAATAATGACCTCGTTTTGATGTAGAATTGGGATTAACGATATCCTGATTTCGCCAATGCCCGCCATGGCGTCTACGGCGTTCTTGCAGATGTTCTCTACTACCCATTCGAATAGATTCCGGTTCAGTAATATCGTCTGACCGTCGATGAGCTGATTATCAATAATAAACTTCACCTTGGAGGAAACTCTCCTTTGTAAGTAGGTAATAAAACCGGTGATTACTTCCGCTATATTCTCCTCTTTTAGGGTTGGAACGGAACCGATATTTGAGAACCGGGTGGTAATCATTTCCAGACGCTGAACGTCTTTCTCAATTTCGTCCGCAATGGAAGGGTCAATATCCGGATCAGAACGAAAATACTCCGTCCAGGCCATCAGGGATGAAAGTGGTGTGCCGAGTTGATGAGCAGTCTCTTTGGCTAATCCTACCCAAACCTGGTTTTGCTCCGCTTTGCGGGCTGAACTAAACGCGAGGTAAGCCAGGAAACCAATGATAAAAATTCCTGATAGTTGTATATACGGGTAGTACCTCAGTTGGGTTAGCAAAAAGGAGTTATTGTAATACACATAACCAACCCTGTCTACGCCAATTTCAACCGGGATAGGGGTATGCTCTTGCTTCATGTTGGCCAAGCTTTCCTGAATAATTTGTTCCTTCGTTTCGGGGCTTGCATTCTCCGGGAAAGCTAGGTTATTATGAGCCGCCGGCATATTATTTTCATCAATATAGATAGCCGGGATCTCGTAGAAACTGTTAGCCTCCCGGATCATTTCCATGATGCCGTTAAGGTCTTCGTCATAATCGCTGTTGATGGCGTACCGAAGCCACTCGGCAAACAGTTTCACCTGCCGAAGCTCTCTTTCTTCTAACTTGACCACCAAGTCATTAGTATAAAAAAGTGATCCGATGCTTATCAGAAAGAGATTTAAGCCGATTATGAACTTATAGATATTCTTCTGACCATATGAATCGAGTATGGAACGTCGTAATTTTAGGCTATTGAACATCGCTACCGGCCTCAGGCCGGAGCTGCTCTTTTTTTGCTTTGTTGTTGGTAAGTCCTTCATGTATAGAGAAAACCAGCTGATGATTGTTAACTATTACAATCACACGTATGGGTTTGCATAGTAAGAACGTAAAAGTTAGAGTAAAGTGCTGAGGGAAGTAGAAAACCTTTCGTTGTGCGATCATCCGTAATTATGACCCAAGTCATAATTATCCCATACATTTAGTGTGAATTTAGCAGAAATTATTCAATTCAATTTATATGACTTCTAAATAAACTTATCCGTTTGACATACCGTTTTATAATGCGGGAATTGTAGTGTAAATTTGTCTTTTGAATCCCGAATACAATAATGTACAATCAGTTTAAGTCAGTAAGTATTTCATACAGAACAGCTCCTCTGGATATCAGAGAGCGTATTGCCCTCAATGAAGAAGAAGCCAAAGCGCTCATGCTGCGCATCAAAGACTTCTTTGATATTTCGGACGTTTTGGTAGTTTCTACCTGCAATCGTACCGAAATATACTATACTTCTCCCAAAGACATAAACGAAGAGCTATTATCACTACTGCTGATTGAGAAGGGCCTTACTCCCGAACTTTACGCTTCTTATTTCGATCACTATATTACCGCGGATAGCTCGGTTCGCCATCTCTTTGAAGTAGCTACTGGTTTGCACTCTCAGGTAGTGGGTGATATGCAAATCCCGAATCAAATCAAGCATGCGTATCAATGGTCGGCGGATTTAAGTTTGGCGGGTCCATTTTTGCACCGATTGATGCATACTATCTTTTTTGCAAACAAGCGGGTAGCGCAGGAAACTTCCTTTCGCGATGGTGCTGCATCGGTATCGTACGCGGCCGTCGAGCTTCTTGATACCCTTACCGTTGATCCCAAAATTCTGGTAGTAGGAGTTGGAGAAATCGGTACAGATGTTTGTAGAAATCTGGCTCAGAAAATTAACGCAGATATTACGGTTGTAAACCGCACGCGCTCAAAAGCAGAAAATATTGCTTTGTTGGGTAATTTTCGGGTAGCTAATTTTGAGGAAATAGAAGCAGAATTGAGCCGGGCTGACGTAATCATATCCTCCATTGTACTAGATCAACCTTTCTTCACGAAGACAATGGTGGAGAATCTTGGTGGGTTAACGTACAAATATTTTATCGACCTATCGGTACCGCGCAGCGTTGACCCGGTCATTGAGCAAGTAGCCGGAATGGTACTTTATAATATTGACACTATTCGGGAAAGAGCAAATGAAGCGCTTGGCCGTCGGATGGAGTCCGTAGCATCCGTTAGGAATATAATTGATGAGTCGGTGGTAGAGTTTAATGATTGGTCAAAGGAGATGATTGTTTCTCCGACGATTCACAAACTTAAAAATGCGCTGGAACAAATTCGTTTGGAAGAAATGGCGCGGTTTACCAAAATATTAACCGAGGAGGAATCGGCGAAAGTAGATAAGATTACATCGAGTATGATGCAGAAAATTATCAAATTACCCATACTACAACTTAAAGCCGCTTGCAAACGGGGGGAGGCCGAAACTCTGATTGATGTATTGAATGATCTGTTTAACTTAGAAAAGAAAGAAGAAGAAACAGGTCATTAGGCCACGCATAATCGCCGGATTTAGCAATCTTCTTTTTAACTGTATCAGAATAAATTATTAGAAAGTCCTCCAATGAGAAATCATTGGAGGACTTTTCCTTTTTAGGCCCCCAAGCCCAGTTCTTGGTAGGAGATAAGGATAATAGCTAGTATAGCTACAATGAGGCCAATCCGGTTCAATAGATTTAAAGTTTCTTTGAATAGAAGCCATGCGGTAGCCGCTGAGGCTATCATGGTGAGAATATTATATATTGGAAAAACAAAAGCTGCACTATTATCGAAGGCTGCTAAGGCTTTGAGTAGGAAATAGAAAGACAAAAAGTTAGGTACCCCCAGAATCAATCCTCCCGTCAAACTACGAAGGGAAACCCTCTCTCCCTGGAAAATAATCTTCACCAATAAAATGGTTGTGCCAACAAGCACAGCCCCAATACACGCAATGACGGTAAACAGGGCTGATTCGTCAGGCCCGTAGTAGCGCATACTCAGGAAATTGATGAGGGTATTATTGGTTCCTGATGCCACAAATGTGAGAAGGGGTAGAGTTAACGCCAGCCAATTGAAGGGCTTGGCAACGGAGGATGACGAACTACTCGTTCGCTGAATGGCCCCTAAGGCCAACCCAACCAAGGCCAATAATAAACCCAGGTAATTCCAGGAAGTATACTCCTTGTTTGCATTTTTGAAAATAAATAATCCAAACAATACTGGGATTACTAAGGACATGTTGGCGGCCAGGGAGGTAGCCGTAATACTTACCTTTTGGGTGGTTTGCCCGATCAGAACAAATGCCGTCACAAACATAATACCTAGTGCCAGGGTAAGTAAAGTACTCTCCGAGGTCCAGGCTATGGTTTTAAATTGGTTGAGATCAGGTGCAAGTACTAAACCCGTAACAACGCAGGAGTAGTAGTTGAAAACGATAGCATGAAACGAATTGACCTTGTAACGGGGATAAGCCCGCATGATGAGGTAGAGGGTTACCGTGAACGCCACGGCCAAGAAGAAATAAATCATGCAACGAGTTGTTAGTTTCAAGGATCTGGAATTCCTCCAATTTTTGGTTGGCACATTCCAGAAAGGCACAAAGTAAATTATTTATGCCTACACTTTTGACCCAAATTGCACGATGGGGAGTAGTTTTATTTTAAGAAGCGGGCTAGACCCGCCTCTTATGGTTTAGGAAGCTTCCTCTAACTCTGGCTTAGTTTCCTTTTCTTCCGTGGAATTTGCGATTTTTGGCTTTATAATCAATCGCAAAGACTGGTCGTAGGTAATATAATTCCAGAGCCAGTTGATAAAAATTAAGAGACGATTTTTGATTCCGACAATCGACATGAGGTGGACAAACATCCAGGTAAGCCAGGCAAAAAATCCTTGAAACTTCCAAAACGGCAGATCTACGACGGCAAGGTTTCTACCCACGGTTGCCATGGTTCCCAAGTCGCGGTACTTAAAGGGCTTCAAAGGCTTTTCGTTCATTCTTCGAATAATGTTCTCCGCCAATTGCTTTGCTTGCTGAATAGCGGGTTGGGCAAGCTGTGGATGGCCGGCCGGAAACTTGGGGTCGCCTTCCATGAGTGCCACATCACCTAATGCATACACAGACTCATGTTTTAGTACCTGACTGTAACGGTCAACCATCAGTCGTCCTCCCCGCCCAATGACTGCCTTTTTAAACCCGGCCAGCGGACTAGCCTGAACACCAGCGGCCCAAACGAGATTCTTGGCTTTGAGGTGAAGTCCTTGTTTAGTTGTTATCTCATTTCCGTCAAAATGGGTCACCATTTGTCCCGTCATGACGGTAACCCCCAGTTTTTCAAGGTATTCGCGTGCTTTGGCAGAGGCCTGATCCGACATTGCGGCTAATACCTCGCTGCTTCCTTCCAGGAGGTATATATTCATGCAGTCAAAATTTAAATCGGGGTAATCTTTGGGCAGAATATTTTTCTTCATCTCCGCCAGCGTGCCTGCCAATTCCACTCCGGTTGGTCCACCACCTACTACTACTACATTCATGAGAGCAGAGCGTTCTTCATCAGTCTCGGTAGTAATAGCATCTTCAAAATTCTGTAAAATCCGGTTACGCAAAGCCAGCGCTTCCGATACTGACTTCATCGGAATAGCGCGGGCCTCAATTTCTTTCATCCCGTAGTAAGTAGTATCAGCTCCGGTAGCAATGATTAATTCATCGTAGGCAATGTCGCCAAGTTCAGTAACTAGCACTTTCGTATCAGTTTTAACTGACTTTACGTCAGTTACCCGAATGTGGACGTTTTTACACGATTGAAATATTTTGCGAAGGGGAAAAGAGATGGAGCTTGGTTCAAGACCGGCCATGGCTACCTGATAAAACAATGGCTGAAACTGATGGTAGTTGACTTTGTCAAGCAGGACAATTTGAATATCAGACCGTTTAGAGAGCCTTTGGGCTACTTCCAGGCCGGCAAATCCGGCTCCGACAATGATAATTCTGTGCTTATTATTATTGGGAATATTAGGAGTCATTATTTGGGGAATTTAGAATATTCTCTTTGTAAGATATATTCTAAATTCCCCAAATGTTCGTGCCAACGGGGTGGCTAATCCAGATTTTTTTGAATTAACGTATACTAGTGGTTCAACTGTGAAGTTCTAAACGCATTAAATTAAAGATTTATTAGCCTCCAAAATCTGCTCGTAGTACCGCTCATAATGAGGTAGAATACGGGTAATATCGAACTCCTTAGCCCGTGCCAGTGCATTTGCTTTAAAAGTGGGGAGATTCTCATCCGCGAGTATGATCTCGGCCTTGGCTACCATATCCTCCACATCACCCAAGTCACTTAAAAATCCGGTAACTCCCTGAATATTAAGTTCTGGCAGACCACCTATGTTCGTTGTCACCAATGGTACTTCGCAGGCTAGCGCTTCCAGGGCTGCCAATCCAAAGCTTTCGGTTTCGGAGGGCATCAGGAAGAGATCTGCCACTGAAAGTACTTCTTCGATGGCATCTAGCTTACCAAGGAAACGAACGTCCGGAAACATATCCAGATCCATGCAAAGACGTTCGATACGTGCCCGTTCGGGACCGTCACCTACTAGTAAAAGCTTACTGGGAACCCGCTGCCGAAGCGCATGGAAGATCATGACGACGTCATCAATCCTTTTAACTTTACGGAAGTTGGACGTGTGTACTACCAGCTTCTCGCCGTTGGGGCATATCGCCAATTTGAAATGATCTTTCTTTTGGCGTTTGAATCGTTCCAGGTCAATGAAGTTAGGAATGACTTCAATATCTTTCGTAATGGCAAAGTGGCGATACGTATCGTTTTTGAGAAACTCTGACACTGCGGTAATTCCGTCGGACTGGTTGATACTGAAAGTCACAACCGGCTCGTAGGAAGAATCTTTGCCAACCAAGGTAATGTCGGTTCCGTGCAGAGTAGTGATGACGGGTATATGAATTCCCTGAGTGGCAAGAATTTGCTTGGCGAGGTAGGCCGAGGAAGCGTGTGGTATTGCGTAGTGTACGTGCAATAGATCAAGCTTCATATACTGAGCTACGTGTACCATCTCACTCGATAAGGCCGATTCGTAGGGAGGGTATTGAAATAAGGGGTAGGCAGGAATATTGACTTCGTGGTAGTAGAGATTCTCGTTAAAGAAATCAAGGCGCTGAGGCTGTGAGTAGGTGATGAAGTGTACTTGATGTCCTACTTTGGCCAATGACTTTCCTAGTTCGGTAGCGATAACGCCACTGCCTCCGAAAGTTGGGTAACAAACTATACCGATTTTCATATTATATTGGAAAAAGACACACCTTGGAAATTCGTTTTTCCATGTAGCGTCGAACTAGTTTATATAGATTTTGATTAGTAACACTAAAACGCACCTTTTTTATTCCAATTAGCCCCCGAAGTTTTAACAAAGGGCAAAAAACAGGCATTATTCCTGTAACAGTCGCTATTTTTGATCAATATTTTTTATAGCCGTGTCAAACCCCAGAAAATTCACGACCCGTAATTACATCGAAGGCTTTCTCCGTCTGATCCGGATTCGTAATTTATTGGTGATTGTCCTGACCCAATACTTGACCCGGATTTTATTAGTGGGCCCACGAGAAGAATGGCGGATGCTGATAGCGGATCCCAGGATGTTTGCTCTGTCCCTATCTACTGTTTGCATTGCGGCGGCTGGATATATTATTAACGATTATTTTGATGTCAAAATAGATATTGTTAATAAACCAGAACGGGTTATAATTGGCCGATTTCTGAAACGTCGGGTAGCCATGGGGGCGCATCAGTTTTTGAATGTAATGGGTGTTTTGCTGGGGCTGCTGGTTGGTAAGTGGGTATTTGTCCTCAACGTTATTTGCGTTACACTACTCTGGTTTTACTCGGAGCGTTACAAACGTGCCCCTTTTATTGGTAATCTATTAGTTTCCATCCTGACCGCGTTGAGTGTATTAATTGTAACAATTCCCTACCCAGCAAACCGTCATTTGGTGATGATTTATGCTCTTTTCTCCTTTTTCATTGCCTTAGTGCGTGAAATCATAAAAGATATGGAAGATGTTAAAGGCGATGAATTACACGGTTGCCGAACGCTCCCCATCGTGTGGGGTATTCGTCGGACCAAACTATTTTTATATTTTCTCATCGCTAGTTTTATAACACTGCTCTATATGATGGCCCACTCCCTCGACAACAGCACGTTGGGGTGGTTGTTCACGATTTTACTGATCCCTATATCGTGGTTGGTATACCGGCTTGCCTTTTCGGATACGCGTCGGGAGTTTTCGCGCCTTAGTAGCTTGTGCAAAATCATCATGTTGCTTGGCTTGGGGACTATGTTGTGGGCTTAATCCTTTCATTTTCATTACCGTTCACTCAATTATCGTTGTTCTTTTTAAGAATTTTGTTCATTTTTGTTCCAGAACGATTGCAAATCGTAAAACCATGAAACAAATACTGACAATTTTACTGGTAATTACTTTGGCTCCCGCTAGTCTGAGGGCTCAAAGTTGCCTGGGTACTGAGTTGAAAGTAGGTTCAGGTTACGAAATGATCAGCTACGATGGTAAGGGGAAAGAGAGCGGTCGAATGGTGTACAAGATTTTAAAGGTTTCCCAGGCAGCAGGTAACACAGTTGTCGATTTAGAACTCCAAATGTTTGATAAAAAGGATAAGGAGACGATGAAATCAACCTACCAAATGAAATGTACTGGTGACGAGCTTAAAATAGATGCATCCTCTTTTATGGCAGAAGACCAACGAAAATCGCTCGAAAGTTTTGAAATGACTTTTACTTCCAATGATATTATATTCCCCGGTAGCCTTTCCGTCGGACAAAAGTTAAAGGATGGTTCGTTGCACGGAGAGGGTAGTGCTGGGCCCATGAGCATTACTACCGACATGAAGATTATGAACCGGATAGTGGAAGGAAAAGAGAAACTATCCGTTCCGGCTGGCACATTTGATGTGTTTAAAATAACCTCCGATATGAACGTCTCTACTAAGACGGTCATGAAAATCGGATTTGATTTTCAGTCAGTGTCGTACCGGGCCAAAGACATTCTTTGGGATATTAAAACAGAAACCTATCGTAAAGGCAAACTTATGGGTACTACCGTCCTGAGTAAGCTACTGTAATTTTGTGATCAAGCAACATTAATACTTTATACACACAAGCTTAGAGTGTTTTGGGAAAACCTTTTCCTAAAACACTTTTTTGTTTAATGGCATACACCGCCTAGCTTTGCACTTGGCTAGGGGTTATTTTATCCCAAAGCCAGGTACTCTTTTTTATTTTTGATGAAGCGAATTGCCATTTTTGCCTCGGGCTCCGGATCTAATGCCGAGCAGATCGCCCACCATTTTGAAGACCGGACTGACGTAGAGGTTTCATTGATCCTAACAAATAATCCGACAGCGGGCGTTATACAACGAGCCCGTAAGTTTCATATCCCAACGGTAGTTTTTGATAAAAAACTCTTTTATGAATCTGACCGTATGGTAGAGCTGCTGCTAAATCAAGGAATTGATCTGGTAGTCTTAGCTGGTTTTATGATGTTGATCCCGGCTAATCTAACGGAAGCGTTTGCTAACCGAATGCTGAATATTCATCCCGCTTTGCTTCCAAAGTACGGAGGAAAAGGGATGTACGGGCATTTCGTGCACGAGGCAGTAGTGGAGGCCGGTGAAAAAGAATCGGGCATTACGATTCATTTCGTGAATGAGCGGTACGACGAAGGACAAATCGTTTTCCAGGCTACTTGCGAGGTACTCTCCTCCGATACACCGGATGACGTGGCCAGAAAAGTGCAACAATTGGAGCACGCCCATTTTCCATCGGTGGTAGACCAGGTGGTAAGTAAATTGAACGACGAATAGGCCCACAGCCACTCTTCACGACTTACAACCTTTCTCCACCGTGAATGAAACTCAAATGCTCTTTTTTCGTTATATTCATAATTAGGTACTAATAAATTTGTGAAGCGCTCTATTTTTTCTCTATCATGAAAATCTTATTTAATATATTTTTAATATTCTTACTCTTGACGGCTTTTGTGCCGCCATTCCGGCGTTTTCTTTTTCATCTCTTGGTGGGAAGGAAGCTGATGAAGGAGCAGAAACGGAACGAAAAGGCCCGGCAGGACTCCCAACGGGACGGAAAAGTTCGCGTGGATGTTGACCCTAAGGCGAACAAAACAAATTTCCGGGGAGGCGAATATGTAGATTACGAAGAAGTAAAGTAAAAGTCCGATGCTATAAAAAGTCCCGATGAATCAGTGTGATTCATCGGGACTTTTTGTGCCGGGTAAAAGTGCTTTTCAACTCGAAATAAAACTCCTCTATTTCACGGGTTGGGTAGGGCAATTGTATGAAAGCGTAAGTTATCCATCTTTGCGAGATGGACGTAGCTGATTTTTTCTTTGAGTTGGATGATCCCCGGCAAGATGGCAAATGCTTTGACTTGTTGAGTGACATCTTAATGATTGTCTTGTGCGGATATCTGTCAGATTGTGAGGGATTTGAAGAGGTGCATGATTGCGCATGTGGTAAAGAGAAAGTACTGCGTGAGTTTTTTTAGAACTTCCCTGTGGCATTCCTTCTCATGACACGTTAAATCGAGTTTCTCACCGCCTTGACCCCACTCAATTAGAAACCTTGTTGACTAATTGGGGTAAGAGTGGGTCTCTTAGCTCAAAAGCAACTCGTTGTCGACGGTAAACCTCCACGGTTCAGATCGTCAGTGCCTGGGCAGAAGAAGAGCGACTGTGCCTAGCCCAGAGCCAGATAGCTAAAAAAACCAATGAGATAAAGGCGATTCGGGATTTGCCGTCATCGGTTGACATTGCCTGTTACGTTTGATGAAGATCGCTGTCAAGTTCGCAAAGACCATGCGCCTGGTAATTTGTCCACA
>JBDNFP010000464.1:0-9595 GCA_041689775.1 Spirosomataceae bacterium
AGTGCGGGACGAGGTGATGGGTAAGGATTTTTTTCGTTAATTTGAACATGGCCGTTGGCGTTTTGATTGTCAAGTCGTTTTCTCAAACTTAACGCTCTACCGCCTTTTTTCATAAACCCGGATAAACTTTAAACAGCTTCGATATATCAAATACTTAAAAAAAGCTAACAGCTACAAACTAATGGCTATTAGTTACTTATTTATGATTAACTGGTGTGGTCACACACGATGATCCACTTTCTTTTTATTTTACGCCATAGCAAGGTATAATGCCCTCCTACGTCGCCCACTTCGGGGCGGGTGAGGTACCATTTACCTACCACAAAGGCAGCACCCTTTGCCGGGAATGATACGTGTAGAATGGTAAACTTCAAAGTACCCATGGTAGCCCGGTCGGGGTACCGTTTCAAGTAACCTTCGTAGGTATTCTGATAACCATAGGTCACACCATTTTTTCCCACAAACATAAGGGAATCAGACTCCCAGTATCCATGCATGAAGGAGTCAATATTTCCATCGTTCCAGTCGCTTGTTTGTCGGTCGAGGGTCGCTAGTATCGTTTTTCTATCTGCCTTAGATTGAGCCATCAGGCTTGTTGCCAGAACTAGTAGCAATAGAGTTATCGTGGAGTTTCTCATATATTTTACGGATTTTTGTACTTTGATACAGCCAAATATACGGACAGCGCCTCACATCAATTGCAAAATCTGTACCTGTGGTAAGGAGCAGACCTTGAATGGTCATCTCTAATTGGCTTTCAACCGGCTGTATTTATTCATTATTCCTTTCTAACCTTCCGACCTATGTTTAAAGGCTTTTTTAAAAATCTAGACCGCCAGCGGTATCCCTTTGTGGATGGCTTGTACTACCTCTTTATCATTGTATTTATTATACTTTTATTCTTTTTTTTCGCTTAAACCGTGATTCAATCCTCTTTCCTTTTCGTGATTAACCCACGGTCGGGCACCAGGCTACAACATGGTGTGGAGCAGGTAATAGCGATCATTGAAGAAAAAGTAAAGGAGGCCGGCCACACCGGTCAGTGCGTTGTCACTCAGGCAGCCGGGCACGCTACCCAGCTGGCCCAACAAGCAGTTCAAAGCAACCAATGGACCACGATCGTCGTCGTCGGGGGCGATGGGACGGTAAACGAAGTGGCCCGAGCAATGGTAAATTCGACCATTTCGTTGGGGATCCTACCCCTTGGTTCTGGTAATGGTTTAGCAAGGCATCTGGGTATTCCGCTTACGTTGCCAGAATCAATCGATTTCCTATTGCAAAGCAAGCCGGTATTTATTGACAGCGCCACCCTCAACGGCAGGCCTTTCTTCTGCGTAGCGGGACTGGGATTCGATGCATACGTAGGGTATCTTTTTAGTCAACAAGCGCAGCGTGGCTGGGGTACATACGTAAAAGTATCCATGAATGCCTACTGGAACTATATGCCTCAGAGAGTAAGAGTAAACCAGGAAGAAAAACAAGTATATTCCATTAGCTTCGCCAACGCTGGTCAGTTTGGCAACAATGCGTGGGTAGCCCCGCAAGCCGACCTGACCGATGGACAACTGGAAGTATGCACCGTACTTCCCTTTCCGAAGTGGTACGGAACAGCCCTGACCTACTGGTTGTTTACCAAACAAATGAAAACTACCGACTATATTTCCTACCAATCGCTATCCGAAATAGTGGTTGAAACGGAAGAACCAGCACTTGTCCATTACGATGGAGAACCCTGGCGGCTCAATACCACCCGAATAGAGGTAAAGATTATACCGCGTAGTTTACTGGTGCAAGTATAGTTTCACACAATCAGCCGGCCTAACGCTACTAAAACCATTCAAAAGTATGTCAAAGAAAAACCGATCAGGAATAGTATACTCGACCGACCCTGAGTTTGAGTACCAGGATAACGAACAGGCAGATCCCGATACTCTATCCCCACCTCAACAGGATTTAAGAGTCTGGCTCGACCGCCGAGGCGGCGGCAAAATAGCTACGGTAGTAAAAGGCTTCGTGGGCCAAACCAGCGATCTGGAAGCCCTTGCCAAACAGCTCAAAGCATTATGTGGTAGTGGAGGAGCCGCCAAAGACGGCGAAGCATTAGTGCAAGGCGACCATCGAGATAAGGTAATAACCTGGCTACAGGCCAAAGGATTTAAAGCTAAGAAGGCCGGAGGGTAACAAAGAGAAAGCCGGAGGAAGCTCAAAACTTCCTTCCGGCTCAAAAAAATGATTATCACTCTTTTACAATATCACTCCCTGACGGTTGGTATCAACCGGAGTCTGTTGGATGGGCGGTTGGGGTTGCTGCTGGTACATTTGCCCGGGCTGTAAGCCTTGTGAATCCAATAACTCTACCTCCGTTACAAAATACTTGGTGTCGCCATTCCAGGGTAGAATAAAAAATTTCTCCTCGTAAGTAAGCGACACCCGACGACCGGTTTTGATCGCTTCTTCCAGCTTTTCAATACCTTCTTTATTATCACTACCCACCGAAAAATCCCACTGAGTTGCATTGAGAGTACCTCCGCCTTCGTATAGTCCGCCTACATTCAATACCCCTTCGTGGGTTTTGAATACGTAGCCTTTATTGCTGAGTTTCACCACAAATCCTCCCCGCTTGCCTTCGCTGTAATAACCAAATGTAATGTAATAGAGGATTCCGAACACTAGGGCCAGAAATATGAAAAGGACAATCCATTTACGCATGATAATAGCGATTTATGTTTAAAAGAGGAGCTAACTTCGGAAATTGAAAGGATTTTTCCAACTTCTTATTTTGAACGTATCGCTATCACAGGATCAAGGCGGGCGGCTAGCATGGCCGGCACTATACCAGATAGAACTCCAATAACACTGGAAACTCCCAGCCCTACCATAATATTTTTTGGAAGCATTATGATATCTAGGCTTCCAAACGGCATGTACGAAAGCACAAATACCAGCAGGATACCTACTCCACCTCCTACCAGGCTTAGCATAACGGCCTCAAACAAAAACTGAAATAAGATGAAGTAGTTTTTAGCCCCCAGCGATTTCTGAATACCGATCAAGTTGGTTCGTTCTTTCACCGAAACAAACATAATGTTGGCAATTCCAAAGCCACCTACCAGAATGGAGAAGCTACCAATTACCCAGCCCGCCAAAGTAAGCACTCCAAATACTCCTGATATAGCCTGCGCGGCGGCTTCCGGTCGGTTAATAGAGAAGTTATTTTCATCGCGTGGTTTAATACCCCGCCGAGTACGCATCAAACCCGTAATTTCGGCTTCCACTTCGAGTAGGCCTTCGTCGTTTTCCTTACCCTTCACCAAAATATCCGGGCTAGGCCTCCCCGACTGAAATAATTTAGAAAAGGCTCCGTAGGGGATCAGGCACTTCGTATCCGGGTTTCCACCAAACTCTATTAGACTCTCCCCCTTTTTCTCTTGTACAGCTACCACCACAAAGCGGTTTCCGGCAAGCTTGAACTCTTTACCTATCGGACTTCTATTCGGAAAAAGGGTTTCGGCCACGTCGGCCCCGATAATCGCCACTTGCCGTCCGGCGTCAGTTTCGATTGGTGAGAAATAACGCCCTTCGCCAATGGGTACGTCGGATATGAGGTTGTACTCGAAGGATACCCCCTGAATCAGAGCATTCATACTATTCGAACCGTTCTTCACGGTAGTATTTCCTTTGAAATCCATTACTGCTACAGCGGTGGATGTTTCCAGATTATCGTAGAGAAACTTGTATTCATTATACGAGGGCTCGGGCCACTGGAAATACTTCCACCAGGCAAACTCTCCTTCGCCAAACTGCCAAGGCCATTTCTGCACGTAGATTACTTTATCTCCGATAAAACTCATACTCTCCTTGATGCTACGTTCAAGGGAATCCACAATTGTGAATACCGCCACGATAGCAAATATACCCACCGTTACCCCCAGCAAAGAAAGCACCGTACGGGTAATATTGGAGCGTAGGGCTTGCCACGCAAAACGAAAACTTTCAAGTACTTGGCGTAAAAACTTCATAATATATGTGTTGTTTCTTTCTTTTCACTTGAAAACTCAAATGAACAGCAAAAGTTGTAAACCTATCCCAAAGCCACAACCTAAAAGGGATAAGTGGTAAGATATACGTTTGTATGTGGGAATTAATCTTTTAATTTGTTGTTTCATTCTAATCGAATCATTTAACGAGTGTTATGTCAAGCGAAGTTGTATTTTTTGCCGGTTTTATCGTTTTCGACATATTTGTGATGCTACTCGACCTTGGGGCTTTTAGTCGTAAGGAAAGCCACATTATAGAGTTTAAAGAAGCCGCTGGGTGGAGCCTCGTCTGGGTATTATTAGCCATTAGTTTTTACGCTTTTCTTCGGTATTTTGGCTATTGGGTACACGATATCAGCGATGCTTCTCATCTTCAAGAGGTTCACGACCTATACTACAAAAACCTGGTACTTCCGGCCAACTACGAGGAAGCCTTAGCCAAGTTTCAGAGTAACATGGCATTGGAATACCTGACGGGATATTTGGTAGAGTACTCACTATCTGTCGATAATATCTTTGTCTTTATCCTTATTTTTAACTCTTTTGGAGTTCGGGAAATCTACTACAAGAAAGTACTAGTCTGGGGTATTCTTGGTTCTATCTTCCTGCGATTCATTTTTATCTTTCTGGGTTCAGCGCTGATTCAGCAGTTTAGCTGGGTACTCTTTATTTTTGGTGGATTCCTAGTTTACACCGGTCTCAAAATCCTGTTTACTAAAGATGAAGGAGAGGGTATAGATGTAAAAAAACACCCCGCCGTACGACTGACGTCCAAGTACTTCAATGTATACGAGCGTTACGTAGTAGATCACTTTTTTGTCCGTAGCAAGCGCAGTAATAAGTTCTACGTTACGCCGCTATTTGTGGTAATGATCGTGATTGCTTTCACTGACGTAATCTTTGCGGTTGACTCCATTCCGGCCATTTTCTCGATTACAAAAGATCCGTACATCGTTTTCTTCTCCAACGTATTTGCCATCATGGGGCTTCGATCCATGTTCTTCTTCTTGGTGAAGATCATCGACATGTTTACCTACCTAAAATACGGTTTGGGGGTACTACTTACCTTTATTGGTGTAAAAATGCTGTTGGAGCACCAACTGACTGAGCTGGGCTTCAATAATATGTACTCGCTACTGGTTATCGTGGGTATTCTGGGCGTAAGTATTGTGGCCTCATTACTGTTCCCTCCCAAGGAAAAGGAAATAGCAGAGGTGAATAAATAGGGTATAACTGAGTTTTAATATCATTAGTCAAGAGGGATTTAGTACGTAATACTAGATCCCTCTTGACTATTTAAACTCGTGAGTAGTGTTTGGCAGTACTAGCTTTTCCCATGCCAGTAACAAAATAAAACGCCGATTAATCTAGCTGATTTTTACATCCTGCTACAACTTTCAATATTCTTCCATAAATTGTCCAAGCTTTAACCTTGCCTACGTTGATCATGAAAAGACATTACCTTCTTCTAATTGTCCTGCTTGGTGGTTATGGGTGTACTTTCGCCCAGAAGCCCGTTCAGGAGTCCAAAGGTTTCTACCAGTTCCTTACCGACGACCCCAACCAAAAGCCTTTTTACAGCGACCGCCAGGGCGTAAAAGCCCAGAATGGCATGGTAGCCTCGGCCCATCCTGACGCCTCCCAAGTAGGTGTCAACATATTAAAAAAAGGAGGTAATGCGGTAGATGCCGCCATTGCCGTTCAGTTTGCCTTGGCCGTTGTGCATCCTTCCGCTGGTAATATTGGCGGTGGTGGATTTATGGTATTCCGGTCCAAAGATGGCGAGAATTACACCCTGGACTTTCGTGAGAAGGCACCGCTTCAAGGTAGCCGGGATATGTACCTCGACAAGGAAGGCAACGTAATTCCGGGCCTAAGTATCCTCGGCCATCTGGCTAGTGGTGTTCCTGGTTCCGTAGACGGGATGGTAGTGGCCCACGAGCGTTTTGGAAAACTCCCTTGGAAAGAATTGCTACAACCCGCCGTTGACCTTGCCGAAAAGGGGGTAGTACAAACCGAACGGGAAGCCCGCGGCTTGAATGCGATCCAGAAAGTATGTCAGGAAGTGAACCCCGGGACCACCTATTTCGTACATCCCGAAGGACGCGATTGGCAGGAAGGCGACGTATTGATTCAGAAAGATTTTGGCATGGTACTTCGGGCCATTCGGGACAAGGGTCGTGATGGCTTTTATAAAGGAAAAGTAGCCAAGCTTCTTGCCGCCGAAATGAAGGAAAGCAAGGGGATTATTACCAAAAAAGACCTGAAAGCCTACCACTCAAAATGGCGTCAGCCAATTATTGGAAACTACAAGAATTATAAGATCATTACCATGCCGCCAACGTCGAGCGGTGGAGTAGCACTAATGCAACTATTGCGTCTGGTGGAACCTTATCCATTGACCCGTTGGGGATGGAACAGCGACTCAACCGTACAGGTAATGATCGAAGCGGAACGCCGGGTATATGCCGACCGCGCCAAGTTTTTGGGTGATCCAGATTTTGTGGATATACCCGCAGAAAATCTGATCAGTTACGACTACCTCAAAAATCGCTGGAAGGATTTCTCATTTGCACAGGCTACCGACAGTAAGGCCGTAAGCGGAGGAGCTATTGCTGGCTACGAGAGTCTGGAAACTACCCATTTTTCGGTAGTCGATAAGGATGGGAATGCAGTATCGATAACCACTACGCTCAACGGTGGCTATGGCAGTAAAGTTATCGTGAAAGGGGGCGGTTTTTTTATGAATAACGAGATGGACGATTTCAGCGTCAAAGCAGGTGTACCCAATATGTTTGGACTGATCGGTAATAAGGCCAACGAAATCGCGCCTTCCAAACGGATGCTTTCTTCCATGACTCCGACTATTGTTGAAAAAGATGGTAAACTATTGATGGTAGTGGGTACTCCCGGTGGGTCGACCATTATTACATCGGTATACCAGACTATCCTGAATGTACTCGAACACGGTATGACCATGCAGCAGGCCGTGAATGCTTTCAAGTTTCACCACCAATGGCTACCGGATAAAACCATGTTTGAAGCAGGTGGTTTTACCGATAACACCGTCAGCAAGCTTCAAAATAGAGGCTATATACTCGAAAAACAGCGAGGTACCATCGGCCGGATGGATTGTATACTAGTATTGCCCGACAGTAGCCTCGAAGGCGGCTCCGATGCACGTGGAGATGATACGAGCGTTGGGTACTAATTTTGACGGGGTCGCCCGTGCGATGATAAAATGAGTGAGTCGAAAGTATAGGAGTATAAGTGATTGCCCTTCACTTTACACTCTTGAACTCGATAATATTGACTCACTCTATCAATCACTCACTCAAAATTAAAACTTCGTAAAACTTCACCTGAGTACTTAGTACATCAATGTATGTGATCGAGCCCAGGCCAGCCTCATCGCCATAGGTAATTATGTCATCTACCCTACTATGCCCTACTACCTGATGCATCGTAGGAAGAAAATCATCCTGGGTTTCTGATATATCGGCCCACACCGGCCCTCCGTACTGTGCATCACCACCCCGGGCAGGTCCTACTTCAAATAGAATGGACTTATCCGCACTCCTGTGAAGGATATTAAAGGTATCCGCCAAGTTTTCGCCTTCGTACTTTTTCAGGGTGGCTATGTGGGTATAAAACCAACTCTGTGAGACACCCGCGTGGGTGAAAAGATACTTATCCTGCTGAAAAGCTATTTGAAACAGATCCTGATTATCCTGAAATAGTTTAACCAATGGGGTCTTATAAGTACCCCTAAAACCGGAACAGGGATAATCGGGGTAATGTAGATACTGAATATCATGATTACCCAGCAGCAGGGTCACCAGTTTTGGATTATCCTTTTTCAAATTAATAATATCTTCAAAATTCGAGAGAATTGTTTCGTCCTCGATCTTATCCCGGGAATCTACGTAGTCGCCAATAAATACAACCTGGTCCAGAAACTTTTCTGCCAGATTTCGCCAGCCAACCCGGCCGTGAATATCACCTACTCCTAAGATGCGCATCGTTGTGTAGTTTTAAACTTTGTGGAATGTTCCTCTGTATTAAAAGAAAAATCGGCCGAAAAAATTCCGGCCGATCACCTATACCAAGTAATAAATATCTATTCCTGAATCAACTCTCAGAAGCAGGAGGAGTTGTTTTGGATCCTGATAGCTTCTCCATCAGATCGCGTAGCAATTGCTCCACGTCCGGAAAATTAGTTTTGAGGGTTTCAGTACCTTTGGTTTTAAGTTGCTCAAAGTACTCCGGTGCTTTATCCACCACTCCTTCGGCTTCATCGCGCAGGCTTTCTGCTTTCGTTTTCAACTCTTCCAGCATCTTCTCGCCATCTTCGGTTTGCAGGTATTTATATAGAGTAGCCCCGGCAGCTGCACCTAATACAAAAGTGGCCAGGTGTTTTGCGTTTACGCTCATGGTTATTAACGGTTTAAGTTTGATTGATCACTAACCAAATATACTAAAAACAAATGTCTTCCGTAAACCATTCGTCAAGTCATTAGACCGCCAGACCACCCTTGTTTCTATTTTATTTCAAAAACCGCCTGCATCCGGTAGCTTATCTTAATTTTTTGATAGTCTACCTCACTATCGGGTGCTGCATCAGCAGAAGCTTCCATGGCCATCATTCGCATGTTTGATTTATACATGGGTACCGGATAAGAATAATTATCTTCTAACTCCCTTATTTCTAACACGCCACCCACTTTCTCACCGATCGCTTCCAGCAGGTAGGTAGCTTTTTCTTTCGCGGCCTTCAAAGCGTTGATTTTTACCTGCCGTTTAAACTCCTCCTTTTGGGAGTGGTCCATTCGGCTCATGTTGGCATACAGAATCCCCCGGCTATCTACCTTCGATAAAATTCCATCGAGTTTATCCGCCCGCTCTACTTTCAGCTGGTACTGCTTGTTTTCCAGAAAAGTCGCTGGCTTTTTATTCTTATCCCAATGCTGTTGATACCCTCCTAGCCCACTTACGGTTAAGTTTTCTTTGGCAAGACCGGCTTCGGTTACGGCCTTGGTCAGTTGTTTTTCGAGGGTACTTATCAGCACTTTATCCTTCTGATTTTTTTCATCCTTGAAGTACTCACGTAGTGAAACCGTGAAATACAGCTCATCGGGAGTAATTTCCATTTCTGAAAACCCCGTTACTTCGATCTTTCTTGTTTCGTTGGGAGTCATCATGCCAGCAGGTTGGGCAGATACGTTAGTGAAGAGGAAACTTAGGGCAGCAAGTGCGGTTGTCGCTACTGTAATGATTTGCTTCATGGCTATAAAAGAGAATTGGTTTGCGAAAAAACGAACATACCCGAAGCTTATTGTTTCCAACGTATCCCCCCCGGTTATTCCATTCACAAACCAATCGCACTACACTCTTTAATCGTAAGCCTACTACATTTCAGTGGGTGTATTTCAGTTTTGTCAAGCAGCCGTTCTAATCTTGTTGACCACGTTGTCCCATTGGCCGCTGAGATTACAAGCCCTCAGGTTGAGTACGTTCTGGGCGTTTGGGATGGTCCATCGTTGCCCTGAGAGCTTCAG
>JBDNFP010000465.1:0-14575 GCA_041689775.1 Spirosomataceae bacterium
AGTAGTTACGTTCAATCATTTTCTAGCTACTATTTGGGTTTGGAAATGAAACTTGCATATCCCAACCAGGACGTACCCATATTATGAAAAATTTACCTTCAAGAAAAAAAGGAAGGCTTATTATTGTAGCCTACCGTCTTCCTTTTAAGATTATCCGAGACGATGTAGATCAGGTTTCCCTATTCCAAAATTCCGGTGGACTTGTCTCAGCAGTACTCTCACTCGCTCAGGGTCAAGAAAACGCCAGCTTCGAATTTGAAGATAAAATACAATGGGTGGGCTATACCGACAACAGTAAGGAAGAGCTCGAAGGAGTACCGCTTGAAAATGAAAATTTCAAAGCACATCCGGTGTTTATTTCTCCGGAACTGAACGATAAGTATTACGAGGGCTTTTGTAATGACCTGGTATGGCCATTGTTTCACTACTTCCCTACACTCGCCAAATTTGACAACAGTTCTTTTGAGGCCTACCAGGAGGCCAATATGCTTTTCTATGATGCGTTAGTAAACGTAATCCAACCCGACGACGTTATTTGGATTCATGACTACCAACTCATGTTGCTACCGGATCTAATCCGACAAAAATTCCCGAATAACAAAATTGGTTTCTTCTTTCACATCCCATTTCCTTCGTACGAAATATTTAGATTACTACCTACCATTTGGCGTGAGGCTATTATTGATGGTATCATGGGAGCAGACGTAGTAGGTTTCCATACGAATGACTACGTAGAATACTTCCTAAAAGCAGTTCGAATGGTAGTCGGTCTGGGTAATAAGATGCACTACGTCAATCTTAATAATAGAATTGTGAAAGTGGATGCTTTCCCGATCAGCATTGATTACAAAAAATTTAACGATGCGTATGAGGATCCATTGGTTGTCAAATCCAGAGCAGAAACGAGATCTACCCTCAAGGAAAAAATTATTTTCTCCGTCGATCGACTTGACTACTCCAAAGGATTATTGAATCGACTGAAAGGCTACGAAAGATTCTTAGAAGTCTACGAAGATTGGCATACCAAGGTTTCCTTTGTCATGGTGGTGGTCCCATCCCGTGACCAAATAGAGCAATATCAGCAAATGAAGTCTGAAATTGACCAAACAGTTGGGCGCATTAATGCGAAATATGGTAAAATAAACTGGCAGCCAATCATATACCAATATCGCTCAATGCAATTCGAAGAACTGGTTGGAATGTACTCTGCCGGTGACGTAGCACTGATTACTCCCGTCAGAGACGGAATGAATCTGGTCTGTAAGGAGTACGTCGCCAGTCGAAAAGACCAACAGGGAGTATTAGTGCTTAGCGAGATGGCTGGTGCCGCCGCTGAGCTCGGAGAAGCCCTGATTATAAATCCAACTGATTATCAAGAGATCGCCGATGCTATACTAAAAGGCTTGGAGATGTCGCCGGAAGAACAAGGCAAACGAATGAAGGCAATGCAAAAACGCCTTAGTGAGTATGATGTATTTGCCTGGACTAATGACTTTTTTACCCAAATGATTATGATAGAACAAGAACACGAAAGACTCAGCCACGTTTATTTAACGCCCGAAGATATTACCGATATAAGTGCTAATTACGGCAAAGCCAAAAAGCGTATTTTCTTTTTTGACTATGATGGTACGCTTGTTCCCATTGTCAGAGATCCTTCGGAAGCAATTATAACCAAGGAGGTCAAAGATCTGGTTGCAGACCTGGCCAAAACGGATACCGTGGTCATTATAAGTGGGCGGGACCGTAAGTTCCTTGAAGGGGTCCTGGGTGACTTACCCGTACATCTCGTAGCCGAGCATGGTGCGCTTATCAGAACCAAGGGCCATACCGAGTGGGTTCTGAATCCTGCCTACAAAGAGGATTGGAAAGATAGTATAAGGGCTATTCTTGATTTGTACGTAAAAAGATGCCCCGGTGCTTTTGTGGAAGAGAAAGAAACATCGCTGGCCTGGCACTTCCGGACGGCCGACGATCAGGAGTATGCTTTACGCAGAGCTCAGGAATTAGCATGGCAGCTAAAAAGTTTCATTGAGCCAGAATTGAATCTCCAAATTATCGAGGGAAACATGGTGATCGAGGTAAAGAAAACAGCCTTTAATAAAGGTACTTCGGCCAACGGATTTCTTGAACAAGGTGACTATGATTTCATTTTGGCCATGGGCGATGACACGACCGACGAAGATATGTTTTCTGCATTACCTACTTCAGCCTATACAATTAAGGTTGGCGACGCACTTTCTGTCGCAAAAAAACATATCAAAAACCAATACGCTGTTTTTGAACTGCTTAACTCATTGAAATCCTGAGTAAAAATATGGTACGTATCAGTGGAATAATTCTATTGTTGAGTTATTTTTCAGTCAGTTTTTTTTCTCAGCAAGTCGATCCTGAGAAAGTTTATCAAAAGAAAATGAGCAAAATAAGTTCGGGGACACTCCCCGAACTTATCGTTCGTTTTGCCCAAAGCTTTCAGGGAACTCCCTATGTTGCAAATACCCTCGAAGCCAATGAAGTGGAAGCATTAGTCTGTCGATTTGATGCATTGGACTGCACAACTCTAGTAGATGTTTCTCTCGCAATGGCAATCGCCAAGCAAAAAGGAATGAATTACAACCAATTTCTGGATCGAATGATAAACCTACGCTATCCCGGTGGGGTCATCGATGGATATCCGTCCAGGCTCCATTATTTCGTTTCATGGAAAAACGAACATCAAAAAAATGGATTAATCAAGGATATCACCGAGCAACTAGGGGGGGGGGCCTACCAAAAGAAAATTTATTTCATGAGTGCACATGCTACTCTTTACAAGGGTATCAACTCCCCAGCAGTGCTAGAAAAAATAAAGACTAACGAAGCACTGATCAATCAGGGAAGCTATTATTACCTACCCAAGGAAAAGGTACCTGCCATTGAGTCCAAGCTTCAGGATGGTGACATCATTGGCATAACCTCTACCATCGAAGGCCTTGATTGTAATCACCAGGGTATCATCAAAAAAATAAACAACCGAGCCTACCTCGTGCATGCCTCCACTAGTTTTCATAAAGTGATTACCAGTACCGAACCACTCAGCAAATACCTTAATTCTGTAAAAAAACATACCGGAATTATCGTCATGAGGCTACCTACTACTCTCTAAATGAACATTTTAATGGAAATACAAAACTGGAAAATATTACTTTCAGCCACGCTAATAGGCATTTTTACTGCTTGGGGATTAATAAAAATTTTATCAATTCTATCAAGGAAACCTGATCGTACCATATTGATTAAGATCCGGGAAAGTATAACGCAAGTGCTCTATTTTTTCTTCCCGTCCCTACTCATAACCATTGGACTTGGAGCATTAGGTGATGAGTCGGGAGCAAAAACCTCTATTTTATTCATTGCTAGTAAAATAATGCTTGTGGGCCTTAGTACTTGGCTGGCCATTAGGGTCGTGATCATTTTTGAGAAACTCTTTCTCGGTCAGCTTGACCTTAAAAAGATAAATAATAACCAAGAAAGGAAGCTTTTTACTAAAATTAAATTCATCAAGCGCCTGGTGATCATTTTTATTCTGATTCTCTCCGGGTCATTACTACTACTTAGCTTTGAAGCAGGCCGAAAGTTTGGATTAGGTATTTTAACTTCTGCGGGTATCGTGAGTGTTATCGTTGGTTTTGCGGCCCAAAAGTCAATTGCCAACTTGTTAGCAGGTATCCAAATTGCCTTTACCCAACCCATCAAGATTGAAGATGTTGTAATTGTGGAAGGAGAATGGGGCCGAATTGAAGAAATTAATCTTACCTACGTAGTGGTAGTCATCTGGGATTTAAGGCGAATGGTATTGCCAATTACCTATTTTGTTGAAAAACCCTTTCAGAACTGGACACGAAACGAATCTAATATCATTGGAAGCGCTTTATTCTTTCTTGATTACAAAACTCCCGTAGCTGAGCTAAGAGCTTTTTTAATGAAAATATTGGCGGATAACCCCTTGTGGGATGGCGAAACGGCTGCTTTCCAAGTAACGGATACCAAGGACCAGTACATAGTACTTCGAGCCATCATGTCGGCTAGAAACGCATCTGATGCCTTCGATCTCCGCTGTGAGGTCCGAGAACAAATGATTGAACACATAAGAATCAATCACCCCAGCTCGTTACCTGTATTTCCGGTACAGGCGAGTAGTAATTCTATCTACGGAGATCAAAACTCCTAGAATACTAATAATCTCAACATCAAAAGATTGTATTATCAGTTCTGTTTATTCGGAGTTTGATGATATGGATATGCACCTAACCTAGTAGGATATAAAGTACAAAAAAGCCATCCGAGACTTCGAATGGCTTTCTGACATATATCCACACCATTAAAAGCACAACCCTAGCAGGTTGAACTTTATCTTAAATATTTTTAGCTATATCCATCATCGAAAGCGAATAGTAGACATATTATATTTCATAACTACTAATAATTATCTTATCGTTCATCAAAAGTACCACTATCATTGAAATCTTCCAAATCTTCGTCCTCAAAAGTTTTGGCAGAAAGCCCTTTTTTTATCAAACCTATCTGTCCCGCATGGTAAAGATCATGATGCATTAGGCTGTGAAGCAGGATATAATAAGAAGAATCCCTGCCCGGAATAATATCTTCTAAAAAAACATCATTTTCTTTTTTTTCTAATTCACTGATTAACTCTTCCTGTGAAAGGCTTAGTTCTATCTGTAAAGTTCCCCATTTTAGTTCATCTACAATAGAAAACACTTTCCAGTTTTTCTCTTTGGTCTTTATATCAAAATTAACATCTCCCTGAAGCTTCCTAACCGCAAAAATTCGCCAAGTTGTTACGTGAAAAACTATTTCCGCAATGGTATGACAGTCGGATGTAATCGTTTATCCGCCATTTTGGGTGTAACGCCCCTTAACACTTCTACAAGAAGAGGGGCCGTGCCACGCTTGCTCGCTTTCATAGGTATCATTAAAAAGATCAATTACCCTTAATAGCTCCTCCTTTGTTTGCATTTTAAACGAATGCCTTTGTTTCTGTTCTATAAAAAAACCAAAATATGGGCTTGTTTTGTTTCATCGAAGTCAAATAACACCCAAAATCTACTTCAATTGGGCTAGTATAAATTGACTGTTTCCATCAAGCAGACTTTACGAGTAGGATTATCAACTCCCCTACCCCGTATGATGAAAAACGATTATCCTGAAACCAATCCATTTTTTTTACCTAAATTTCAGTCCTGAACCTTAATTTTAACTTTATGCAACATTGGTACCAATCCAGAAGAAAGTATTTCTTCTTTCCTTTTTTATTACTGCTTTTCGGGGCACTCGCCTTACCGGGCCTCGCTCAAAAGAAAACAAATAAAGTCCCGGTAATCATTTCCAGCCCTTCTCCCCAATACGACAACTCACTGCTCAAAGGCATGCAATGGAGAAGTATTGGCCCCTTTCGGGGAGGACGATCTGTCGCAGTTAGTGGCGTTATCGGGCAACCATACACCTATTATTTTGGTGCGGTGGGTGGTGGAGTATGGAAAACGATCGACGGTGGAAACAACTGGTTCCCCATTTCTGATTCCACCTTTAAGGCTAGTTCTATTGGCGCTATTGCGGTAGCTCCCTCTAACCCCAATATTATTTATGCCGGTACGGGTGAAACCGATATTCGAGGAAACATTTCGATTGGTGATGGAATGTACAAATCTGACGATGCTGGGACTACCTGGAAACATATTGGAATTAAAAAAGCAAATGCAATTGGTGCGATTCAGGTACATCCTACAAATCCTGATTTTGTGTACGTTGCGGCCATGGGGAATATTTTTGGTCCCAATCCTGAAAGGGGTGTTTTTCGCTCAAAGGACGGAGGCAGTACTTGGAAGCAGGTTTTGGCTAAAAATGACAGTACGGGGGCAGTCGACCTGAAAATTGACCCAAATAACCCCAACGTTATTTATGCGACCATGTGGCAGGCTTACCGTAACCACTATTCTATGAGCAGCGGCGGACCCGGCAGCGGAATTTATAAATCTGTGGATGGCGGAGATACCTGGAAATTAATTTCAATGAATCCAGGACTCCCCAAAGGATTACTAGGTAAAATTGGAATCACTATTTCGCCGGTAAATTCCAACCGACTATACGCCATGATCGAAAACAAGGAGAATGGAGGATTGTATAGCTCCGGCGATGCTGGAGCTACCTGGCAATTGGTGAATGGCGCAGCATTCTTGAAGCAAAGACCCTGGTACTATATGAACTTGGCCGCCGATCCAAAAAATGAAAATGGGATCATTGTTTTAAATGTAAATGCCTGGAAGTCGTTTGACGGAGGTAAGACATTTTCAGAAATAAATGTACACCACGGCGATACCCACGATATCTGGATCAACCCGGATAATTCTGACAATTTTATTATTGGTGACGATGGCGGTGGAGAAGTCACTTTCAATGGTGGCTTAAATTTTACCGAACTGGATATCCCGACCGCTCAGTTTTATCACGTGCATACCGATAACGAGTTTCCATACAACGTGTACGGAGCCCAACAGGATAATAGCACGGTTAGAATTGCCAGCCGGACAAGCGGATCCTCAATTACGGATAAGGATTGGTACCCGGTGGCGGGAGGAGAGTCAGGCTATGTGGTAGAAGATCCTCGTAATCCGGATGTAACAATTGGTGGAAGCTACGATGGTTTTCTGAGTATGGAAAATCAGAAAACAGGAGAGAGTAAACTGATCAATGTTTACCCGGAATTTTATATGGGCCACGGGTCAGATACCCGGGAATATCGTTTTCAATGGACATTTCCAATCTTATTCTCGCCCCACGATCCGCAAACGCTTTACGTTACGAGCCAATATGTGCATAAATCGACTGATTACGGTCAAAGTTGGGAGAAATTAAGCCCCGACCTGACCCGTCATGATGCTGCAACGATGGGAGCAAGTGGCGGCCCAATCAGTAAAGATAACACGGGGGTAGAAACCTACGCCACCATTTTTGCTTTTGAAGAGTCTACCCACGAAAAAGGAGTATTCTACGCTGGCTCTGACGATGGGTTACTACATATCAGCAAGGATAACGGCAAGACTTGGGACAATATAACCCCACCAACATCGCTCCTACCCGATTTTGCGATGATGAGCATCGTAGAGGTTTCACCGCACGATCCCGCTACAGTTTACGTCGCGGCCACCCGGTTCAAGCTAAACGATTTGAAGCCCTATCTATTAAAGTCAACAGATTACGGAAAAACCTGGAGGTTGATTACCAAGGGTATCCCAGCTGACCAGTTTACACGGGTCATTAGGGAGGACCCTACCAAGAAAGGATTGCTGTATGCTGGCACTGAGCAAGGTATCTTTACCTCTTTCAACGGTGGAGATTCCTGGCAATCACTTCAATTAAACCTACCCATTACGCCCATTCATGACCTGGTAATACAAGGAAGAGAACATGACATCGTAGTAGCTACCCACGGACGGTCTTTTTGGATTTTAGACGACATAACGCATCTCTACCAATTAAACGACCAAATCGCAAAATCGGAAGCTCACCTTTTCTCGCCTAGCCATAGCTACCGCATGAATGGCAGAAACGCCAAGGAAGAAGTTCCAACCGCTGGCGAAAACGCCCCGAATGGAGTGGTATTGCGTTACTATTTTAAGGACGCCCCCAAGGAAGAGCTAAAAATGCATTTCCTCACGACGCAGGGAGATACCGTTATTTCTTATTCCAGTAAGAAAGACAAAAAGGGTGAGCCTTTGAAAATCGCCAAGGACTTTTATACCGACGAATCATCTACCCGTCCGGGGAATTTATCGACCCAAGCCGGTACAAATATGTTTGTTTGGGATATGCGGTACCCGGATGCTACCCAAGTAGAGGGAACGAATATTATGTGGTCAGGTTCGGTAGTTGGACCAAAGGCAGTACCGGGTACGTACCAGGTCCACCTATATAATGGGAACCAATTGGTCGGAAACGAAAAGTTCGAGATAGTGAAGGATCCTCGTATTTCTACCACCGATGCTGAATTCAAGGAACAATTCGACCTATTGATGAAAATCAACGATAAGCTTTCAGAAACCCACAAGGGAATCAATAAGATAAGAAGTATCCGGAAGCAGGTAGCAGATTACATGTCATCAGTGAAAGATTCTTCAACCACCAAGCGTCTCAAAGACCTTTCGAAACCCATGCTTGATGAGTTTGAAAAAATCGAAAACTCGCTGATGCAACCCAAATCGAAGGCGATGCAAGACGCGTTGAATTTTCCAATTCAATTAAATGACAAACTAGCCGGAGTAAAGACTGTGGTTATGTCAGGAGATGCAAAGCCAACCAAGTCGTCATACGATGCCTACAATGATATTTCTAAAAGAATTGATGTTCATTTGAACAAGCTCAATGAAATAGTTAACAGGGACGTACCAGCCTTTAATCAGGCCGCGCGTCAGTCGGAAATGAAGGTAATTCTGGTAAACTAATAGTACTTCGGCCACCCTCTTGAAGTGGGTGGTCGAACTTTTGCAATACGTAGCATTTTGTAGCCTTGGGGCAGTATTGTATCTTTGTGGTGTCACATATAGCAGAACACTTAAAAAATCATGAAAATAAATAATATTCGTATAGTCACACTGATTACAATTATCCTGGCGGCTGCACTATCAAGATTATTACCTCATCCCTTCAACTTCACTCCGATTGGAGCGATTGCCTTATTTGGGGGGGCACATTTTACCCGGAAGTCATTGGCATTTATAATCCCTTTAGCTGCCATGTTACTGAGCGATACCCTCCTAGGTTTTCACAGTTCGATGTGGGCTGTTTATGCCTCATTCATGCTTACGGTAGGTATTGGAATGGGCTTTTTGCAAAAAATTACGGCAGGCCGGGTATTTGGCAGCGCTATTTTAGCCTCCATTTTATTTTTTCTGATTACTAATTTTGCGGTTTGGTACGGTGCTGGATCCTTTTATCCACGCAACCTCGCTGGATTAGGCGCCTGTTATTTGGCAGGAATTCAGTTTTATCAGCAAGATTTCTTCGGAAATTTATTCTTTAATACCATCATGGGTGATGTTTTCTTTACATCGGTACTCTTTAGTAGCTTTGAGTTATTGAAAAAGAAAGTCACGGCTTTACAGATGGCCTGATAGAATTGGTAAATTCATAAAAAGAGGGAGCAACTTGTGATCACAAGTTGCTCCCTCTTTTTATGAATAAGTAGCGCGTTCAGGCCCTACGAATAAAAATCGCTTTATCCCTAACTTTTTTCTTGGGGCATATTCCTTTCTGCACTTGCAAATTGTAATCGAAAAATTCCAGGGCCCGAGAAATAGAATGATTACGAACCGCCGAAAAAAAAGGACGACGGTTTTTGACGTCAACTAGCCTCACATCAAGTTTGTAAATGGTGCCTTCTGGAAAAAACCAAATTGTCTTGTTGTAACAGCGTATCTTAAATTCAGCCGGAACCCGCTGCCCATCCAATGTAACAAGCGTAGGCCTCTTTGTCCGACGATCAATACACATCTTGGCATAAATATCAAGAAAAATACTCTTGTTAAGTTCCGGCAATTGTTCGACCAAGGAAAGTTGCATACATCCATACTTTTTACCTCGCAAAAACTAAGTTTTTTATTTGTTTATACAAGTATTTTTCGGCTAAAAATACTGTTTTATCGCAGTTCTATACGTATTACAATGAGCCTCCACAATGTCGGAGATCTTAGTTGAGTACCCTCCACCCATGGAAACAACGACGGGTACCTTGTATAAACGACAGGTTTCGAACACAAATTGGTCCCTTAAACGGCACCCTTCTCTCGATACAGACAAATGCCCTAACTTATCGGTTTCCAGGATGTCAACTCCTGAAATATAAAAAGCAAAATCGGGTCGATGTATTCGGAATAGTCCTGGAAGGGTATTCCGCAGGGTATCCAAATATACCTGATCACCGGTTTTGGTGGGTACTTCGATATCAAGGTCAGAGATTTCTTTTCGGAGAGGATAATTATCTTTCCCATGCATCGAAAATGTAAATACTCTCGGTTCATTTTCAAACATGACTGCGGTTCCGTTTCCTTGGTGTACATCAAGGTCAATCACCAAAATTTGCTCGGCTAATTTGTTTTCAAGTAGGTAATTAGCCGCAATTCCTACGTCATTTAACATACAAAAACCTTCCCCCTTGTCGGGAAATGCATGATGAGTGCCACCCGCGACGTTCATGGCCACTCCGTCTTTGATGGCAAAACGACAACAATCAATGGTTCCTTGAGCTATAATGATTTCCCTTCTCACGAGTTGCTCAGAAAGTGGAAAGCCGATGCGCCGAACCATTTTGGCGGAAGTGCTCAAACTCTTTAAACTTTCCCAGTATTCTTTTTGGTGTACTCCCAAAATCCAGCGTTCTTCCAACTCCCCCGGACAGAAGAAATCACCAACGGAGCAACTCCCTTCATGAAGCAATTGCTCGGGAATAAGTTCATATTTTTCCATCGGGAAACGGTGCCCCGCCGGTAGCGGATGAAAATAAATTGGACAATGGGCAATTTTTAGCATTTGCAATTATTACTGGCTTTGGTACAACTTTTTAAGTCTTGTGTGGGTCTAGGTAGTAAACAAGAGTAACTAGCCCCAAAGCAGAATGTTGGCACCGAGGTATGAGAAACTGCTTTTAAGAAAAACGACTCGTTTGCAAACCCTAGATTAAAAAGTTAATTCAAGAGTGGAACACTACCTGAATAATGTTCACCAACTAACAATCGAATTCATCAAATTATCCGTAAAATCTTTTCTACTTTAAATTCGTTCATTTAGTATAGTAATGAACAATGCAACTATGAGATACATCAAAATGATCGGTTTGGCCTGCCTCATTGGCCTTGCGTGTGCGTGCACAAATGATCCGTTAAAAAATTTAACGGTGGAGGAATCACAGGTATTTATCACGAATCGGGATAAGGCTGTTGATTTTAAACAGTATAAAACATTCAGTATCCTTGATTCCGTACTCATTATCGGGAATCAAGGTACGGGGTCATCATTGACCGATTTAGATATTCAATTCCTAACCAAAGTCATCACAAAAATGCAGTCGCTTGGTTATGCCTATGTTAGTCCAAAAGATAAACCTGATGTGGGAATCAATGTAGCTCAGGTTCGAAATAGCTACGTGAATGTGGTCTCTCGCCCTATTTCACCCTACTTGGGAAACTATTGGGGCGGTGGATTTGGTGGGTACGGGTACGGCTATCCCTCCTATTTTAGTTATTACCAAACCCAGGAAAATTATTGGTACCTGGAAATGATTGATTTTAAAAACCCGGATACCCAAAACAATCAGGTGAAAGTAATCTGGAATGCCGAGCTGAAAGGGAGAGGATTATTTGATGGTATTAACGTGGAAACAATGGTAAATTCTGTCTTCGACCAATCATCTTATTTAAAGATAAATTGAGTCTAAATAATAGTGCGGAAATAATCATTTTTTTACAAAAAAAAACTATCATTCAGTTAGTTAGTTAAGATTTAAAATACTCTATGAAATCAATAAAAATATTGCTCCTATATTTAACCATGAGCGCACCACTGTTGGCACAGGAAAAACCTCAACTATATACCATTCCATCTCCATTTGATCGCTACTCTCATTATAATGTTACACTGAGAGCTGGGGCGGCGATTCCAATGGGGCAATTTTCATCGGATTATATCGACAAAGCATCCTTAGATAACTACTCGATTGGTTTGGAGTGGGTACTGCAAAGCCCCATTTCAGTGGGGGCGGAAGTTGGCTATTCATTTTTTACCCAAAAACTTCCCCGGGCTATTTATGAAATTAATGGTCAGGATGTTTCAGCCGTTCAAACCCGCACGATTAGTTTGATACCTATCCAAGGTACGGTGAACTACAATCTGGGCACTCCCAATGTTCCGGTCCGACCCTACGTTCAAGTATCGTTGGGTGCTGCCATGGCGGACTACTCCCTTTACTACGGTAGTCTTGCTACTCAGGAACAAAGCGTAAAGTTTAGCTACGGAGGGGCAGTAGGGACCAAAATTCTATTTAAAAAAGACGGCAGCCTTGGCGCAGACCTAAGGATAAAGTATAATAACACGCCTTTAAAGTTTGATTACATACAAAACGGTGTGAGCCAGCTTAACGCTACGGTTGGTATTTACTACCGTTGGTGGTAAAAGTAAAATTCACGAATGAAACGCCCCAACTTGTCTAGAAATACCTATTTAGTTCTTCTGATTACGACTATTTCCCTTATTGCCTCAGGTACCTGGGCGTGGAATCGTTATGGTCCAAGCCAACATGTAGCGTATGAAATGGAGGCTCAACGCTTTTCACCTATACTAAATCCGGGGCAAAGCACTTCTGCATGTGATTTAAAAATAAATCGATACAAGCAAATTGGTAATGAAGTTCAATTTGAGCTGTATGCCAGCGCCGCCGGACTCGCCCCTTATTCGATTGAAATAAATCAGGGTAGCAAGAATTTTCAATTTGAAAGTATTGCGCACCGGGCCGGGACGTGGCTGACATTACCTAATCTTGAACTAAGCAACGGAAAAGCAAAAATTATCATTAAAAGCAAAAACGATGCTGAATGCCAAGCATCGGGAGAGTTTTTATTTGATGGCAATAAATCCAACGAAATTCTGGCCTCTAACCAATGGATTCGACAAGGAAGTAAAGATACCCACCTAGATATTCGGGTGATTAGCCAAAACCAGAAGCTTTATTTAAAGGATTTTGCAGACTATACGGATGGTCGAACAAAGGTGTACCTCATAGACAACGTGATGGTTTCAGGGTTGGAAGAAGGTATCGAAGTTCAGCCCGGATACCTCTATTCCGTAGTAGCCTGTTGGATCGATGCTCCATATTCTGAATGGTGGAATCACTTGCGCAACCGAACCATCCGGCAGCAAAATATTTGGATTAAGCCTAAAAAAAAGAATCCAGTGAGATCAGGCAGCACGCTTCAAATCATATCTATTCCTGACTGGTTTGCTTTATCTGACCATTTCACTGTTCTATTTGATAAGACTTTGCCCGCTTTTGAGCCTATCCAAAATAAGTTGGTTATGCAGTACCGGCTTAACGAAGGTGTTTCCCCAGAATCCTATCTTACACGAGGTATTACCCATCTTCCCAAATGGGAGAGTACACTACCACCTAAAAAAATGCATTGGACAGAGTCACCAGGCTTTTTTGGCGATCGTGAACAGGATTGGTTTAGTTCATTGACTAAGGCAGAAGTAGAATCATTTGCCGATCAAGTATACCCATCCAATGTCTATTCCTACGATTTCGAATTCTGGAACCGTAATTATATCCCAGAGGTAAGACAACGACTGATCTGGTTTTCTCAACGAATTAAGAGGAATAATCCAAACGGCTATCTTTTTGATTATTGGGGCGGAGGTGCCTACCATAACCCTAATTTCACCCACGATAACTCGTTGGATCCGGCTCACTTCTCCTCAGATTACTCATCTCCTAAGGCCACTCATTCAAATTTCGAACCAGATGCAAATGGAGTCAGTATGGCTTCTTTTTTCTCCATTACGCCCGTGGATGTCTATCCCAAAAGGTTTTTTGGGGATGACTCAGACGGCGTCACCCCTACTAATTACCTATTACTTTCGGCTGTACATACTGCCCGAATTAATCGACTTTTCCCCTACCAGAAAAATAATAAAACTATCTGGTTTGCCTGGAACCGGTATATGCCACTTTACAAAGACCCAGTCATACCCTGGCATATTCAAACTACTGCTCCCAAAGGAGAGTTAGTTTTTGATGAATTAGTAACAATGCCAGCCAGCCAGGCACTTGGAATGTCGTTATTTTCATTGATTGAATCTGACGGCTATTATTTATGGCATGACAATCAGGCCCAAGGTGATGGAGTAAATAATTATACGCTTGACCCGAGTGAACCTGCTGGATTTCAATGGTACCCGGCAGATGGCGTATCCAGTGTAACAGGTTTAAAAAAGGATAAGAACAAACCGGATTCACCTCGGTATTGGGACTACCCAACCGAATACTTTGCCCTTGGCAACTGGATGGCTAAACAAGTCGAGGATATTCTCTCGGGAGGAAGAAAAGTTGATCTAGATTACCAAATGAATGGAAAATGGATTGAGGCAACAGTTGATCAAGCAGTTCAATCTGCAGAACGGAAAGAACCATTTGTCCTATCGGTAGTAAACGACAATAAGGTCGCCATTTTAGCCATTGACAGTTTCCAGGAACCTACCTCCTTACGTAGATTAACCATACGGCTACCCAATGGTAAGGTCGAGCAAATTGAGCTATATGGGAATTGGCCCTCACTGTACCGGGGCATTTTTTAAAAGCAATAAATTTTCGAAAAAATAAAGAGCGGCAATTATTAGTATTAGATACCGCTCTTTTCGTAATTCGGTCTCTAAACCTTGTAGCTAATTATGGATCGTTTCGTCTATTTCTTACTCTCTAAACCAGCAACGCTTCTATTTGGGTTCACTACCTTAATAAGTTGCTCTACGACCC
>JBDNFP010000466.1:0-15621 GCA_041689775.1 Spirosomataceae bacterium
AGAGTATTGTCATAACTTATGGCCTGAGAAAGATCATAAACGGCGGAGTAGTAATTTTCATCGCGAAGATTACACTTCCCGCGGTATCCATAGGCAACGGCTGACTTCGGGAAAGCTTTTACTTGTTGATCGAAGTAGTAGAAGGCCTCTTCAAAGTTTTTAGAATCGTAAAACTGAATTCCTTCCTGGAAACGTTTTCTGTCCTTTTCCGCCGGAGTATCATGATCCGTTGTATAGTACTTAATAATCAGATAGGGTATAAATAATAATACGACTAGGGCAATTTCCATTTTAGACAGCTGAGTAGATATATTACATAGAAGATAGTTCCTTCCGTACTTTGGCAGGAAGACTCGCAACGATTAAATCATAAGAATCTCTGATCCAGGCTTTATAAAGTTGAACCGTACCTGGGCTTTGAACAACTATGGTATTCCATGTGCTTTTGTTCATATGGTATCCCGGTTTCACAAAAGGATACTTTTCTCGTAGTTCCTGAACTTTTTCAGGAACACACTTCACATTAAACTGAACGTGCTCTTCATCGAGCGGAGTAAGTAGAAATATTTTATTTCGAATCCGAAATACAAGAACATCATTACCATAAGGATGGTCCTCGGTAACTTCACCGGGTAGTTGAAGACAGAAGTCGCGAAGTTCTTCAATATTCATCGCATTATGGCTCTTATAATCATGACAATGACACAAAATAAAAACATCACGATCGAAATACGATTGATGCCGTGCATCATTTTGAGGTTGAACGAGGTTGGATCATTAGGATCAGTTTTCTTAAAAACCCTGATGAAATAATTAAATACATCGCCTAATTGAAAATACCGTTTGATATTGCTCATTGATAATCTGTTCTTTAAAAATTTAGTTAAAAAATCTGGTTTACATCAAGGTTAATTCGATGGATTCCGGCTCGATCCATCGGCCATCCTCCCGGATAATTTTTATTAGTTCAGAAACCGCCTTGCTTGCCGCTACTGAACGCTTTACAACCTGTTGACCCCGGTAAAGGGCTATTTTATCTTTCCCCATACCAACATATCCATAGTCAGCGTCGGCCATCTCGCCGGGACCATTGACAATACACCCCATGATACCAATTTTTAGTCCTTTCAGGTGCTCCGTATGCTTGCGGATCATAGCAGTGGTTTCTTGTAAATCAAAGAGTGTCCGTCCGCACGATGGGCATGAAATATATTCAGTTTTGGACATCCGGGTTCTTGCTGCCTGCAGGATTCCGAACCCAATTGAATTAAACTCAGAGGCAGTTTTTAACTTGTATTCTGTATCGGGCGTTTCCTGAAAGTCAATTTTCAACAGTACTCCATCACCAAAACCATCAACAAAGAGTCCGCCCATGTCAGAGGCTGCATCGAGGGGGAGTGTTTCTCTGGCATTGTCAGCGTAGGTACGTTTGATTAATACAGGAACTTCTACATTGAGCTCAACCAATTTGAAGAAGAATCTTCTCATCTCGGGCATAGCATGCAGATTGTCGGACCTAAGAATCAACACAACATTTTTTCGCGCCTTTATTTCCTGGATAAATAACTCATCAAAACTATGGATAGTACCTTCTACAAAATTCATGGTCGGGTGCAACTTTTCGTCCAAGTTTGTCTTGAATTCTTCGGTTGATAAAAGCGGGTACTTATTGTTTTGATCTGAATGGGTCTGCCAATAATGGTAGTTGACAATTTCTTTCAAACCGTTTGGTAGCATGAACTGAATGGGCTGATTACCCGAGTAAATAAAATCTACTCCTTGATCATTCATTCTCCATTTATCAGGTACCGGAAGAAAAAAATGGCCCACACTCCGTAGATCTTCGTGCGTTTCCACCCGGATGGAAGAATAATCAGCAATGACCCTCGGGACATTTAGAGCACCAATATTATATACCTCGTAGGTGTGTCTTCTAATGTATTGATAAGGATTAATTGGAACCGAAGTGACTGGTTCAATCGGGTTGTGACCACCACGATGGGTGTATCGGTCAATCAATGCCTTAGCCACGGGGACTTCATTTTCCGGGGCTTCCGTCAATGATACTCTTACGGTATCTCCAAGTCCGTCTTCTAGTAGTGTGCCTATGCCAACCGCGGATTTTATTCGTCCATCTTCAGCTTCGCCTGCTTCGGTGACCCCTAAATGCAGAGGATATGGTTTTAGACCTTCGACATCAAGTCGTTGTACAAGTAGACGGTAGGCTTCTACCATCACCTGCGTATTACTTGACTTCATGGAAAGGACGATATTGAAGTAATTCAGTTCTTCGCAAATTCGTAGAAACTCCAAGGCAGATTCTACCATGCCTAACGGAGTATCGCCATATCGGCTCAAAATCCGGTCAGACAGTGAACCGTGATTGGTACCAATCCGCATAGCGGTGCCGTATTCTTTACAAATAGTCACTAGTGGGATAAACTTCTCCCGGATACGTTCCAACTCAGCTGCGTAGGAGTCATCGGTGTAGTCGATGATCTCAAACCTTTTTCGGTCAGCGTAGTTGCCCGGATTAATTCTTACCTTTTCAACGATTCTGGCCGCTAGTTCGGCCGCATTTGGTGTGAAGTGAATATCGGCAATTAAGGGTACTCTAATGCCTCTTTTCAAAAGCCCTTTCTTAATGTTTTCTAGGTTTTGGGCTTCTTTTACACTGGGAGCCGTAATTCTTACATATTCACAACCGGCATCCACCATTCTTTTCACTTCTTCAATTGATCCTTCCGTATCCATGGTATCCACAGTTGTCATGGATTGAACTCGAATTGGAAAATCAGAGCCCATCGGGAGATCACCAATGTCTACACGAATAGATTTCCGACGTTTGTACTCGGTAAGTGAGGGGCAGTAAAGCTTGGAAGATAAAGTATCGGCTAATTGTGAGATAGGTTCCATACAAGTAAATAGTGTAATTCAAGAAACGATTGCGGCACAAAAATACCGCAATCATTCTCTATTACCATACAAACAAGCATGTGAATTCAATTGTTCAGAGTGAAAGCCCCAAATTCATGATTTTGGGGGTACTCAAAAGAGGTGGTAAATTACCAAATCCGCTTTTTCTGTCCCCAAACGGCGTAGTAGTACACATATAAGTACAAGGGGATCATTAAAACGTAGGCGTTTTGGGTACTTCCCATCGAATCAGCCAAAGCACCATAGACAAGAGGTAGAATTGCCCCCCCTGAGATACCCATTATCAGTAATGCAGCCCCGGTTTTAATGAATTTACCAAGGCCATCAATTGCCAACGGCCATATAGCACCCCACATGATGGCGTTGCTTAGGCCAAGTAACGCTATGCAGAATACGGAGGTGAAACCAGAAGAGAATATGGCAGCAATGGTGACCAATATGCCAAATACCGCCGAAAGCTTTAACCATATCTGCTGGGAAACAAATTTCGGAATAAGAACAATACCCGTTACATATCCTACCATCATGGCCACCAAGGTGTAGGTACCAAAAAGGCGAGCTTCTTCTTCAGGAAACCCAAGATCAACCCCATAACTAATAATGGTGTCGCCGGCGATTACCTCTACTCCAACGTAGCAGAATAAAGCCGCTACCCCAAGAATCAGGTTTGGGAACTGGAAAATACTGGATTTAGTCACATCCCCTTTTGACACGGGTTTGTCTTCTTCCTCTTCCACTTCAGGTAGTCCTTTCGATAATTTGATGAGTACTGCTAGTCCTATCAAAATAGCTGTTAATGTTAAGTAGGGGCCTACAACCTTGTCGAGCTCTTCTGCCTGGGTGGTGGCCGTTGATCCGGCTAGTAAAAGACCTCCAAATACTACCTGACTAATGATCCCAGCCCCTTTATTAGCTATACCCATGAAACTTATCCGGGCCGCGGCACTTTCGCGCGGGCCTAAAATCGTTACATAGGGGTTAATAGCGGTTTGGAGAATGGTCAGACCAATACCGATGGCAAAAAGACCAACCAGGAATATACCATAGGAAGCAGTTTTGGCGGCAGGAACGAAGATGATTGTTCCAACAGCCATGACGAGTAATCCCAATGACATACCATTTTTAAATCCTACCCTTTTTAATACCTCCGAAGTGGGAATAGCCATCAAAGTGTAAGAAATGAAAAATGCGAAGGTGACGAGGTAGGAGCTGGCGTTATCAAGCCCAAATGCTTTTTTGAAAAAGGTGATCAGGGTGCCATTAACCCATGTTATAAAACCAAGAATAAAAAATAGAACGCCGATAAGGACCAAGGGGCCCAGGTAATTATCTTTCTTTTGAGTCATTATGAGGTTCAGTTTTTAAAATGAAAGTTGAATTAATGCAAAAAAGGGTCTAAAAATCCCCGTTGAGGCCAAATATAGGCTTATTTGTCTTCCATTTCCCACGTGTAAAATCGGGGATTTCTACGGGTGAACCTCCGCGGGCAATGGATAATTCGGATAAGGGACTAATGGCACTCCACACGGCGGTGTCATATACGTCAATCGGAGGAGCTACTTTATTTTTAATTGCTTCGATAAACCCACGTAATACAAAATAGTCAATGCCACCATGGCCAGCATTTTCAGCGGCGGCGGCATGATTTTTCCAAACTGGATGGTCATATTTTTCAAGGTAGGGATCGGCTTTCTCCCACTGATGCTTTTTTTCTGACTCATTTTGTAAATAAATGGTATCACCATCGTTCATCCAGATTCCTTCTGTGCCCTGGGCTCTAAATCCTAAGGAATAGGGGCGGGGCGAGTTAGTATCATGAATAAGCACAATGTTCTCACCGTTGTGGCATTGGATTACCGTAGTTACAATATCACCCAGTTTAAACTTTACTTTGGCATTGGGATGATCGGCTCCTCCCTGGTCAACTATATGCTTGTGGAGTCCTCTGGACTTGGTAGCTGTGGACGTCAGGGTTGTAAAACAGTTGCCCCGGTTGATATCAAACCAATGGCCAACCGGCCCTAACCCATGCGTTGGATAGATGTCGCCATTTCTATCTATGGAGTGTTGAGTACGCCATTTAGCCTCAGAATATCCCTTGGCCCCAAACTCCACTCCGCCACCGTAAGGCTGTTTTCCATTGTTAAATTTGACCTCCCGGAGATCATGTTGGTACCCACAGTGGGCGTAAAGCATTTCGCCGAATTTTTGCTGGCGAATCATATTTAGAATGGCCATAACGTCGCGCCGATAACAAACATTCTCGAGTATCATGCAGTGCGATCCCGTCTGTTCGTGCGCATCTATGAGATCCCAGGATTCTTGGAGGGTTACCGTAGCAGAAACCTCCACTGCTGCGTACTTACCGTCTTTCATCACTGCTACGGCCATCGGGACGTGCCATTCCCAGGGAGTAGCAATCACGATGCCATCCAGGTCGTCTCTCTTTACCATATTAAGGAAATCTTCCTCCCCTGAGGTGTATAAAGCAGGTTTTTTGCGTCCTGCCTTATTAATTAAGTCGAGAGCAGAAGTAATGGAATTAGGATCGATATCACAAATCGCATTTATTTCAACATCGGAACGAAATAATGCTTGTTCGACGTGGTTGCGCCCTCGCATTCCAACGCCAATAAACCCTAAACGAACTTTGTCTAGGGGCGCGGCGTTTTTGAAAGATAGATTTGGTAGGATACCAGTCACGGTAGTGGCTGCTGTTGCTTTTTGAATAAAATTTCGTCTATTCATTCGAAGAAAATTAGGATAGAAAGATAAGATCGGCGCAAATTAATCTATAACTAGTCAAATATTAAATTTTCTTATTAATTATATTAGTCTAGTTGCATAGTTTTCAATAAAGAACTGACAGCCAAGTCTATGAGATATGGGAGTAGCCTTAATTACTGGCTTTGTTTAATGATTTTTAATTAACATTGAACAAAGTAGCAATGCACCCCGTTATACTGATGCATTTATAATCCAAAGTGTCATAATCCAGACACGGCGGCCTTGAGTGTGTTGTACACAAACTTTGTAACGACATTTAAGCCTTTTTTTTAATTAAACCCAATAGTTCATGATTCAATCCCGGGTATCGGTGTTCCGCAAGGAGCACTTTAATGCCGCGCATCGTCTTAACAATCCGAATTGGACCGACGAAAAAAATGAACGTGTGTATGGAAAGTGCAATAACTACAATTACCACGGACACAATTACGACCTGATCGTTCAGGTTACGGGAGAAATAAATCCCGAAACAGGCTATGTATACGATATGAAAGCCCTCAGTGATTTGATTAAAATGCACGTTTTAGATCGATTCGATCACAAAAACTTAAATCTTGATACTGAGGAATTCAAAGATCTGAACCCATCAGCTGAAAATATATCTATTGTTGTTTATCAAATTTTGCGTGACAAAATTGATACAGTTTTTGATTTGAAAATTCGCCTTTATGAAACAGAACGGAATTATGTTGAATACCCCTCAGCCTGAAAATACAGCCTCCAACGATAATGTGGACGAAATTGGTCACGATCATATCATGACCTCTTACGATACGCCGTTGCGCGTAGATGCCTTTGAAATGGATGATGACATAAAAATAGAACTTATCGAGAAACATTTCCGTCATATCATGGAAATTATGGGTCTTGATTTAACTGACGATAGTCTGAAAGGTACTCCCAAGCGCGTAGCTAAGATGTACGTGAAAGAGATATTCAGTGGCATGAATCCAGGAAGTAAACCAGGTATTACCTTATTTGAGAATAAGTACAACTACAATCAGATGTTGGTTGAGAAAGACATCACTGTATTCTCAAACTGCGAGCATCACTTTGTCCCGATTTATGGCAAAGCACACGTTGCCTACATTTCGAGTGGAAAAGTTATTGGATTATCTAAACTCAATCGGATTGTGCAGTATTACTCCAAGCGCCCACAGGTACAGGAGCGTCTCACGGTTCAGATAGCCAACGAATTGAGAGAGGTTTTGAAAACTGATGATGTGGCAGTGGTTATTGACGCTAAGCACATGTGTGTTCACTCGCGTGGAGTGCAAGATACGTCTAGTTCTACCATCACTTCTCATTATGGTGGTAAATTTGAAAACGAACAAACGAAAAAGGAATTCCTGACTTACTTGGGAATGTAATTTATAACGGGCGATAGCAATTTGTCTATCGCCTTTCTTTATTCACACATATTTAAACTTCATCAACAAACATATGTCTTTAAGATTCCAAGATAAAAATATTCTTGTGATCGGTGCGAGTACGGGTATCGGTCATGAAATTGCAAAAACCATAATCAAGCAAGGAGGTAAAGTCTTTGTCGCTGGTAGAAACAAGCCTGATCTGGATGTTGAATTTCTATCTTGGGACGCTTTGAACCCCGACGATTCTGTATTCAAAACTTTACCGTCGGAGTTGCACGGATTTATCTACTGTCCCGGGACAATTAATCTAAAACCATTCAGCCGGTTATCGATCGATGATTTTACGAATGACTGGAAAATTAATACTTTGGGTGCAGTTGCGGCATTGCAACCCAATGTGAACCGCTTAAAGAAATCGGGTGGGGCCAGTGTCGTGTTTTTTAGTAGTGTAGCAGCCAATACTGGTTTAAGTTTTCACGCATCTATTTCTACTGCCAAGGCAGGAATTCAGGGATTGTCAATCGCCCTTGCCGCTGAATACGCTCCGTCAAAAATACGATTTAACGTAGTTGCGCCATCATTGACAGATACGCCGATGGCCTCTAATCTTCTGTCTTCGGATGATAAGAAAGAAGCGTCTGCCAAACGTCACCCCTTAGGCCGCGTTGGTGCTACGTCTGATATTGCTGCTGCGGCGACATATCTTGTTAGCGATGAAGCTGGGTGGATTACCGGTCAGGTAATTGGAGTTGACGGTGGTTTAGGAAAATTGAAATAGAATAGTACTTTATATAAAACAGAAAGGGAGTAACCAACTGATTACTCCTTTTCTGTTTTATATAGTAGAAACTACATGGTAGCTCCAATTCTCTCCAAAAGAGCTTTGGTTTTTCTGATTCCTTCGTACTCGTCCAGATTGCTGCCTTCGTATTCAATACCTACGATTCCCTTAAAACCGCTTTCTTTCACAATTTCCATAATCCTCTGGTAGTCTGTCTTGATTACATTGCCATTCTCGTCGAAGTCGTAGGACTTAGCGCTGGCTCCTTTCGCGTAAGGCATTAGTTCTTTGGTGCCTTGGTACCGATCGTAAGAAACTTCGCATTCCCAAGATTTAGGCTTACGCTCAATGCAGAAATTGCCAAAATCTGGTAAGGTACCTACATTATTACGCGCCACTTGCTTCATAACGTTCGAGAGCCATTGTCCGTTGGACGAATACCCTCCGTGATTTTCTACCAAAACATTTATTTTCATGGTAGATGCAAATTCACCTAAACGGCCTAAGCCGTCAATAGCGGCAGCCGAGACTTCCTCGGCAGTACCCCGGCCGAAAGCATTTACCCGGATCGTTTTACACCCAAGGTATTTGGCGGCTTCCACCCATTTGTAATGGTTTTCAATGGCTTTAAGACGAGTGGCATCGTCTAGCTCACCCAAACCACCTTCACCATCAATCATGATCAGGTGATTCTTTACGCCATTATCTTTACAGCGTTTCAAGAGTTCGTTCAGGTAGGTAGTATCTTCGGCTTTATCTTTAAAAAACTGGTTTACATATTCAACAATCTCAATACCAAATTCTTTCTTAGCAATTTCGGGAAAATCTAAGTTCGTGATTTTCTTGGCGAAAAGGGCCTTGTGTAATGACCACTCGGCGAGTGATATATCAAAGAATAATTTTTTCTTAGTTGATTGAGCAAGAATTTCGGTTACAGAGGTAGAAGCAAGGGCACCAATACCCAGGGCTTTCATAAACTTTCTTCTTGATTGAGACATGGTTCAGGAAATAAAAAGATTTAAAAAAAAGATCTAAATAAACGCACGCTAATATAAGTACTCATTCACGGATTTTGGGTTGTGCCTCTGTAAATAATTTCTGATTTTTGGAGAGGTTTACGACGTCCCAGTCAATTTCATGTTGAAAATCGTGGGATCGGACCGGACAGTTTTCCATCCGGCAAAAGAAGCAGCATTCAGGTAAGCAAGGGTCGGTGTGAACAAAAATTTCGGTTTCCCCGGATTGATTTGCTTTCAGCACATTCTCAAATTCGTGAACGGCCTGATGAGCATCTTGCAGCTCCCAGTAATAGGGCAGGGTCAGATGACAGTCAATGTGTAGGTCAGAGCCGTATTGCTGAACCCGGAGATTATGGACATCTACCCAATGGCTCTTTTTACTCTGTCGGATAGTTTCAACTACCTGATGCATCAGATCAAGGTCGCTCTCATCCATTAGGCCAGCTACTGACTTCCTGACTAGATTGTAGCCGTTGTAGGCGATCAATACCCCAAAAAGGAGGGAGGCTACGCTATCAATCCATTCTAATCCTGTAATTATGACCAAAAATACGCTGGCAATAAGCAGGAGACTACTGACACTATCAGACAATAAATGTTTCCCATCAGCCTTGAGAGCTAATGAGTTATATTTTTTACCCTCAGTTACCAGTGCATACCCAATGACCGAATTGATTATGATTGTTATAAAAATCAACGCGGAACCAAGGGGCAGGTTACCAAGTGGCGAAGGGTTCAGCAAGCGGGTAATGGCTCCGATAATAATAACCAAGGAGGCAATAATAATAAGTGCCCCTTCAAAACCGGCCGAAAAGAACTCTATCTTACCGTGACCATAGGGGTGATTGGAGTCTTTGGGTTGAGCGGAAAGCTGAATGCTATACCAGGCAAATCCACTCGCAAAAACATTAATGATTGATTCCAGGGCATCACTCAGGATGGCGTTGGAGCCTGTGATATAATAGGCGCTGAATTTTATGCCAGTCAAAAAGATACTTGCAACGAAAGAGAGCAATATCAATCGAATTTTACGCTTATTTTGGTTTATTTGCATTCTATTTTTTAAATCAATTGTCACAAAGTTACTAAGAATACTGCTGCAATGAGTACTGAGAACAATTGGGAGACCCTCACAGATACATTGGTCTACGAAAATGCCTGGTTAAAGCTTCACCATCGTGATGTCATTAATCCAGCCGGAAAGGAGGGGATCTACGGTGTGGTTAGTTTTAAGAACAAAGCGATCGGGATAGTTCCTTTGGATGCTGACAATAACGTATATCTTGTCGGACAATTTCGCTATACCCTAAATGAATATTCGTGGGAGATACCGGAGGGTGGAGGGCCACTCAACGAAGAACCATTAGACGCCGCCAAACGTGAGCTTAAAGAAGAAACGGGGTTGGTAGCTAACAAATGGACTAAAATCGCCCGAATTCACACGTCAAATTCCGCAACCGACGAGGAAGGTTTCCTCTACATTGCCGAGGGTTTAAGTCAATTTGAAATGGAGCCAGAAGATACCGAAGAATTGATGGTAAAAAAAATACCGCTTTGGGCAGCCGTTGATATGGTGATGCGTTCTGAAATTACCGACTCACTCACGGTAGCAGGTATTTTGATGGTGGCCCGACTTAAAGGAGTTTAATATGTGGGGAGCTACTTTTTACGGAATAATTACGGGTATTTTACTGTGTTTTACGTTCGGAACCGTGTTTTTTTCTCTTGTTCAGAATAGTGTAGATAATGGGGTACGGTCGGGCTTAAAGATTGCATTCGGAGTGTTGGCCTGCGACGCAATATTCGTGTTCTTTGCCATTTTTGGTACGACCTTATTGCCCCATATCGACAATTTTGAAAAATGGATGGCGGGCGCTGGAATAATCTTCCTCCTTATTTTGGGAGTCAATAATTTAATTAGGAAACAACCACAAGTTGCCTACCCAAAAACAAGATTTGGGAATTTTCTATACTACTTCTCTACTGGTTTCTTACTCAATGGTCTCAATCCAGTTAACTTCATCAGCTGGGTCACCATTGCGACTTACATTCGTTCGACCCTGCATTATGATTTTAACGAAGTGATTGCATTTTTTGTGGCAAGCCTTCTCTCCGTATTTTTAACAGAGTCAGGAATAGTCTTTTCTGCTTACCGCTTAAAGAAGATTTTTACCCCAAGAACAGTTAAAGTATTTAATCAAATTACTGGGGCCATTTTTATACTTATTGCTTTCCAGATTGCCTACTCTACTTTCATTAAGTAAGGTAGGTAATTTTTCTACGGGTACTAGATGTAGCCATTCAATTTGAGGTAAGTCTCCCAATCTCCGATCAGATTCTTTTTCATCACCCGAGGGAATTTGTTTTGTCCACCTAGCTTACCCTTCGTTTCCATCCAGCCGTAAAAAGCTTTATTTGGCAAGATTGTTATAAAAATATCTTTAAGAGCATGCCTACGTTCAACAGCATAGTCATCATTTAATTCGTTTAGCTTACTATCAATGAGGTCCTTGATGATTGAAGTTTCCACTTCTTCCTCACAGCCAATATACCAGTGATGGGCAAACATTGACTCATGAGATATCCCGGCAACGGTAAACTCTTTCACTGTAACCCCAAGCTGATTCGAGATTAGGTCAATTGCTTTATTCATGTTGTCGACGGAGAGGTGCTCCCCGCACATGCTTAGAAAGTGTTTAGTCCTTCCGGTGATGATGATTTCTGCTTTTTCTTTATCCACGAACTTAACGGTATCCCCGATGAGATAGCGCCAGGCACCAGCGCAGGTTGAGATTAGCAGGGCGTATTCTTTTCCTTCCTCCACTTCGTCAATCATCAAAGTTTCTGGGTTGGCGATGATATCCCCGTCCGAATTAAAGTTGGTCTCGTTAAAGGGTACGAATTCGAAAAAGATTCCATTATCTAGTACCAATTGCATTCCAATGGCACTTGGCCGGGTTTGGTAGGCCAAAAAGCCTTCCGAGGCTAGATACGTATCAATGTAAATGAGAGGCTTGCCCAGTAAGCGCTCGAATCCTTTCTTGTAGGGCTCAAACGAAACGCCACCATGCCCAAAAACTAACAGGTTTGGCCAGATTTCGTGAATATTATTAAGCTGATAATGATCGATAACTTTTTCCATTAACAGCTGAATCCAAGCTGGTACTCCTACTATAAAGCCTATATCCCAATCTTTTGCCTGTAAAGTGATCTCTTCAAGTTTGAGAGCCCAGTCTTTTTCCGCCGCAATTTTTCCGCCGGGCTTATAGTATGGCTTAAACCAAAATGGAATCTGAGATGCGTTGATACCACTCAAATCACCTTCAAAATGATTTCCTTTTTCAATAAGATTAGTACTTCCTCCGAGCATGAGGAAACCTTTTTCGTACAGTTTATCGGGGAGATTCTTGTATCTGCCAAGGCTTAAAATTTGACGTATACTAGCCCTTTGCATCGACTTTGACATCGCCTTTGTCACGGGTATGTACTTTGAGGAAGCCTCGGAGGTACCGGAACTCAGCGCAAAATACTTTATCGTACCAGGCCAGGTTATGTCCCTCTCACCTTCTAATAGTTTGTACCACCACTCTTTATAAATCTTATTGTAATCATATACCGGTACATTATTTTTGTACTTTTCGTAGAACTCCTTGGGCTCACCAAAAAGAGAACTACTGAGAACAGTTTCAAAATCATAAGTCTCCCCAAACTGGGTGTATCGTGCTTTGGCCAGCAACTTTGACAAGGTCTTTTTTTGCTGTTTGAATGGTTGGATTTTTTTACGGTTCGCAACCAGGTTACCAAACCGAATTCCCCTTTTCAATAAACTTCCTATGATTGCCATATCTTCAAATAATCTAAATCAGTATGAATTATTTCACTTGGTTTCACTATCTGATGCGCTTTTCATGAAATCATTTTTACCTACTTAGACCAGGATGAGATAGATTCCAATGCCTCATAGGAGGTAAGGTCATACTTACATGGTACCACCGATATATAATTTTGAGAAAGGGCCCACTCATCGGTGTCCTCTTTGTCGTGGTCAAAGTTCACGAAGTCTCCAGCCATCCATAGATATCCGCGACCGTACGGATCTTTGCGGTAGTCAAATTTCTCCTGCCATTTGGCATTTGCCTGCCGGCAAATTTTAATACCTTTCAGAGGTTCTTCCGAGAGCTTTGGGAAGTTTACATTCAATGCCACCCCTTTGGGAATGCCTTTTTCCAGCGCCATCAAAATAATGGAGCGGACATACTCCTTTACATGTTCAAAGGAAGCGTCTTCTCGGTAGTCACATAGTGAAAAGCCAATGGCTGGTATCCCTTCGATGGCAGCTTCTATTGCGGCCGACATCGTGCCTGAATACAGGATACTAATGGAACTATTACTTCCGTGATTAATACCACTAACGACCAAATCAGGGGATCGATCCTTTAACACATAGTGTTTGGCCAGTTTTACACAATCAGCTGGGGTTCCGGAGCATTCATACTCATCTACCTCAGTAAATAATTCGGTAGAATACAGCCTGAGAGGTTGCCCGATAGTTATTGCGTGTCCCATTCCGGACTGTGGGCTATTTGGGGCTACCACCACTACTTCACCGATTGTTTGGGCTATTTCTACCAGTGTTCGGATGCCTAATGACGTTATTCCGTCATCGTTTGTTACAAGTATGAGGGGTCTTTTACTTTCTGACGAGTTACTGGGTGTTAGATTCATTCTTAGTAGATTGTGTTGTTTGTGAAGATAAAGGGATAATGACCCAAAGTGTTCAAAATCTTGTGGGACAGGGGTCAGACCTTTACCTTTTTCTTTAAACTTCTAAATCCTTGAACTGGATTGTAGTGATTACTATTGCTGGCGTAGGAGCCTGTTCCGTTGTACGGCCGCTTTGCAGGGTGTGCCTGACATTCGGGTGAACAGGCACCATCCAACTTTTCGCTGCATTCTTCACAGATAGGACCGAGGCGATTACATTTGGCATTTGCACAATTAATCATTCGGTCGCATTTCTCTCCGCAAACGTAGCATGTCGAAATAACCTCTGGGTTTACTTTATTTACTTCAACCGCCACATGATTGTCAAATACATAACACTTTCCGTCAAAATCTTCTCCTCCTTCCTCAACTCCATACCGTATTATACCACCATGAAGTTGGTACACGTTTTCGAACCCTCTTTCTAACAGGTAGGCACTTGCTTTCTCGCATTTAACACCCCCCGTACAATAGGTGATAATTTTCTTATCTCTTAAATGTTCAATTTCTTGAACATGTTCCGGAAGTTCCCGGAGGTTCTCTATATCGAAGGTAATGGCACCTTTGAACCGCCCAACCGAGTGCTCGTAATTAGAACGCATATCGATCAAAACCACATCCTCATCATGCATCATTTTTTTGAAATCAGCGGGGTCGAGATGCTTTCCAGTGCGTTTTATTGGGTTTACCGGTAGGTCAGAGTTGACTATTTCATCTTTGACTCTAACATGTAATTTTTTGAAGGCGTGCTGGTCATGCTCTTCAATTTTAAATTGGGTAGCCTTAAATCGTTCGTCTGAGTATATATACTGCATGTAGGCGTCACAATCCTCAGTCAACCCTGATACCGTCCCATTCAGGCCTTCTTTTGACACAATAACACGTCCTAATAAATTATTCTGGATACAGAAAAGATGGTGTTCGTCTCGATAGGTATCAGGATCCTCGATCGAAACGTAGTTGTAATAAAGTATCACCCGACAAGCTTTCATTCTTGCAATCTAATTATTTTCCGGTGCAAAGATACAAATAGGATGGGTTTGGACCATCATTCAGTTTCTCTTCAATTGTGTAGCGCTCCTGTAATTCATTTTGATTCACGAAGAACTTATCTTTGTAATTAATTTTCACTTTTTACTATTTGACAATGCACATTGCAATTATTGGAAACATTGGTGCTGGAAAAACGACACTTACCCAAAAGCTAGGTGAACACTACGGTTGGGGTGTTTTGTACGAGGCGGTTGAAGGGAATCCGTACTTGGCTGACTTTTACAAGGATATGGAACGGTGGGCTTTTAACCTTCAAATTTACTTTCTAAACAGTCGTTTTGCTCAGGTTCAAAAAATCAAGTCATTGACCTACACGACGGTTATTCAGGACCGTACTATTTATGAAGATGCTTACATTTTTGCCCGTAATCTGATTGAATCAGGAATAATGACCCAACGTGATTATGAGAGCTACCTGATGTTATTCGAATCAATTATTCAAACGGTTTCGGCCCCGGACCTCCTAATATACCTAAAAGCGGATATACCAAAACTTGTTCAGCAGATTAAAAAACGCGGGAGGGATTTTGAGACAGATATATCTTTAGAGTATCTGCAGAACTTAAATAACTATTACGACAGCTTTGTGAAAAACTATGAGCACGGAAAGCTGATTGAAATAGATGTCAACGATATGGACTTTGCCAACCGCGAGGAAGACTTCAATGCAATTGTTGAGTTACTTAACAAGGAGCTCTTCTACGAGTAGGGTATAAATTTAATCGCTCTCAAATTTGTATGAAGGCGATTAAAAACAAAAAAGCTGCACTTTCGAATGAAAATGCAGCTTTTTTGTATCCAGAAGGAGAGTCGAACTCCTATACCCAAATGGGCACTACCCCCTCAAAGTAGCGTGTCTACCAATTCCACCACCTGGACAGATGGTGATCCCGCTGGGATTCGAACC
>JBDNFP010000467.1:0-1640 GCA_041689775.1 Spirosomataceae bacterium
ATCAAGATGTTTGCTGAACTGGCGGCGGTGGGTCAACTCGTTATATTTTGAATAACGGGCAAGGTTCTCAAAATTAAAACGCCCTTGTCGGCTGAACAACGAATTGAATAATTCAACTAAAAAATCACGCTGCCACTTGTCTGTCTCAAGAAAATTTATGAATAGTAAGGTGAATATGGTTTCAACGGTATTCATAAGGTCGTAGTCGGTTTGGTTTTGCAACGTAACCCTACGGCCTTTTTTTGCATTTTCAAAATGCTAACCCAAAATCCTTAGCGAAGTATTGTTACTGAGGGTGCCGCTTTCATTAGCGGTGGTGGATATAAAATTATCCCAAGTGCTGATTATGTAGCTTACTTCACAAATCCTACTCCGGTTGCTAATAAGGCAGAAACTATTTTTGAAGTTGCTTCAGATGGGGTTGACAATGCTGGCTTTAACGCCTTGGTGAATATGTGCTCACAAAATGGATACGGTGACGGTCTTCTTACGAATTCTTTGTTCTCGCTCTACTCCACTACGGATGTTCGCAGAGCCCTGATTCTTCCCGGAACCCGGGCTGGTGAAACAGTAAACATCGTAAACAAGTACCAAAACATCACCAATCCTGATGATAAGGACGATACTAAAGTACTCCGCTACTCTGAGTTATTGCTTCAAATGGCCGAGAGCTATGCAAGAACTGCTGACGAGACTAACGCTCGCTTATACCTAAATCAGGTGGGTGAGGCTTGTGATACAGCGTTTACTCCGTACGCTTCCGCTGGTGCCACTCTTATCGAAGACATCATCACAGAGCGGCGCAAGGAGCTTGCCTTTGAAGGTAATCGCTACGCTGACCTCACACGTTTGGGAAGAGCCGTATCACGCAATGATCAGTACCCAGCAAATTCTCGGGTAATTGAATTAGAGTATGTTTTGGATTTATAACTTATTGATAATAAATGAGATAAATGCTATTTGCACCATAGCTTCTGACGATAATATTGTTTTTTCCACGTCTCGAAACAACCTTCGTCTAAAATTGAGTCATCCAAAACTCCCGCTTCGGCGGTCCGATTTCGACTTGCCAGCGGTTCTTTTCAGGTACAAACCCTTTGGACGATTCGGGCTTTTGTGCTATTTCGACTTCCCGATGGTAATTAGTATCGACATGTTCACAAAAAGCATTTTTGTAGCCTGCGTCCGCTGCTACTTTTTGCAATTTAGGCACTTTCCCTCTCAATAAATCTACGGCCAAAATGCCCGCTTTATTATCAGAAATGTTTGCTGCCGTTACTTTTATTGCTAAAGGCAATCCCAGTTTATCTACAAGAATTGTTCTTTTTCTGCCATTTATATTTTTACCACCGTCAATACAGGTTTCTTCGTTGATAAACTGTACTTTCTTAACGCTTTGGCTATCAATGTATAACAGGCTTGGACTTGCATTTCTGCCGTCTTTTTCTCTTGCCGTAACTACTAAAAAATCTAATAATTCCTCCCAAATACCACGTGCTTTTAGTTGTGTAAAATGGTAAAAAACAGTTTGCCATGGTGGACATTTACTCTCTAAATTACGCCATTGACTGCCAGTATTATTGATCCAGAAGATACCATTAAGGATACTTCGCAGACTGTGTTTGCGTTTCCTTTTCGGG
>JBDNFP010000468.1:0-11120 GCA_041689775.1 Spirosomataceae bacterium
ATCTGCTGACCCATGCCTATATTGTTGGCGTTGTAGCGGTAGCAGAGTTGGAAACTTTTCTGGCAGCTATGCCGATTGCAGCGCCAACGCTGGTCGCCGTTGGGGCGGTGGCCGTTCTTGACCGTGTCGGAACTATCGCACTGGGGGCACAGGATCGGATGAGTATGTAGCATGACACCAATATAGCGAAATCAACCCATATAATCCATTACCAATACTCCTATATTTACTAAGTGGCATAGGGCCCCTTTGAGCCCTAAATAGATGGAAAAGCATTGCGTTCCTATATTATGGTCGCAAGGAAGCACTCACCACAATCTTTCCTTCCTCATCGTACCCAATAACTTCTTCTTCAATCAGTTTACGTACCATCCGTAACAGGTTCTTTTCGGGTACCCGCTCAAATGCCTGACTCAGACTTCGGGGTACCATGGCCCCTTTCTCCCTCAGGTAAGTAACGATACTTTCGGCAAGGTCGTAGGATTCATCATAATCCACGTCCGTCTTGCGCCTTCGCAGGCAATTATCACACACTCCGCAGGGTTGCCCGTCACGCTCATTGAAGTAGTCAAGCAGCAGCAGTGTCCGGCATTGGGTAGCGTGCTGCGCGTAATGAATTACCGAGGCTATTTTGCGGAGGTCACGCTCCTTCTTTTTTTCAATTTCATACACATGTAGCGGCAGCGTCTCGGCGTCGTACCGGGGTGTTAGATACGTCAGCTGAGGCTTATCACGTCGCTTTTCGTAGTCAAGAATATCTCGTTCCTGCAAAAACTGCAACTTTTGCGCCACTTCTGGTAACGTAGCATAAAAAGTAGTAGCAATATCCCGTTCGGAGATTCGGACATACTCCGAAAAAAGCTCGCCACCATACATCCGAAGGATTAGTTTAAGGAACGAATCATAGTCGGGATAGCGTATCTGAAAATCATACAATTGACGGTTATCTACCCGGAAATGAAGCTTGGAAGAATCATTAAAAGTCTCACTCAATTGAATAAACCCTTCCTCTTCGAGTAGTTTGAGCGCGTAGTGCGTTTCCGATACAATCAGGCCAAAGGTTTCGCAAAACTCGTGTGCATCTAGGCTGTAACTCGTAAACTCTCCGCTACCCACGGGTATTTTGAAGTAGTTGGCTAGCGCCTGATACACGCGCCGGAGTACTTCGATCGGAGGGTACTTACGATCGACATTCTGCGAAAGGTCGTCAATATCTTTGTTGTTGTACAGCGCCACGGCATAGGCCTTACGCTCGTCGCGCCCGGCCCGGCCCGCTTCCTGGTAGTAGGCTTCAAGACTGTCGGGTAAGTCGAGATGAACCACCGTACGTACATCCGCTTTGTCGATCCCCATTCCAAAGGCATTGGTAGCCACAATCACCCGTACCTGTCCTCGCTGCCAGGCCGTCTGCTTTTGGTTGCGGTCTTTAAAAGGCACTCCGGCATGGTAGTAGTCAGCGTTTACCCGCTGCCGGCTCAGCCATTCTGCTATTTGCTGCGTGCGTTTTCGGGTGCGTACGTACACGATGGCTGTACCGGGCACATTGGTCAGGATTTGAAGGAGCTTTCGTTCTTTATTTTCTTCCTGAAAAGTTGAATAGGATAGGTTCGCCCGGGCAAAAGATTGCTGGAAAATCAATGCCTTTTTCATCAGCAGTTTTTCCAGGATATCCGTCTGTACTTCGGCCGTGGCCGAGGCCGTCAGGGCCATAACCGGTACTCCGGGCAGCAACACTCTAAACTCAGAAATAAGCAGATAGGCGGGCCGAAAGTTATAGCCCCAAGCCGAAATACAGTGGGCTTCGTCAACGGCCAGAAGCACCACATTCATTTGTTTAGTCCGGGCCATCATAATGTCGGTCCGGAGCCGTTCCGGCGACACGTATAAAAACTGGACGTTGCCATGAATACAATTATCGAGCGTAATATCTATTTCGGTTCGACTCATGCCCGAGTGAATCGCCGCCGCCGGAATATGCCGCCTTTTTAGCTGTTCTACCTGATCTTTCATCAGGGCAATCAAGGGAGTTACCACGATACAGACCCCGCCCATCGCGAGCGTAGGCACCTGAAAACAAAGAGATTTCCCTCCACCCGTGGGTAGTAACACGAGGGTATCCCTGCCTTCCATGACCGACTGCATGGCTTCCTGCTGCACCGGACGAAAGGTATCGTACCCCCAGTATTGTTTTAATAGTTGTTGAAGATTGCTCATGAAAAAATTGCACAATTCGAATCACCGCAAAATAGCGATTTTGGTACATTATTGACGATTATTTGCGCTTACTCTGTGAGCTGAGCGGGGAGTTAATGCCAAAAACAAAGTTTAGCCACATAAATACCGACGCTCAGGCTATCATTTTGCCTATTAGTGACTATTTTCGGTGCATCTCATCAGAAAAAATCCATCAATGAACCTTCGCACTTTACGTATTTATGCTACTTTTTGCTGCTCAGCTTTTTACCTATCCGGCTGCTCGGTATCCCACTATATTCACCACGAAGTAAAAAACTCCCCGATATTATCGCAGCACCACGTGGGGATCTCGGTCTACGATCCTGCCAAACAGAAAACGCTGGCGGCTTATCAGGACGACCACTACTTTACTCCGGCTTCCAATACCAAGCTATTTAGCTTTTACGCGGGGTTATCCGTTCTCGGTGATTCGCTGCCTGGCCTGGAATACAAGATTGATAGCGACAAACTTATTTTTCGGGGTACGGGTGATCCTTCCCTTTTTCATCCCGACTTACCCTCCAGTGCCGTCGCCGACTTTCTGAAAAACCGGACGGAGCAGCTTTTCTTCACCTCGTCCAATTTCGAGACACCCCATTTTGGTCCCGGTTGGGCATGGAGCGACTACAACGACTACTACCAACCCGAGCGCTCACCCCTACCGCTCTACGGAAATATCGTCCGTTTTTCCAGTCCGTCCGGGCTGTATGTGCGCGTGGAACCCGAGTTTTGGCAAGACTCACTATTACTGGATACTACCATTGCCGGGCTTCAACGCGACGAGCATACGAATCAGTTCCGACGCTCGCCTAACGCCCTACCCGCCGGACTGATACAAGAAATACCCTTCCGGACATCGGACGAGCTCACCGTGAAGTTACTGACGAAAGAATTAAAACGAGAAGTTTCTTTGACGAAGGAGAAAATCGGTCCGGGCTTCAAAACAGTATACAGTATTCCTGCCGACTCGCTATACCGACGCATGATGCAGGTGAGTGATAATATGTTTGCCGAGCAGCTAATGTTACTCTATGCCTCTGCCAACGGTTTGCCTTTAGATACCGAACTAGCGATTGAACACGCCATCGAAAATCTATTGTCAGACCTACCTGACCGACCCATCTGGCGCGATGGCTCGGGGCTCTCGCGCTATAATCTTTTCACGCCGCGCACGATGGTAGCCCTGCTGGATAAGATATATAAAAAGGTGCCCCAAGAGAAACTATTCATGATCTTACCCAACGGAGGAAGTACGGGCACACTACGGAATCTCTTCAAAGGGCAAGAGTCCTTTGTGTATGCTAAGACCGGGAGCCTCAGCAATAACTTTTGTTTGAGTGGTTATTTACTAACCAAAAAAGGAAAGTTGCTATATTTTAGCTTCATGAACAACAACTATACCCGTTCATCCAACGAAGTGCGGCAGGAAGTAGCCCGCGTATTGACGGGGCTGCATGAGAAGTACTAGTCGGTTTCGACCCAAGTCTGATCGGTACAATAGAGTGTATTTTTCCCGCCACGCCGTATTAGCACATAAATCTTATATGTACCAGGCACTACGGTAGCTTTGTGAAAGGAGGCATGAAAGCCTCGGGCGAAATAGATAAACCGTCGAAAAAGCGTCCTCATCGGCACAACCGATTGATTAGGAGGAGAGGCATACACGTGCGAGTCGGACTTCAGCAGCACATACGCACCATCGGTATAGCTTTGTTCTGTACTAATAAAATCGCTCATTGCGTATACCCGAATCTCGTCATTACTGCAAAATACGGAATCAAGTACGTACTTTTCGTCGCAGGGCAATGAGTCTGATACCACCCGTGGATTCCATCCTTCGGCTAATGGATCTTCTGATTGGTAGTAGGATCGGATACTTTCAAAGTACTGCTGACTCATGTTAAACATATCAAGACCTAACCAATCGGAATTATAGCGACTGTTAAATTCCTGGGCTATAGCAACCCGCCGGTTGTTTACCGCTGCTCCAAAGTTGACGTAGAGCAATAGTAGATTTATGGAAATAGCCGAGACAATCAGACTACTACCCCAGGCTCTACGCCTTGTCGCGGGAAGCCATGCTAAAGCGCCAAAATGAAGGGCAACCCAGCCTAATGCAGTATACATCCGGTATCGTCCTTTGAACAAGGATTCAAAGCCTTCTAAAGGAATACGCTTGTATAACACCGCAAAGGAAGTGATAGCGACGAACAGTAGAATAACCAGCGTAAACTGCCCCGCCGGGCTAAGGCTAATCGGTCTACCGGTCAGGGACAAAAACAGGGTAACAGTTTTGGTCCGAAATAGCATAAGGAATAGCGCTATCATCACCACTCCCATCACGACCGCACTAGTAAGATAAACAGGATCGAGCGAGTAAGCTTCTAGGGCCACAATAGAGCCTATAAACCCAAAAAAACCGGCAATACCTTCCAGAACCTGCTGGCTATCTGAAAAGTCAAGACTTGCCGTCTTTTGTGGGAAACCGGAAAAGTAGATAAATCCTACGACGGCTAGTGTTCCCAGAGTAATAAAAAACTCTTTTTTTCGTCCGGTTACCCAGTAAAGAAATGCGATAACGACAAAAGTAATAATTCCATTTCCGAATGAAAAAGTAGCAATCAAAGCAAATAGCAGGGCAACCCAGTACTTTTGACTATGAGTAGCATAGTAAAATGAAAGCATGGTAAATAACAGCACACCAAAGTTGCAAAGGGAACTCATACCCCAGAAGGTATTTTCAAAAAAATGAAGGGTAAACCACAACCACAACACCGGCACGAAGTACCAGATCGAAAGTCTAAGCCGACGAAATACTGCGTAGAAAACGACAGCACATCCGGTAAGACAAAGATTACCTCCGAGCATCAGGCCAACCAGATTGACCTGACCAAACAGGTAATAGGAAACTAAAACGATAAGTCGTGAGAAAATCAGACGATGCTCAGGGAGGGGGTCGGTCAGGCGATGCCAACGTTCGAGCCAGGAGGCTTCCTCAAATCCAGGTATAACCCCCAGAATAGCAATATCATCATACGCTACATAGTTGACATTGAGCGAAATTTCGATGAATACATTCCAGTATATCAAAATTGGCACCAGGCATAAAACAATGGCTAACCAGGTCTGCTTTGGCAAAAAATGAAGAGCCGAACGTATGAAGCGCATGAAACGGATACTCGGGTAAGTGGAAAACGGAAGCCAAAAGTAGAAAAGAATTCTATAAAACTTCGCTCACTAAGTACTAAGGCAGAATTAGTTTGTATTATTAATTTAGTCAAATCAATGGCTAATATTCTCTATATCAAATATTTATAAAAATATAACAGCTACAAGCTAATAGCTATCAGCTACTTACTATTTGGGGTCTTCCACTTCGGCGGAAGCGCGGGGATCTTTGGTGTAGTCGTAGAGAAGCTTCCCTTTATCGTCCCACTCACGTAATACGAAAGGCTCGAAGTCCTCCTCCCAACGACTCTTAGGGTATTGCATTTCCTTCTTACGCTGACGACGATACTGGTAATATTCAATCCAACGGCCGATTTTCTGACCGCTATCGTATTTCCCGTAGGTCATTAATTGCCCTTCATCGTAGAAAGAAAAGTACTCTCCATCTACGTGATTAAACTGAATAGGTACAACTTCCTTGATCTTTGCGTGCGATGAATCGTAAAAAGTAACATGCGACTCTGCCGGGAAGCCCCGGTACCAGTGCGCCTTATCCAATAAATTATAGTTGGCATCATAGCGCACCCAGCGGCCATCACGGGTACCCATATAATAAAACCCTTCTTCGGTCAGAGTGCCCGATACGTAGCGCTTATACGGGCCATGCAAGGGAAGGGAACGCTCCTTGTCTTTCACGACCGATGAGCTTAATTTTTTAGCCTTGGGATCGTACCAACGGATGTCCCGTACGTAGCCACTCATGGGCTTATATTCTTTCAACACATGAAACTCCTCGATGGTAGCGCGGTCTCCGCTACCAAACTTGATGTATACTTTCTCCATCAGAATTTCCTGATACTGCACCCGGGCCAGTCTGCCTTTCTTGGCTTTCCGGCGGCGCTCCGAGCGGCGACTCTTGAATTCTTTTGCTTTAAGACCTAGGTCCGGGATAGTCTCCCCTAATAATGTTGACAGGCTAGCTGACTTACCCTTTCCACCCGGCAAAGAAAGATTCGCCGACGGGTCAAGTCCCGGCAGATCAACCCCCAGGCCCGTTGACTTTTCAAGCTTGGCACGTAACGTATCCAGTTTCGACTGGCTGGCTTCCAGGCGATCTTTGGATAATTTGCGCTTCTTTCCGGTTTGTGCCCAGGTAAGGGACGTCAGGCTTATCCACAAAATACACACCACACGGATGGTTTTCTGTATCATCATTGCTCTTCAAATTTGTTCTTGTGCGTTTCCTAAGATTAACGAACAGGAAACAGTGATATTGATCTACAAGGTAATAAACTTTTGAGATACCCATTATGGAATATTCTCCAAAACCGAGTTGCTCTTTTGGTAAGCTACACTTTCCGTGCCGGGAAAACTTTAACAAAAGTCAGGAAAATCAACTGATATGCAACAGATAGGACTCCTAGATCTATACTTCATTCGGTCAGGATTATTACCTTTGTAGTGAACCTGATTGCCTGTAACGTAGTTGGAATTATTTAAACTGTATTGAAATACTTTGGAAAAAGACGCTAAAATTTACATCGCTGGCCACCGTGGTATGGTAGGCTCTGCCATCTACCGTCGACTGGTATCAGAAGGGTACGCTAACTTTGTAACACGCACTTCCAGCGAGCTTGACCTGCGCGATCAGGTAGCCGTAAGGGCTTTCTTTGAAGCAGAACAACCCGACTACGTATTTCTGGCGGCGGCCAAAGTGGGGGGTATCATGGCAAATAATACCTACCGGGCTGAGTTTCTACTAGAAAACCTACAAATACAGAATAATGTCATTGATAGTGCCCACCGGGTTAGCGTAAGGAAATTGATGTTCTTGGGCTCTTCGTGTATTTACCCCAAAATGGCTCCTCAACCGCTCCGCGAAGATTATCTCCTGACTGGGCTCCTGGAACCCACCAACGAACCTTACGCAATCGCCAAAATTGCTGGAATAAAATTGTGTGAAGCATACCGTAGCCAATACGGCAGCAATTTTATATCCGTAATGCCTACTAATCTGTACGGCCCCAATGATAATTATGATCTGGCAAATTCACACGTACTACCGGCCATGATCCGAAAGTTTCACGAAGCCAAAGCCGGAGGGAGACCTTATGTGGAGCTGTGGGGGACGGGGTCACCACGCCGGGAGTTTTTACACGCCGACGACCTGGCGGATGCATGCTACTACCTCATGCTGCACTATGACGAACCCGAACTGATTAATATCGGAGTTGGCAATGACATTACGATCAAGGCCCTGGCCGAGTTGATTCAGAGCGTAGTTGGCTACGAAGGGCAAATTCACTGGAACACCGACAAGCCCGACGGAACTCCCCGCAAGCTCATGGACGTAACCAAATTACATAATCAGGGCTGGAAACATCGTACTAATATCGAAGAAGGCATTAAGGCTACTTACCAGGATTTTCTGGCAAAAATGGAGACCTATGCCGTTTAAATAGGATACATGAATAAAGATAAAGAACTACTTACCAGTCTATCGGAGGAGAGCGTCAACCGGATTATTGAAATGGCTTGGGAAGATCGCACTCCTTTTGAGGCAATCGAAATACAGTTTGGCCTAACGGAGCAACAAGTCATTGCCCTCATGCGTCGGGAGTTGAAACAGGCCTCCTGGCGCAGGTGGCGCGCTAGGGTACAGGGCCGGGGCACGAAGCATTCCGTCAAGTCAAGTGAGCTTATGAAGCGCTTTAAAAGCACGAGTCAGCGGTCTATTTCTCTCAATAAAATCAGTAAAAAGCGTTATTGAAAGGTTAGGCAAGAACCTAACAAAACCTAATTTTGATAGGCAAAATACGTATTTCACCCACTATAATTTTACTTTCAAATAAAAATACCCTATTTGTTTGCAATATTATTCGGGAAACTAAGTAGCTTTGCACGATTCATTCAAAGACAAATTTTAATCCGTTGCAGAGCAATGTCTTCTACATTAAAACTCGATCAAATAGATCGTAAAGTATTAGAAATACTTCAATCAAACGCAAAGATTACCAACGCACAGCTTTCAAAAGAAATTGGTCTTTCTCCTGCTCCTACTCTTGAACGTGTAAAAAAACTAGAACAAGCCGGAGTCATAAAGAGCTACCATGCTCAGTTAAATCCCGAAAAAGTTGGACTCGGTGTAACCACTTTTGTGCAAATTACCCTTGTCGGTCACAAAAAAGCTGTCACGGAGTCATTCGTGGATAAGGTAAATTCAATCGCTGAAATCATTGAATGCCATCACATTACAGGTACCGGAGACTTTTTGATCAAAGTCATCTCGAAAGATATAAGCACTTATCAAAAATTGATGCTAGAAAAGATCAACGAAATAGAAGAAGTAGCCAGTACTCAAACCATGGTTATTCTTTCTACTTTCAAAGAAAGCAAGACGTTGCCTTTGCCTTAATTTGGACTTAGTCTTCATATAAAAACCTCCGTATCTGCCCAGATACGGGGGTTTTTAGTATGACAGCGATAGCCTAGTTTCGACGCCGGGCGCGGCGGTCATTGCGCCGGGACTTCTGCAAGGTATCAATCGCTCTCTTGGCTTCATCGTGTTGGCTCGACTTCCGGTCAGCTTTGGTAAGCGCCAGTTTGTAGTAGCGTTGGGCTTCCTCAAAATCCTTTTTTATTTCGGCGACCTTGCCAAGACCAATCAAAGACGATACGTAATATCCGGCATTCAGAGAATTTGTCTGTACAGAGTAGTTAATAGCCTGCTGGTAGTAATCCGATGCTTCGTCATAGTCTTTGGCATAGTTAAAACTATAATACGCCAATACATAGGCTGCGTTTCGTCCGCTTACTCCTTCATAACCGGGCATTCCCCTGTTTATCTTCGCCAGCATATTTTGGGCCGCTTGCTGAGCCTCGGCTATGTGACCCGTTACAAAGGCCGAGCGACAAAAATAACGCTCAAAGTAGGGATTGTCCGGATAGGTTTGCCACATATACTTGGCCATATCATACGCCTTGGCGTATTGGTTTTCCATACTATATATCTGTAAGAGAAAATAGCGTGCTTCCACCCTAGTATAAAAAGCATTATTCGCAACTTTTTCCAACTGCTGCACTCCCAGCTTTTTGTTTCCTTTTTGGAAAAAGATAAGTACCGGTTTCAGGATCGGATACTCCTTGGGTATCCATTCCGAATAGTAGTTATAAACGCCATCTCCAAACAGTAACTCCGGACTCAAATCACCGTTCCTCCGACATTTATCGAGATATTTTAGCGCATTTTTTCCGGCAAATGTAGCTTTGGCCCACTGTTTACGTTCCGAGTACAAACGTCCTTTAAAAGCATAGGCCGCCGCCAGAAAAAACGAAGCTTCTACCTTATCGTCCTTGGAGTCATACAGGTTTTCGGCCAGCCGGATACACGAATCCATCTGGGCAACAAACTGGTTATCGTACGCTTCGTTGTCGGTATTGGGCACAATCTTCCACCACTGCGCTAATCCCATCAGGAAATGGGGCATGGGGTGGGTTGGGTAGCGGTATTTCAGCCAGCGGAATTCCCTATCGGCCTCCTCAAATTTATAATTATAGAGCAGGTTGATGGCCTCCGTGGCTTCTATTTGCACACCCGGGTTTTTGAGCAGCATGTCATAGTTCTTATCTAGCTCGGAGGCCGTATAAAGTTGCGCCTGGGCAGAAAGTACCATGCTACCCACTAAAAGCACTAAAAAAGAGCGTATTACTTTACTTTTGATCTTCATAAATTGTACTAAAAAAACTCTGTTTATGTAACGTCAGATTCTTATTTTCCGTTTGAAGTGGGCACTATTTTTAAAAATATGGGTTAATTTGACCTTTATTGAGAATTCATCCTATGATTACTGTAAAAGACAAGACATTCGTACCCTTTTTAGAGCCTACCCGCCTGCAAAAGCGCATCGGCGAACTGGCCAGCCAAATCAATAATGACTACAAAGGTAAAATGCCTTTATTCATTGTGGTTCTAAAAGGAGCATTTCTATTTGCTTCTGACCTTTTCAAGCAAGTGACCATCCCTTGCGAAATCACCTTCGTGCGCCTGGCTTCCTACCAGCAAATGGAATCTTCCGGGCGGATTAAACAGATCATTGGATTGGATACCCCGATAGAAAACCGTCACGTGATTATTGTAGAAGATATTGTAGATACGGGCCTCACCATGGCGCAGCTGATAGCTCAACTACGGAGTCAGGGGCCACTCAGTGTAGAAGTTGCTACGCTGCTTCACAAACCGGACGCCACGCGCGAAGCAGTCGATATCCGGTACACCGGCTTTGAAATTGCTAACCGTTTTGTGGTAGGCTATGGTCTCGATTACGACGAGCAGGGCCGGAACTTAGACGCTATTTATGTTTTAGCTGACTAGTAAGATTCCTCAACATAAATAGGAATAATACGATCTTTATTTGGTACATTTCTACTAATACTAAGTAGTCGGCCGTATTTAAACATACATTTATTTGATTGAGAAATGGATGGAAAACTCCGACCCTCCGTATTTTCCAAGAATATGATTTATCCTCATGTGAAGCGCCTCCTTGTTTTCAAAATCCTGCGGGCGCAACCACTCATGTTTTATCTTCCTGCACAAGGTCTCAATCAGATTGAGGTGTGGGCAGTAGGTGGGCAGGTAAAAAAGGTACACGCCCCTGGCCTGCCACTCGGCCATCTTGCCCTCGACGAGCTTCGAGCGGTGCCAGGGCGCGTTGTCG
>JBDNFP010000469.1:0-2554 GCA_041689775.1 Spirosomataceae bacterium
AATGGAGAACTGCAAATTATTCCCGTAAAGGGCTTTCCGATTAAATCTGTTTGGAATTTAATTTGGCTAAAAGATAAAGGGTTTTCAATGGCTGCCAATTCCTTTTTGGATTATGTTCAAGCAGAAAAGGAAAATATTATCAAAGAAAATTTTGCTTGGTTCGAATATTATGCAGTAAAATAATTCATTCTAAAACTCTACTAATTTCTCTTCAGACAAATTTAAATTGAATTTTTAACTTTCAAGATTTTTATAGATAACCAGACAAAAGGGCAATTCAGGTGCTTTTGAATGGCACATAGGTTCAACTTTGCAGAAGAGAAGCTTTGTTCATAGGCTTCCGCCCATGTTCTTATCATTTTTGCTGTAATAAGTTTGTGTCTTCTCTTTATGTTACAATACGAGGCGCTTCGCTAAACTTTCCGGATATACCTACCGGAGTGGCCGCATTATTGGGTGGAATGCTACCTCTGTTTATCATGACGCTTAATTGGCTTTCATTTAGCAAAGTTAAGCCAACAAAGTTAGCTCTCGCGGGGCTCCTCGTAGGCTTAATTGGGATCGGGCTATTGATTAAGCCGGGAGGGTTTCAGGCAACTTCAACCGAAAGTTGGCTTGGGATAGTGATCATCACATTCTGCAATTTGTCTTGGGCTACGGGTACTCTGCTTTCGGGCCATATGAAACTACCTACGCAGGTGATTTCATCGGCGGTACAGATGTTGGTGGGCGGAGGTGTCCTGCTAGTGGTAAGCCTGATGGTCGAGCCGGTATCTCTGTTTAGTATTAGTTATGCCCCCTCCAAAGCCATCGGAGCGTTGGTCTACCTCATTATATTTGGGTCCCTGATTGGTTTTTCTTCTTACTCCTGGCTGGCCCGAAATGCTCCGCCTCAACTACTTTCTACCTATGCCTACGTTAATCCGGTGGTGGCTATGCTGTTAGGTTGGGCATTTGCTGGCGAAGCACTATCGGGGCAGTCAATGGTATCGGCGGTGATTATTGTGGCCGGCGTAGTATTGATCTCCATAGGAAAAAAGACGGCCAAAGTCTGAATTAAACTCGGGCCCAGCGTCCGAGGCCTGATCCTATTACTAGTAAAAATGCAACTACTAGTAAACCAAATTCCAACCCGTAGGCTTCGGCCACAAAACCCACAATCGGTGGACCAGCCATAAATCCGATAAAACTAAATGTAGCAAAAGTAGCCAGTCCGGCTGCGGGAGTTGTGCCGGGGAGTTGCATGGAGGCGGTATACAGCATGGGTGCTCCCAGAGAGCAACCAAGCCCCAGAATAAGAAAACCCAGTAAAACCATAGAAGGGTAGGGCAGGAGGATGGTTACCAATAAGCCCACTGCTCCGATAATACCACCCGTTGCAAGTAGGGTGCAGCCCCCGTACCGAGGTATGATTATATCCCCGATAAATCGTCCGGAAGTCATAGCTAACGAGAAGAAAGCAAAACCCAAAGCGGAAACGGAATCCGATGCAAAAGCGATTTCCCGCAAATAAATCGCACTCCAATCAAAAGCCAGGCCTTCACCCATGGAGACGGTCAGACCGATCAGTATCAATATAATGAGCGCCCTGGTGGGCCGGGCAAAGGAGGAAGATTCGGAGGTGTCTTCTTCGGGAATGGTCAATACTATTTTTTGAACTAAGACCATTAATCCCGCTAACACTACTGCAACACCTAACATGTGTAGTGGAGCCGATACTCCCGCCCATATAAGAGCTCCGGCGAGCGCACTACCTAACATACCACCTAGGCTCCACATTCCGTGGCAGGTCGACATGATGCGTATACCCTCGCTTCGTTCGAGATTACTCGCGCAGGTATTCATCGAGACATTTAGCAAAGCAGTGAAGCCTCCCATAATCAATAAGCCAAAGCCCAGAACGGATACATTGGGAGCATTGATCGGTAGTATTACGCTCAGGAAAAAGCCGACTCCACCCCATAAGCACGAGCGAGCCGAACCCCACCGCCGTATAATGCGACCCGTAAATGGATTCATGATAATGGAGCCAATCGGCATGGCGAATAGTGCGAGTCCTAGTTCAGCATCATTGAGCCCCAAATGGTACTTAATATAGGGTATACGGGCCACCCAGCTACCAAAAAGGAAGCTATCCAGCGCAAATACAATGCCCACAATGCGGGCAAGAGGATTACGAAAGAAAGCACTGAGAGCGTGTAGAATGGGAAAACGCGAAGGAAATGAAACCATTAATCTTTAAAAGCGACGACGTTGAATTATGGCTGCAAAGGTATCAAGGTTTAGATAAATTCTTTCGGTCTATTTTGAAGTTATTATTGTTCATTGAAAGAGAAATAAGAACTAACCAGTTATAAATGAGATTCATAACTGATCTTTGTACTACATTTTCAAACAAGGCACGATTAACGGAATCAGATCGTCACTGAAAATGAAACTGTTAAAAAAATGAAATTGGGATATCATTTTGATTGCCTCTGGATAGAATAATACTTTATTAGGACTTTCGCAAAACTGAAATTTTATTAACTTATGGGATGAAAACAACGCGCGA
>JBDNFP010000470.1:0-5815 GCA_041689775.1 Spirosomataceae bacterium
ATGAGATCATTGTCATGGATGCGGATGGGAATGAACTTTCACTTCCTCGTACTGAGCAGATACCCAAAGATCGGTTCCGTAAAGGAGACAGCGTGAAGGCAGTCATTCACCGAGTTGAAATGAATAACGGCACGCCCAAGATTTCACTATCCAGAACATCGGGAGTATTTTTGGAACGACTTTTTGAAATCGAAATTCCAGAAATATATGACGGTCTTATTTCGGTACGTCGTATCGTCCGTGAGCCAGGAGATCGCGCCAAAGTTGCCGTAGAGTCTTACGATGATCGTATTGATCCAGTAGGAGCCTGCGTTGGTATGAAAGGTTCACGAATTCATTCGATCGTTCGGGAGCTTGGTAACGAGAATATTGACGTTATCAACTATACCGAAAACCTTGAACTACTGATTAGCCGGGCATTAAGTCCTGCAAAGGTGAGTTCAATGCAAATAGACCGAGATGCAAAGCGAGTATCCGTGTACCTAAAGCCTGATCAGGTTTCTCTTGCTATTGGTAAAGGTGGACAAAACATTAAATTGGCAGGTCGCCTCGTCGGAATGGAAATAGACGTTTTCCGTGATGTAGAGGAGTTAGCCGAAGAAGATGTAGATCTATCAGAATTTACTGATGAGATAGAAGAGTGGATGATCCGGGAATTTAGAAAAATAGGACTCGATACCGCGAAAAGTGTTTTGGCTCTCAGTAAAGAGGAATTGTTGCGCCGCACGGACCTTGAAGAAAATACAATCGAAGACGTATTGGATGTATTACGCAAGGAATTTGACTAGTACCTCAGTTGTTTTTTGAGGGTAATTCTTATTTTAACTGGAATTACTTGACAGCAACTGAACTTAATACCAGTATAATTAATTACCCAAAAGAAGAAATATTTGTTAATTGCTTAATATGGCAGAAGATAAAATGATGCGCCTAAGCCAAGTGGCACGAATCCTGAACGTAGGAATTTCTACGATTGTGGACCATCTGTCTGCCAACGGGTTTAAGGTGGAAACCAGTCCGAATACAAAAATCAATGCTGATCAAATCAATTCTCTGGCTAAAGAATTCAAGTCTGACACGTTACTGGGGGCGGTAAAACCGGCTGAGCCAGTTGTTGAAAAGCCAGAGGAGAAGGTAAAAAGTGATTTTGACGAGATTCTTTACTTTCGAGCCTCACCTAAATTGGAGGATAAACCGGCCGATAAACCCGTGGAATCCACATCTATATCCAGTGAAACTCGATTGCCTGGCATTAAGATCGTTGGAAAAATAGATCTTGATGGTAAAAAGCCAGTGAATGTTCCCAAAACGGAACCAAAGTCTGAGCTTACTCCGGCACCCGTTGCCAAAGCAGAGCCTGAGAAGAAAGAAATTCCTCCTGTTGTGGCCCCGGAACCAAAACCAGAGCCTCAGGCAAAGGTGGAAATTCCTGCGGTAAAAGAGGAAAAAACGGAGCAGACCAACCCGGTGAAGGAAGAAAAAGCAAAGGAGCAAAGGCCGGTCGAAGAAAAAAGCACAAAAGAAGAAATACAACCCAAAGTAGAAAAAACAACGCCGGTGGTAGAAACCCCAGCTCTCGCTATAAAGGCTCCAGAAAAGTCACCCGAGCCGATAATTGCCAAGACCACCCAAAATGTGGAAACCCCTAAATTCATTGCACCCTCTGCCTCCCCAGTAGCCGGTAAAGACAAGACGGAACCAAAGACAAAGGAGATTAGCCTGAAAGTGGTAGTACGGCCAGTAGCCGAAGAGGAAAACTCGAATGTAATTGAAGCCAAAGGACAGCAACTACGAGGGTTGAAAGTCATTGGTAAAATAGAACTACCTTCTGAGCGAGGGAAGAAGAAAGAACCTGTTGCGTCAAGTGATGGGGCAGGAGATAAGAAACGTCGACGTAAGCGTAAGCGGATCAGAGATGGTGCTGGTGATACCAAACCAGCGGTCAGGCCAGTGGTCGGTACAGCGGCTAGACCAGTGGTCGGTACAGCGGCAGCACCAGCAACAGGAACCCCCGTTGCAAAAACCACTCCTGCTACACCAGCGAAGCCAAGTTCGACCGGAACGAGTCGGGCAAAGTCTACGCGTCGTGGTGGTCGCCGTGAAGAGGTTTCTGATAAGGAGGTTGCAGACAACATTAAGGCAACAATGGCCCGAATGGGTGGTTCTGGTCCAACTCGTCAAGGAAGAGGAGGTAGCAAACGGAGACGCGATCGTAATGATCAAGGCGATAATAACTTCGAACAGGAAGAAACAAAAGTATTGCGCGTAACCGAATTTATTTCGGCCAACGAACTTGCTTCTTTAATGGACGTGAGCGTACAAGAGGTTATTTCCGTTTGTATGAACATGGGTATGTTCGTTTCGATTAATCAACGCATCGACGCAGAAGCAATCACTTTCATTGCCGATGAATTTGGTTTTGAAGTTGAGTTTATCTCTGCTGAAGAAGAAATACAAAACGAAGTTGTCGAGGAAGTAGACGCTCCCGAGGACCTTGGTGAAAGAGCGCCTATTGTTACTATTATGGGTCACGTTGACCACGGTAAGACCTCTTTACTTGATTATGTACGTTCGGCAAACGTTGCCAGCGGTGAAGCAGGTGGAATTACCCAGCACATTGGGGCATACAGTGTAAAGACAAAGAGTGGTAAACAGGTAACCTTCCTTGATACCCCTGGTCACGAAGCCTTTACTGCGATGCGTGCCCGTGGTGCGAAACTCACAGACGTTGTAGTTATTGTGGTTGCGGCCGACGACAGCATAATGCCGCAGACTCGCGAGGCAATCAATCACGCCCAAGTTGCGGGGGTACCGATTGTATTTGCCTTTAGTAAAATTGATAAGCAAGGAGCTAATACTGAGAAAATCCGTGAGGAGCTTGCCAACATGAACCTACTGGTAGAGGAGTGGGGAGGTAAGTATCAGACCCAGGAAATATCTTCTAAGAGTGGACAGGGTATTGATGAGTTGCTCGAAAAGGTACTACTTGAAGCTGAACTTCTTGACTTGAAAGCTAATCCTAAGCGGAGAGCCGTTGGTACCGTGGTGGAATCGATGCTTGACAAAGGTCGTGGCTACGTAACAACCATTCTGGTTCAGACCGGAACGTTGAAGGTTGGTGATATTATGTTGGCAGGTGCCCACCATGGTCGTGTGAAAGCTATGACAGATTATTTAGGTAATCGTCTCAAATCAGCTGGCCCTTCGAAGCCTGTACAGGTATTGGGTCTGAACGGCGCACCTCAGGCGGGTGACAAGTTTAATGTGATGGAGCAAGAGCGTGATGCACGTGAACTGGCCAATAAGCGCGAGCAGATTCTTCGTGAGCAGACTATTCGTTCACGGAAGCACATTACGCTTGAAGAAATTGGACGTCGGAAGGCTATTGGTTCATTTAAGGAACTAAACCTTATTGTGAAAGGTGACGTGGATGGATCGGTGGAAGCACTTTCTGACTCACTACTGCAACTTTCGACTTCTGAAATTCAGATTAATATTATTCACAAGGCAGTTGGACAAATTTCAGAATCTGACGTTAACCTTGCCATTGCCTCTGATGCGATTATTGTTGGTTTCCAAGTGAGACCATCCTCTAATGCTAAGAAAATGGCAGAGCAAGAGCAGATTGAAATCAGACATTATTCAGTTATTTACAATGCCATCGAAGAGATAAAAGATGCCATGACTGGTATGTTAGCCCCAACGGTTGAAGAGATAGTAACAGGTAACATAGAGATTCGCGATATCTTTAAGATTAGTAGAATTGGTACAATTGCCGGATGTTACGTAACCGATGGATTTGTGAAACGTAATAACAAAACCCGGATTATTCGGGACGGTATTGTGATTCACACCGGGGAGATTGATTCACTGAAACGTTTCAAGGATGATGTCAATGAAGTGAGAACCGGATACGAATGCGGTTTAAACTTCAAAAACTTCAACGATCTTGAAGTTGGTGATATCATTGAAAGCTTCGAATTGCGTGAAGTCAAGCGTACTCTCTAATCCAGAGCACTTATAGCACAAAAAACCGGCTTCAAAGCCGGTTTTTTGTGCTATCTAGCATTCAATATGCCTCCATAATTGCTTGGGCAGCTACCTGAGAAGAAACCTCATGACCTTCCTGCGGTATAATCTTCAATGAGTTTGGTACTCTCAATAAATCCAACTTATTGGCCAGGAGTATACCCTGCTCAGTAGAAACAAGATCATCTCTTTGTCCATACACCAAAATGGTCCTGGGGGAACGGAACGAAGCCAAGTAAAAAGGGCTAGCTTTCTTGAATACTTCATTTTCTTTTACGTCATAACTTGCACCAATTAGTTTCTCGACGTTTGGCCATAACCCTTTATTTAAGAGTTCCTTAATAGTTAATTCAGTAGGCGCAGATACACCAATTACCGACGATATAGTAGTTTCTGTTGTTAAATAAGCGTAGGTTAATGCAATGTGGCCGCCAGCGCTGAAACCCGCTAGTCTGAATTTATCTTTTCGGATATTGTATTTGTCAGCATTCAAAATCAAATATTTAGTGACTAATTCCAGATCTTCCAATTGTAATGATAAAAGATCAGAGGTATCACCAGAGAGTCGGTAATTCATGTTTACAATGGCTAGATTTTTCCTTTGATTTATGACCATATCCACCGTTGGTTTCAGGAATGATTTATCCCCGCTAGTCCAGCCTCCACCATGTAGTAAAATAACCACTTCCGCAGGATTACCCCTTAAAGACTGTGGTTGGTGTAAATCAATCTTTATTGGATTGGTAGTACCGATGGAGATTTCTCTTTTATCAGAATACCCAGTTATAGGGTCATTAATAAACCCTTTATCAGGCTGTACATTATTAAATACCTGACAGTTTGAAAGAAGTAACATTGAGCCTAATAAATAGGCGAAATTGAAGCTTTTAGATAGTAAACGTTTCGATAGGTCCATGATGATTGATTAATTGCTACTGAGACATACGGCCGAGCCTGTATTTCAGATTGGATAGTATCAAATTCATACCCGATGGATCAGGCTATCAAAAACTCGAATAACTGTGGAATGTGGTCTACATAAACTCTATAAATTGCCTTTTTTGAGTTCTGATATAGCCTTGCTTACCGCACGTGCACTAAGTGCCATGAAGGTGATGGAGGGGTTTTGGTTTCCTACGGAGGTCATACAAGCTCCATCCGTAACGAATACATTTTTTACGGCATGTAATTGGTTCCAGTCGTTCAATAGGGAGGTATTGGGATCTTTACCCATGCGAACACCGCCCATCTCATGAATATCAAGCCCGGGAGCTTGATTAGTGTCGTACGCATTGATGTTTTTACATCCGGCAATTTCTAGCATCTCGGAGCCCTGAGCGAGAAAGTCATCCCGCATTCTTACGTCATTGTCATCGTACTCCACGGAAGTGATGAGTAGCGGTATGCCCCATGGATCGGTTTGGTCTTTACTTAATCTTACATGATTACTTTCTTTGGGGATTGTTTCTCCCTGCATCTGCATAAATACGTTCCATCCACCAGGGTAGGTAATGCTTTCCTTAAATTCAGCTCCGAAGCCCCGCTTTCCCAGCCCCTGCGACCAACCGCTGCGGGCAGCGCTAAATGCTACCATATAGCCGCGTTGAAAGCCCAGACTTTCCTGCTGAGTCAGGTTTCGGAATGAGGGCATAAATACCGAGGTTGGGCGTCGTCCAAAGTAGTATTGATTTTCAAAACCATCGATGGTTGCTCCAATATTGCCTTTATAATTATGGAAAGCGATGTACTTACCGAGCAAACCATTATCATTTCCCAGCCCATTTGG
>JBDNFP010000471.1:0-3653 GCA_041689775.1 Spirosomataceae bacterium
GACAGACCACGCACAATGGCTGGCCGAATACGAGCAACTCTGCCAGCAGGGAGACGATGAAGAACTCCCCGCTCTGGTCTTCTTCAAGCATGATGGCAGTACGGGCCGCGCCAGGCGTAGCAAAGGACGTAACCTCTTGGATAGGCTCATTTTGCATCGGCAGGCTGTCCTGGCGTTTGCCTTCGAGCCCGGCGTTCCTTTTACTAACAATCAGGCCGAACGAGACTTGCGTCCGGCCAAGGTAAAACAAAAAGTAAGCAACTGCTTCCGAACACTAGCAGGTGCAACTTACTATGCCCGTATTGCTGCATTTATCTCTACAATCAGAAAGAACCAAATGAACGTGATCGATCAATTGACCTGCGTGCTAAAGGGTAATTTCACTTGGGATACCTAAATAATTACTTTTAATAATAAGTCGTTTGATGGATGAACATCAGGGTATTCTGAAAAAGATGATTCTTTCGCTATTACCATGATTGTTCTGAAAGCAGGATCACCTATTATATTTAATGCATTGTTTTGCTTTTCTGTAGGGTCTTCAATTCTTCCTAAAAATGATTCGACGATTCCGGCATCAACTTCTATGATGCTGTGGGGTATCTGCCCATGTGCCACGTTGTGCATTTCCCTTATTGCCTGTTCATTTGGTGCTTCGAACAAGCAAAAAGCAGTTTTTCTTTTATCATCAAACCAATAAGTGATGCCTCGGCAGCCAAAAACATCCTGAATTTTCAAATCTGCTCGGTGCAATTGTGCAACGTGTTCTGCGGTAACAGAATCAGAAACATCGTGTCGGTCCATGTATATTGGCATAGTAGCTTTTGTTAAATGAAGGATTCAAGGAATAAACGAAACGGTCATTTTAAAAAGGCCCGCTACCTTGGTTTAGGTCACCATACTTAAGAGAAGTATATCTCACCCGCGTGGGGCCCTAGGCTTTATTAATAAAAATATTTCAAGAATAGATTATCTTAAAGATAGGGAAAACGGACCGTAACGTCAGCCTGCCAGCATATTATTTCGCTCGGCCGGGCCATTGGCACAGGGGCAGAACGGTATACCGTCGCGGTTAGAGGCTTATTACTAGTGCTAAGACTCGGCGAAGTAGACCGTGCTATAAAAATGCGGGCGGCTAGGACCATTTGGAATCGGAGCGCCCCGTGGAGTATCGAGTGAAAGGGCTTTTTTCTTCCCCCACCACCCGACTCCACCTAAATCTAACAGTAATCGGACATTTGCTATTTCATTGGAATTGAATTATCAAACCTACTCCCCTGAACGCCCCGATTGGATTGGACTGTTTTCCACCCCAATAAAATTTTCCTCATAACGACTACCCTACCATTACAATTTCACGTCTTTCGCCTAATTTAGCGATCGTGAAATAGAGTGCTGGCATCGGTATTCCCCACGGGAGGCAGCAGTATGTTCATTAAAATCTAAACTGAACGATAGAATAATGGCAACAGGTCTTCTCGCACTCCTCGATGATGTGGCGGCACTGGTAAAAGTAAGTGCGGCAAGCTTGGATGACGTTCCGACGCAAGTGGCTAAAACAACGGGCAAGGTTACCGGCATTATCATTGATGATACGGCCGTAACGCCTAAGTATGTGGTGGGTCTCGACCCGAATCGCGAACTCTCCATCATATACCAGATTGCTAAAAAGTCGGTTATCAACAAGACGCTCTATTTGGCGCCCGCAGCCCTGTTACTCGGGTACTTTGCCCCGGCGGTCATACCTTACTTACTCATGATTGGTGGTGCCTTCCTGTGTTTTGAGGGTTATGAAAAAGTTCATTCTATTTTCAGTAAATCTACCCACGCAGCAGATGATCAGCCAACCGAAGCCATGAAAGTAATTACACCCGAGGAGCTGGAGAAAGAGCGGGTGGGTAGTGCCGTGCGCACTGACTTTATTCTTTCGGCAGAGATTATAGCCATTGCTTACGCCACGGTAGCCGACAGTCCGTTGGTCAATCAGATTGTGGTGTTGTTTGCTGTCGCCATTTTTATCACCATTGCAGTGTATGGGTTTGTGGCCCTGATCGTGAAGGCAGATGACATTGGTGTGTACATGGCGAAGGGAAAATTCAACCCGATGACCCAAAAAATCGGACGCGGCATAGTGAAGTCAATGCCAAATTTCCTGGCTCTGTTGGGGTATGTCGGCACAGCCGCCATGTTATGGGTTGGGGCCGAAATCATTGCGCATGGGGTGCCATTTCTGCACCATGCGTTGGAAGCGTTAGAGCATTCTCTTGCTGATATACCTGTGCTTGCCTGGCTGGTAAAGGTACTAGTACTGGCCTTGGGCGGTGTATTACTAGGAGCTGTGATCGCACAGGTAATCACCTTAGGTAGCAAATTATTCAACCGCCCAGCAGAAAAGACTGCGCATTGATTAGAAATTAGAATAGAAGTAATTTAGACCTTTGGACGAGGTAAAACCACCGAGTAAGCGATTGGCTCGGGTTTTAAATAAATTCTATTCCTATTCTGAAAGATAACTAGCTCTCCACGGGAGCTAAGATGTTTTACAGCCCATCTTTAAGGCTGTTTTCTTTCGGGTGGTAGAGGCCGCTTTTTTCTTTTCGCTTTGCTTCCAGCCATCGCATTCGGTAAGCATTCATGGCCGTAGTACCCAAGCTTTTGATGAGTTGGTAGTTAACCACCAACCCCACTGCCGCCCCGACACCCGGTATCAGCTGCGCCATCTTGGCCAGATCAATGTAGTCGCGGTATTCGAGCTGAAAGGTGCGCCAGTCAAACTGATTTATGTCATCGGATAGCAATTTACTTTGATCATCCCCGTTTTCCATGAGCCCATATACCTCGCGTCGCCGCTCCTGACTCGAGAATGCCAGTTGGAATACGTGCAGAATAAAAAGTCGCTCACGGTAGTCGTCGATGGGGTGTCCGTAGAGTGCCGCTATTTCAAACAACATCTTCATCTTGATCCCCAGCAGCAGCGGGAAATCCGCCAACGCCAGCCAGAAGCCTCCCGCTCCGGTAAGGGCCCCTTCCGTGGCGCCCGTTTTCTTATAGAATGCTATACGCTTCTTTGCCGCCTCATCCCGCGCCTGCAGGGATAAGTCAGTGGCTAGTATACGGGTAGTAAACCCTGCTCCGTAAAGTACGCCCCGGGTCATTTGTTTGATGGTAGCGGTTACTGCTTGGTGTACTTTATCGGGTATAAAGCGATTGATACGGCTTTGAAAAGACTTCGCCAGCCGGTTGAAGGTTGAGGGGCGCTTTTGAATCTTTTTTTGCCATTGATATAGCTCCTGCTTAATTACCTGTTCATACACTGTCATAGCTGTCGGGGAATATATATCTATACCTTTTGTTAGAATTATAAGTAGTCGGACGTAAATATGGATATAATTTTTACCTTGCGTCTATGCAAGGAAAGAAACGATACATCAGCCTGAGTGACGAGCAGCGTGCGGCACTCGTACTGGGCCATAAAACGGGCAAGAAGGCCACCTTCCGCCTGCGCTGCCAGGTGGTCATCTTCAGCGACCAGGGGCGCAAGATCGACCAGATCGCCGACATTTTGCGCTGCAATCGCCAGAGCGTGGTCAAGTGGTTCAACCGATACGAGAGCCGGGGCATCGACGGGCTACACACGGCCCAGGGGCCGGGCC
>JBDNFP010000472.1:0-2136 GCA_041689775.1 Spirosomataceae bacterium
CGATCCACGCGTCCCGCCCGTTGAATCAGACGAATGATTGCCCAAGGAAGATCATAATTCAGCACGACGTGGGCATCTTGTAAGTTCTGCCCTTCACTCAACACGTCTGTAGTAATCAGCACTCTTATCTCCTGTCCTTTGGGATAGTTTTTTCCGTTGCTAACTGGACTAAACCGATAAGCGGTAGCTGTGGGGTTTTCGTCTGAGCCGGTCACGCATTCAATCAAACTTACTCCTCTTTTCACCAATGAATCGTAGAGATAGTTAGCCGTGTCGGCAAACTGGGTAAATATGAGGATTTTTTCACCCTTATGTCTTGAATCAATCAAATCGTAAAGTGCATTGAGTTGACGATCATCCTCCTGACGCCAGGATTCTCCCAAATTTAATATTTTCATCAACTCATTACTGTCACTTTCCAAATCCTTGTTCATCGAACTGTTAAAGAGTTCACTCCTGATCCATTTGTATTTTGATTTCTTTCGAGCCAATGAGTTGTAGTATTTTTCTGCCTGCTGAATATACTCCTCTGGGGTTGTAAGAAAACCAACCACATTTCCTTCCTCCTCATCCTCGTTATCAGTGTACATAAACTCATCAATAAGGCCAGCCTCTTGTTTCCCGATCGGGAAAGGTAGCCCGTTTTTAATGGCATAAATAAAGAGGTAGTTCCTTAAAATATGACGACTGATTGACAGCAAAAAGGAACACCCACTGCTTTCGAGCCGCTTGAAAAGGTTGGTACGGGCAAATCCAATCAATCGAGTTCCGGCCCGGCTCAGATTATCTCTAATAATAGCTTCCTCGTCGGTGCTTTTGATCCCTGAACTCCGATTTTCATATCCAACCTGCCCTAGCGCATAGCGTGGCAGAATCAGGTCATTGATAATATTCACTACCTGAGCGGAATAAAGCTGGGCATACTGATCCGTTGGGTCAGCCGGATCGAACGCATACTCCACTTTTTTGGGCAAGCGATTGGGAAAATAAGACCGATCCCCGTTTGCAAATTCTAAATATTTTCTTCCAACCAAAGGATCGTCTTTGGCGTAGTTTGCCTTGATGAAACTTCTGGTTCTCCGTACGAGGAACAGTCGCATCAATTCGGCCCAGTCCTCAGAAAATTCACTCTTTTCAAACGCAGCAATGGAATTCTCTGATACCTGATGATTGGCTAAAAAATGAACTCTTCCACCTATGCTTTCAATATATCTTTCGGGGCTAACACCCAGATTATAATCCTCATCAAGAAACAAGCGTAATTGATTACTGAGGTCGTAATATGTTTTATTGTAGGGAGTTGCCGTAAGGAGGATAACCTTACTATCGTTTAGCTGTATATATTCCTGAATAGCTCTGTATCGCTTCCCATTCCTATTACGAAGGTTGTGACTTTCATCAATAATCAGTAGCCTGTATCGTCGTTCCTCTTTCAATTTCGATTGCACCTGGGTAATAGAAACTACCTTAGCCCTGAGGCGATACTCGTGGGCATAGTCCTTCCACATTTCCACCAAGTTCTTTGGACAAATGATCAAAGTTTCCAGAAAGAAATCGTCCTCAAACATCTTGGCCAATGCCGTTGCAGTAATAGTTTTACCTAATCCAACCACATCCCCAATGATAACACCCCCTCGATGATGCAGGTGATGCGCGGCTACTTTTACGGCACTTTGCTGGTAAGGAAGGAGCTTTTTTTCAAAAACCTTGGGTAATTGGAACTCCGAAATGCCTGCACGTGCTTCGCGAGAAAGATGATAGGCTATTTTTAGGTACACATGATAGGGTGGAATCAAGATGGATGAGGCCCAGCTTGTTTCAATGATCTCAGCAAGTTCGGCAGTGATATCGATACTCCAACGATCTTCCCATCGATCCTGAAACCATTTGGACAATTTCTTTGCGGCATCGCCTTCCACAATGTCAACATTTAACTCCCCCTGTTTGGAAATACCGGAGAAGGTGAGGTTAGAACTTCCCACGAAACCGACCAATGGGCTATTATAATCCTGCCGGTAAGCCAAGTATAATTTGGCATGTAAAGTATGTTTCAGATGAAGTTTTACGATCACCTTTTTTTTTCTTAATTGCTGAGCTAGTGTTTTAAGCGCTTTTTCATCTTCATTTGTAGGGTTC
>JBDNFP010000473.1:0-19864 GCA_041689775.1 Spirosomataceae bacterium
CCCAGCCCGGGCGTCTTTTTGCCGCTCTTGGGCAGGTAGGTCGGGTCAAGGGCCAGGATGAAGTGACCCGAGCCGTGCTGCTGGATCAGCGGCAGGTTGATCCAGGCCAAGTCAGTGAACTTCTCGAAGTTCAGCCGCATCGAACGGTCACAGTACCGCCCGCTGTGGCGGGCCACTGGGTGAAGTTGATACGGTGGTTGATACTGAGAAACAGCATGAGAATATGGCTTAGAAATCGGCGGCGGCACTTGGTCAGCTCGGCTGATTTTGCTACTATTTCGTCGGTAAGGGCTTGCTCTTGCATGGGCGTGTTTTAGTTTGGATTTCAGATACCCAATACTAACACACCTTTTTTTACTTGACCTATTTGCCCGAAAATTACCGAACCTTTGACGTCGTATTCCCGCTGTTAATCTAGTTTTTGGTACTACTCTACCGGTAATGGTCGCCCATACGCCACTCTGGTAAATGTTATTTGGTAGCATTTATGCCTGCTTCGGGCTCGAATTTCTGGTTGGTATTGTGCTCAATAACACTCGCTAAGAGCTTAGTTTGCACAAAATTAAAGGCAGCCTGTTGTAAAGCTATATGTTTCTTGTCAAGGTTGAAGCCAAGATCCGTCAATTCTATTTCTATTACTGTACTCAGCTTGTTTTTTGATGATGGAGTCTGTATCTAAAAATAATTAAAATCAATAGAGCCTGATAGCGTACGGAATTGTAAACGTATGAAAGTTAATAAAGAGTTACGGTTTTGAGGGAATCTTGGCTAAGTTTGTAGGTCGTAAAACTCATTTGAAACTACAAGCACTGCTTTATAATCAAGTAAAGCAGCTATATATTAAATATGCCCATACTTACTGTTTTCTACGTAAAACTGCTTTTAAACGCAGCACTGACATTGGGAATTATATGGTTGGTGCGTCAGCCCAATCTTTTTTTCAGGTGGCAAAAGGAAGGAGATAAAAAGATATTTGGAATAGGGTTTCTGATTTTTCGGATACTACCCTGGATCGGAATCTTCCTAATCCTTGGAGAAGAACCCCGGGGCGATGTCCCCTTCTTCTTCTCCAAAGCAGAAGCTGCCAAATTGGGAGGGTTCGTGTACCGGGATTTCTGGTCCTACCATGCTCCGCTTTTTGCATACATAATCAGCCTTCCAGTTTGGATTTGGCATAATTCACGGGTCATTGTGCTGCTGATGGTAGGAATGGAAGCGGTGATCCTCTGGCTTACCTACCGAACCTACAAGGAAAAGCAAAGTAATGCACTTCAATTGACTTACGTTTACTGGTTATTACCAGCTGCATTTATGTACATCCTAGTTGATGGTCAGGAAGAGGTATGGTTTTGGGGAGCCACTTTGCTGATGTGGCAGTATGCCCGCAAACATCCTCAAAATTATGAAGTAGGTGTTGGATTGCTTTTTGCCCTAGCGTTGCTTACTATCAAGGTAACGTTTATATTTCTTTTGCCTCCACTATTACTGGTTGTGCGGAAGCCGATTAAGCTTCTGGTGACCATGGCAGCCATCGGATTGCCTGTGCTAGGGTTCCTTTATTGGCAAATTGGCGATTTGTTTCTGATGCCGATCCGGCATACCGAGCAGCTCATGACCCCTAATTTGTTCTCTGTATTCAGACCTTTTATTGAGGTCTTTATCACCATTAATGAAAAGGAATCCCTAACGCTAAACTGGATAGGTTTGGTGTTTACAATCTTGATTCCTTCGTACATGGCTTACCGTAGCCGAGCCCGACATTTGATAGAGTTACTGCCTGGGCTATTTGTAGCAACTTTTGCATGCATGATGATTTTTCAGGCCAGCGCTCCGGGTGCCTACGTGATAGCCTATCTGATGGCCGTGGTGTTTGAGCTTATTGATGTTCGCAAAGCGGTCCATATCGGTGTACTTCTAGCGTTGAGCTGGCTCACGGTAGTACAACCTTTTGTGTATGTGTATAACGATCAGCCCTCCTACACTGATTTTGGAATGTTTGGTAATTCACTGTACCTGTTTGAGTATACCTTACAGGTATTAAATGTTGGCTGTTTTGTCTGGATACTAAGGCAAGCGTACCTACACATAGTTAAACCTCAACCCTCACCAGCGCTATGAGTATTGTGGTCATGAAAGTGGTGATTAGTGTCCTGTTACTCGGGTTGGTAGGGTTAATGCTATGGAAAAAGGAGTACCTGACGGATCAGTTAAAGGAAAAGAATACACCCTTGTGGCTGGTTCTAGGATGGGTATTATTCCGACTTCTGCCATTTCTGGCTATCTATATTGTAGCGGGTATTGCCCCAACTTCTGATGTGAATGGTTTTTGGGATGAAGGTAGTAAGGCATCCATGGGCCAGGTAGTTTACCGTGACTTCTGGTCGCCTTATTCGCCCTTATATGCCTACTACCTTGGCGCATGGCTAAAAGTCTGGTACGACCCCCGCATGATTGTGCTCCTGATGACGATGATGGATGCAGTTGCGCTTCGGGTATCGTGGTATTTGTACCGAAGCAGAGTGTCTGATTTTTTGTACAGGAGTTTGGTATACTATTTACTTCCGGGTTCATTCATTCTGTGCGTGGTGGGCGCGCAGGAAGACGTCTGGATGTGGTTATTTGTCATTGTAGCATATTTATTCCGTCAGCGTACGGGTAGAGTTGAAGTATACGCGATTATTCTGGCACTCGGCTTATTGCTCACTAAGGCCATATTTGTTCTGATATTGGTACCCCTTTTTATTATCGAAAAGCAGAAGCTCCGATTCGTATTGCCGATTGCCATAGTTGGAGTTGTAAGCCTGGCAATATTATATCCGTTGGTAGGATGGGAGTTTATGCAGCCCCTGGACGAAGCAAAAGTGTTGCGGGCTCCTAATGTACTGTCGGTACTTAACCCTTGGTTTTTTGATAGTATTGGGGTAGGGCAAAAGTTTTGGAACTGGGTGGGGCTGGTAACCACCGTAGGCATTAGCTGCCTCGTTGCTTGGCGCCTCCGCAACGCCGAATTTCAACAGGCTCTCAGCCGTGTGTTTGTAGTTACCTACGCCACCATGATGGCCGTACAGCAGAGCGCGTACAGCAACTATATTTTCCTATTTCTGATTCCGCTGGTTTTTAATGTTATCAACTGGAAGGATAAGAAACAGGTGGGGCTGCTCTTACTGTTTAATCTACTGTGCGTGGTACACCCTTCGTACTGGTGGCGGTTGGGGATGCCCAAGTACCTAGTGCCTTCGGATATTTGGGCGTCGGGAGCTTCTTTACTAGATTATCTAATGCAATTGGGTATAGTATTGCTGACAGGCTATTTTGTATGGCTGGCTGCTGCGAAGAAAAAGCTTAGTTAATATTTTGAAATATCTCTTCATAGAAAATGCCCAACCAGAATTTTGATTGGGCATTTTCTATGAAAAGCAAAGACTGCTACCTATCCAATAGTCTCAAAACCGCAGTAGGGTACGAGAACCGAAGGGATCTTAACACTTCCGTCGGCTTGCTGGTTATTTTCCAGTAGAGAGGCTAAAATGCGGGGTAGCGCCAGTGCTGAACCGTTCAAGGTATGCAGCAGTTGTGTTTTACCCTCGACTTTGTAGCGTAGCTTGAGGCGGTTGGCCTGATAGCTTTCAAAGTTTGATACGGAGCTACATTCGAGCCAACGCTCTTGTGCCGCCGACCATACTTCAAAGTCGTACGTAAGTGCCGAGGTAAAGCCCATATCACCACCGCAGAGCCGCAGTATCCGATAAGGGAGTTCTAGTTTTTCTAGTAGTCCCTGCACGTGCTTTGCCATTTCTTTAAGCGCGGTGTAAGAGTCTTCGGGCTTACAGATTTGCACGATCTCTACTTTATCAAACTGGTGCAGACGATTGAGGCCACGAACGTGCGCACCCCAGCTACCCGCTTCGCGGCGAAAACACGGCGTATGCCCTACATTTTTAACGGGAAGGTCATTCTCTGCTACGATCACATCCCGGTAGAGGTTGGTGATGGGTACTTCGGCCGTGGGAATGAGGTAAAGTTCATCTTCGGTCACGTAGTACATCTGTCCTTCTTTATCAGGTAGTTGTCCGGTACCAAAGCCTGAGTCTGCGTTTACCAGAATCGGAACCTGAACTTCCATGTAGCCCGCCTTGGCTGCTTCGTCCAGAAAAAACGCAATCATGGCGCGTTGAAGACGTGCACCTTTCCCTTTGTACACGGGGAAGCCCGCTCCGCTGATTTTATTTCCTAACTCAAAATCAATGATATCGAGTTTTTTGATCAACTCCCAATGGGGTTGCGCTCCTTCAGGCAGGGTGGGTTTGTTCCCTTTTTCGAGAATGTTCTCGTTGTCTTCGGCGGCACGGCCTACAGGTACGCTTTCATGCGGGAGATTTGGCAGCTTTACCAATTCATCTTGCAGTTCTACCTCTACTTTTTTGAGCTGCTCATCGAGTTGTTTGGAGCGCTCTTTTAGGCTGGCCGTTTCGACTTTGGCAGCCTCGGCCTCCTCCTTCTTCCCCTGCTTCATCAGGCCGCCAATTTCCTTGGCCATGGCGTTCGATCGGGTTAGTACCTGATCCAGTTCTTGCTGGGTTTCGCGGCGTAGCCGGTCCAATTTTATGATGAGCTCTACCGCTATTTCGGGTTCGCGGAAATGCTTTTTTTGCAGTCCGGCAATGGTTATCTCCTTATGATCACGGATGAAGGTGGTTTGTAACATGCGTGTGAGTGTCGATTGTCAATGAAAGTAAAAAAATGCCCCGCTACGAAGCGGGGCTACAAAAATAGTAGGTCTTAGGGAGCCGTAAAAATATCTTTCATGGCATCCTCGTAGTAGAACAACCGCTCGTTTAGTGCATTCAAGGCCCGTTCTTTCAGGTTTGAATGGATAAGCAAAGACAAGTTATGCTCGGAAGCACCGTAGGAAATCATCCGGATAGGGATAGTTTTCATCGCTTCTAGTACTTTGATGGCGACACCCTCTTTGTCCGCGCTGAAATTTCCGACGATACAAACAATGGTCTGATCACGATCATGCTCTTCAATATCGGCGATTTCGCGTAGCTCGGCCGTAATGGCGTCAAGGTGCGTATCGTTATCAATGGTTACCGAAACAGATACCTCCGACGTAGTAATCATATCAACGGGGGTCTTATACTTTTCGAAAATTTCGAATACCCGGCGAAGGAAACCGTGTGCATTCAGCATACGGGTAGAGTGAATGTAGATAGCCGTAATGTTATCCTTGGCCGCAATAGCCTTGATCTCCCGATCGGAACTATTCGTGGCGATCAATGTACCGGGCGTATCAGGCTGCATGGTATTTTTGAGGCGCACGGGCACTCCACGCATTTTGGCAGGAGTGATGGTACTTGGGTGCAAAATTTTAGCACCGAAGTAGGCAAGCTCCGCCGCTTCTTCAAAAGTAAGCTCGCGAATAGGAAAGGTACGCTTTACGATCCGGGGGTCGTTGTTGTGCATACCGTCAATATCGGTCCAGATCTGAATTTCTTCGGCCCGGACGGCACCGCCAATCAACGAAGCGGTATAATCTGACCCTCCGCGTTTGAGATTGTCTACTTCCCCCCGGGGATTACGGCAAATAAAGCCCTGCGTAATGATGAGCTTCTTGTCGGGGTGCTGATTCAGAATAGTGGTTAATCTCTCTTCGATAATAGCCATTTCCGGTTCTCCTTCGGTATCGATCCGCATAAACTCTAAGGCAGGAAGCAGGATAGAGTTTTCACCCTGCTCGGCTAGGTAGGCTTCAAACATTTGGGTGCTGAGGAGCTCACCTTCCGCTACGAGTTCTTTCTCTTGTTTGCTGGTAAATGGTTTGACACCTATTAACGACCGAATGAAAGAGAATTCGTTATCCACAATGGTCTGTCCTTTGGCAAGGCCTTCCTCCGTTTCATACAGCTCTTTCAGGAACGTATCGTAGTGATCTTTGAGAGCATTTATTCTTTTGATCGCCTCCTTATCTTCATTGGCTTTGGCCGATTCACCGATGGAAATGAGCGCGTTGGTGGTGCCGGATAGCGCCGATAAGACAACAATTTTACGGGTTTTAGTAGAAGTGATCAGTTGACGGATCGAGTGCATTCGCTCGGGCTTCCCGACCGACGTGCCACCAAATTTCCAGACTTGCATGGTATTGAAAGGTTAGTCGTTAATTATCTCTGGTTTTAAAATATCACTACCGACTCAGATCGGATTGTTGTTCCCCATGTGCTTCTTCCGGCTTTTGGTTATTCCCCATAGACCAAGGCCTACCCAAACAACGTTGAGGCAGGTGGCAGGATAAGCCCCGACGTAGGCCGTATTAAGGATCAAGCCAATGCTGCCTACAATATTGGCCCATAAGTAATAAGGTGCATCGGCCCGCATACGACCGCTGATGTTGAGGGCGTAGGCTCCTACCACCAACAGCGAGCCTATCCAGCCAAAGGTATCGTACCAAAATTGTTCGTTCATGATGTAGGGTTTAGACTAATTTGAGCATTTTGATAGCGGTTATGGCGGCTTCGTCTCCTTTGTTACCGTGTTTTCCACCCGCCCGGTCAATGGCTTGCTGCTGAGTATTGGGTGTAAGTACCCCAAATATTACCGGCTTGTGGAAATTAAGGCTTACCTGAGTCAGTCCTTGGGCTACGGCATGATTGATATAGTCGTTATGCTTGGTTTCACCTTGAATCACACAGCCTAGCGCAATAACCGCGTCGACGTTTTCTTTACTAGCAAATACCTGTGCACCGAAGCTCAGTTCGTAGCTTCCCGGTACGTTGGCCCGGATAATATTTTCGGCTTTGGCACCATTGGAAAGCAAGGTATTATAAGCCCCTTCAAAAAGTTTCTCGGTTACCTCATGGTTCCACTCGGCTACCACAATGGCAAAAGTACGGGTAGAAATATCGGGTAAATCCTCCGTAACGAACACACTTAAATTTTTATCGGCACTTGACATAAAGAATGGATATGATTAGATAGTTATACTGAATAAATGTTCCACTCAGATGAGTGGAACAAAAAAAAGGATAAAACCGGTGTGGCTTTATCCTTTCTGAAGGGCTAAGTGTAATGGATGTCCATTACTCGCCGACTTGCCCTTCGAGTAGTCCCATGTATTTCTTGGCGTTGGTAACCTCGGCCGAGATCGGGTGCTCGTCAACTATACGTTTGTACGATGCAATAGCATCGGTTTTCTTGTCTGCCTTCTCCTGAGCGATAGCCAGCTTCATTAGATAAACGGGCGTAAAGAACTCATTTGACTTATAGTCGGCAGCTTTTTTATAGAAACTGATTGCCTCAGCGGGCTGATTTTTATCCATGTAAGCGTCACCGGTGAGAGCGAGCGCACGTGCTTGCACCAATAGGTCAGATGAACTAAAAGCAGTCAATTGGCTGATAGCTTCGTCGTACTTACCTTGCTTCATCAGAGCGATACCAGCGTATAGGCTAGCTAGGTTTCCGGCGTCGGTACCACTGTACTCATCTGCAATACTCAGTAGGCCTAAGTTCCCTCCACTGCCATTTAATGCCTTTTGAAGCGAGTCGGCTTCAAAGTCATAAACAACATTAGAGAGTGCCGCCTGAGCTTGACTTTCCTGACCATCTATGTAAAAACGATACCCGGCGAAAGCGAGCACGCCGACTAGCAATGCGCCACCTATTACGAGGAGTACCTTCTGGTTTTTGCGGAAGAACGTTTCAGCTTTGTTGATTTGGCCCGCCAGCGCCTCCGGATCTTCAATTATATCCAGTCCGGAACCCGCAGTATTTTTCTTGCTCATACTATTGGTTGAAATTTGGAGTGCAAAGTTATGAAAACTTATGAAACCCAAACAAGTAATATTCTATTTCTTTCTAAGCCATTCTTTGGAGGAACTCTCAGTATACCAGTCAATCAAAAGAAAAAACGTACTGAGGATTAACCAAAACAGAGTGCCTCTTGGAAGTATTGTCCTCCAACAGTCGCTGTAACCTATCTGTATTTATTCCGCTACGAATGGATAATCTTCCTGCATGTACACATTGGTGTATGCTTCTTTTGCATCGGGGTACGGAGATTCTTCGGCAAATTCTACCGACTTCGCCACGATTTCCTTGATCTTTTTATCCATTTCAGCGAGTTCGTCTTCGGTGGCGAACTTATTTTTCAGGATAGTGTCCATCACCTGAGCGATTGGGTCACGCTTCTTGTACTCTGCTACCTCTTCTTTGGTACGGTATTTTTGAGGATCGGACATCGAGTGGCCACGGAAACGGTACGTACGGAATTCAAGGTAAGTAGGGCCGTCGCCTTTTCGGGCACGATCGGCGGCGCGACTTACTGCTTCGTGAATTGCCTCGACGTTCATACCGTCTACGGGTTCAGAAGGAATATCGTAGGCCTCTCCTAAGGTATAAAGCTCGGTTACGTTGGAAGAACGTCCTACGGAAGTACCCATGGCATAGCCATTGTTTTCCACGACAAATATCACGGGGAGTTTCCAAGTCATAGCCATGTTGAATGCCTCGTGGAAAGCACCCTGACGTACGGCTCCGTCGCCGAAGAAACAGATGCAGACGTTTCCGGTTTCGTTGTATTTCTCGGCAAAGGCAATACCTGCCCCCAACGGAATCTGTGCGCCCACGATACCATGGCCACCCATGAAGTTACGCTCCTTGTCAAAAATGTGCATCGAGCCACCTTTTCCTTTGGTAGTACCGGTAGCTTTTCCAAATAGTTCAGCCATTATAGCATTTGGGTTAGTACCCAGCGCCAATGGCATTCCGTGGTCACGATACGCTGTGATATACTTGTCATCGGGCGTCAAGGCCGTAGCCGTACCCGAAGAGCAAGCTTCTTGACCAATGTACAGGTGACAGAATCCACGGATTTTTTGCTGACCATACAGCTGACCCGCTTTTTCTTCAAAACGGCGTTGCAGGAGCATATTCTCATACCAGAACATGTAACGTTCTTTGGAATACTGTAGTTTCTTAGTGGTTTCTTTGTTTTTTTCTTTTGTGGCAGCCATACGGGAGTTAGTATGATTTACGGGTTACGACTATGTGCTCATTTCTTTAAAAACGTCGGAATATTCTGTTTTCTAGAAGTAATCCAAGAACTTTATGCGACGGTAACTAGTTTGTTCAGGGCCTCGGAATAAGTAGAGGTTACACTGAATGAACTGCAAAATTAAGCATAAACTCCCTAACAAAGAAGCTCATGTGGCTCGAAAAAATCCATCTTACCTATTTTAAAAGCTACGAAGAGGAAAGTTTTGCGTTTGGCGAACGCGTAAATTGCTTGGTGGGGGAAAATGGAAGCGGTAAAACCAACTTGCTTGATGCAATTTATTTTCTGGCGCTTACCAAAAGTGGATTCTACAATCAGGACGCACTGAGCGTTCGGCACGATGCCGAGTTTTTTGTTTTAGATGGCATCTTTCGTGAGCAGGAAAAGCGTACTCAGATTACGTGTAGTCTGAAAGTAGGTCAACGTAAAGTGATGATGTCTGATAAAAAGCCCTACGATCGGTTGAGTGATCATATTGGGTTGTATCCAGTGGTACTGATTGCACCGGACGATACGGATTTGGTGCGGGAAGGTAGTGAAGAACGACGGCGGTTTTTTGATGGGGTACTGTCTCAATTGGCTCCCCGCTACTTGGGTGATTTTTTACACTACAATAAGATCCTTTCCCAACGAAATGGCCTGTTAAAGCTTTTTGCCGAACGCAACTACCTCGACGAGGACTTACTCGAAACCTACAATACCCCGTTGATTACTCTGGCGCTCCGTATTCACGCCCAGCGTCAAAGTTTCATGGAGCGCTTCCTACCCCTTTTTCGAAAATATTATGCTTTTCTGAGCAACGATAAGGAGCGGGTGGAGGTCATTTACGAAAGTGAGGTAGCCATTGACGATTTTCCAGGAGAATTCAGAAAACACCGCTCGCGTGATCTACACGCCCAACGGACGGTGAAAGGCGTGCACAAAGATGACTACGTGTTTGAGATCGACGGAGTAGCCTTAAAAAAGTTTGGCTCCCAGGGACAGCAGAAATCTTTTGTGATTGCGCTGAAATTAGCCCAGTACGAACTTCTGGCGGAAGAAAAGGAAACGAAGCCCATCCTGCTTTTGGATGATATCTTTGATAAGCTCGACGATAAACGCATTCAAAAACTGATCGAACTGATTGATGATGGTTCTCTGGGGCAGGTTTTTATCACCGATGCCCGCTCGGAGCGCTCAAAGCGTATTCTGGAACACGTACAGGCAGAGGTGCGCTTCTTCGAAATTGATAAGTTGAGTTAGTAGTCGATTAGTATAACTATTGATGGAGGTAGTCTCCCTTTGATTAGTGGCGGTATTGAGTGTATTTTATGAGTGTTATTTTGGTAAACAAGAATTGACTACGAAAAAAATCGTAGTCAATTCTTGTTTGTACGAATACTTTCGTAGTATATTTGTTACGAAGATCTTCGTACTTAACATTGACATTCTATTAGCCATGAAATTAAAACCAACTGATTCTGAACTTGAAATCCTGTCCTATCTGTGGCAGGCAGGTCCTAGTACCGTGCGTCAGGTGCATGAGCACCTATCCGCTACCAAGGATGCCGGGTACACTACTACCCTGAAACTAATGCAGATCATGCAGGAGAAAGTCTTGCTTAGCCGTACCGAAGAAGGGCGCTCACATATTTATACCCCAGTTGTCAGCGAAGAAGAAACCCAGCAGTCCCTATTAGATCGATTTGTCGAAACTACTTTTCGCGGCTCAGCGGCTCGCCTGGTTATTCAGGCGCTGGGCAATCATGAAACCTCAGCCGATGAGCTGGACGAAATCCGTGAACTATTAAAAAACCTTGAAAACAATCGTTAGCCATGAATCAATTCCTGAATCTTATTGCTCCTTCTCAGGTGGATGCCCTAGGCTGGATGCTCCTACATTCAATCTGGCAAAGTGTACTGCTTGGTATGGTAGCCTTGCTGGGCTTTGCTCTGTTGCGTCGTTTTTCTGCCCAATCGCGGTATGTACTGGGTGTCGCCTTACTCGGTAGTCAGCTATTACTATCTGCCATTACTTACCTGTACTACCTTCCGGTGTCTACGGTAGGGGCTACTAGTCCGATGGCGGGCTCAGGTGCACCTGAGCTGATCCTATTGCCAGAATACAGCCTATCACCCGTGGCAAGTATTCAGCTTTGGCTGGCGTTGCATCTCAACGAGTTAGTGATTGGTTGGCTGGTGGGGGTAGGTATCCTATTAGTACGTTTTTTGGGTAGCTGGACCTACCTGCAACGATTACATTTTACCTCCCAGGTAGTACGGGATAAGACCTGGACTACCCGGTTCGGGCTTTTGCTAGGCAAACTAAACGTAGGACAGTCGATAGAACTCCGGGAAACTTCCCGGATTGTTACCCCGATGGTCGTAGGAGTATTGCGTCCGGTAGTGTTCATACCAATCGGACTCCTTTCGGGAATCTCCCCGCAGCAGTTTGAAGCCATTATGGCCCACGAGCTGGCCCACATTCGGCGGCACGATTACCTGATAAACCTGATACAATCCGTCGTGGAGGTGGTGTATTTCTTTAACCCGGTACTTTGGTGGTTATCCAGCCGAATTCGGACGGAGCGTGAGCATTGCTGTGATGACCTTGCCGTGACAGTTTGTGGGGACCGGATGTCGTTGGCTCAGGCTCTGGTACGGGTAGCGGAGTTTCGTCAAGAGTCAATGTTAGCGGTAGCTTTTGCGGGTAAAAAACCACTTTTGTTGCAACGGATTAAGCGAGTAATGGGTATTGTCGAGACCACTCAGCCTCAACGATTCTCTGGTTATTTCTCGGCAGCCATTCTACTACTAGCATTCTTCGCGGGGTTTTCGGTCTATGCTTTTCAGGATTTGGAAAAGCCGGATGACCAGAGTGAAACCAAAGAGTTGGTTGAGCCAATGATCAAGCATATTGAGGCGGTACTTCTACCTGGTACTCTTATTGAAGGTGTGGCGGTAATTTCAAAGAAAGCAGATACAGAACAAATTTCTTTGGAGGAAATATGGGTCATAAGAAATGATACTATGTTACCCGCGAAGAAAGATCAGTTGCTGACCGAGGCATACGAGAAAGTGCAAGTCTTGCAAGAGCAAATGCGTCCGTATCAGCAACAAATTCAGGAGCTTCAAAAGAGGATGGAGCCCTTACAGCGCCGAGTGGCGGAGTTACAGTTAGAGCAGGAAAAGCAGCAATTTGAAGTAGAACGCTTTCAGCGAGAGCAGGAAAAAGTAGAATGGAAAAAACAGCAGGCAATTGAAGCTCGCCGGAAAGTGATGGAGAGGCGCTCAGAGGTAATGTATCCCAAAGCGGGACAACCCAAGCTCAGTGAGAGTGAGTTAGATAAACAAATGACGGTCTTCGAAAGCCAAATTAAGGCTAAGGAAGAAGAAATAACGGCTCTTAATGATCAGATTGCTAAAAACCGTAAGAAGATGGAAGAAGTGGAAAAACCTTTCAACGCTATTGATGAGGAGATGGAAAAGCTAGGCTTTGCGATGGACGACATTAGCAATAAAATGGAGCAGAACGGAGAGCAAATCGGGATTATTGGCAATAAAATGGAAGCAGCATCAAGGAATATTGAGCGGTATCTGCCGGCTCCGCCACCTCCCCCTCGTGCCCCGGTGGCTCCCAAGGCGCCAACCCGACTGAAAGGTAACGGTAAAATAGATCCACCACCGCCACCAGCCAGACCTATTACCCCAATGGCTCCAGCACCACCGAAACCCAAAGAGCAGTAAACAAAAACGAGAAAGCCTTGGACAAGCTTTCTCGTTTTTGTTTTTAAATTATAATGGAATTTATTCCAGCTCTAATACTACATCGTCACTCATAGGGTGAGCCACGCAGGTCAATATAAACCCGGCTTCCAGCTCCGCTTTTGATAGTGCATCTTCTTCGTCGAGCTGTACCTTACCCGATACGCAGCGACCCATGCAGGCGGTACACATGCCCGCCTGGCAGGAATAGGGTAGATCAATGTCAAGGTCTAGAGCTGCTTCCAATACTGTCTGATGGGGCTCCACCCGAAACTTGTATTCACTGCCTTCGTAAAGTACCGTTACTTCGTGCCCTTTGGGGCTATCGTCGTCAGTTCCCGCTTGTTCCACTTCTCCGTGCGCCTTGGCCGTGGTGGCAGTTAAGAAGCTCTCTTTATGAATACGGTCGGTGGGAATATCGATAACATCCAAGGCCCGCTTCGCTTCTTCCATCATTTCTTCCGGTCCACAGATGTAGTAATCGGTGGTAGCGATGTCTACTTTGGGTAGGTTTTCGAGCAGTTTCAAAATCTGAGTTTTATTTAACCGGCCTATTTCGCCTGTCCAACCATTCAGTGGCTGGCTGAGAGTATGGGCTAGTTGAAAACGGTCCCCGTATTTGACTTTCAGGGCATCGAGCTGTTCGTTAAAAATAATGCTGTTCTCGTTTCGGTTACCGTACAATAAGTACGCGTTACTATCCGGCTCTACCATCAATATCGACTTGGCAATGGACATCAAAGGTGTAATACCACTACCAGCACCGATCAATACGACGGTACGTTTCTGTTCAGCGTCGATGGTAGGTACAAAGTTGCCCATGGGTTCGAGTATTTCTACTACGTCTCCCTCTTTGGCTTCGTCGTTCAGGTAGTTGGAGGCAAAACCACCCTGCACGCGCTTCACGGAAATGGCCAATGATACATCGGTGTAGGGTGAGCTAGACATTGAGTATGACCGACGCACCTTGGTAGCGCCCTGCGGCATGATAAGGGTCAGGAACTGACCCGGCTTGTATTTAATTACTTCATTCAGAGGATGCCAAAAGTGAATAGTGACGGCATCGGGGGTTTCTCGCGTGACCTCTTTAATTTTTAAGAAATAGTATTTGCTCATTTTTTATTCTTCACTTGAAGATCAATAGATGGATGATTCGTTGGGTATAAACCTGATTTCTACACAAATTTACGACTTTACCCTGATTCCGAACGCCATCCGGCATTTTTTAGATTTTGTCCTAAGCGTTAAACCAGTAGGTCAGCTTCACGACCAATGCACGGTTTTTAGACTTCATCCAACCGAGGTTATAGATTTGGTCCGGGTCAGTGGCAAAGTAGTTGTCTGTATATACAACAAAGAAATCGGAAACTGGTTTAAAACGCCATTGCAGACGGGTATTCAGATTGACGTTATTGATCTGATTATTATACTGTACTACCGAAGTCAGAAACACCGTTTTGCTGAAAGTCAGGTCGAGACGAGGTCCGACTAAAAGTAGGGTAGCGTCGGAGTAGCCCTCTTTTTTCGGTAGATCAATCTTGTTATAATTAATATCGACTGATAGGTTAGCGAAGGGCTGGTAACGATAGCCGATAGTGGAAGATAGTGCCAAAATATTACCGTTAAAGTACTCCCCAAACCGTCCGTTTACTTCAAAGTTAAATAGCTTGGCGTTGTTTGACTGGTACGAAAGCCGGGTACTACGGTAGGTATAGCTGCTTCCCTGGGGTAAGGCTTTGTTATTCTGGTTGCTAGGGTCGAAGCTACGATCAAAAAGATATGTGTGGTCTGTACGAACCGGTGTAAACCGGAAAACACTATTATCAACAAAGCGCACAAAAAACTGGACGGGAGAGAAATCCCAGTCGGTAAACTGTTCGGTGGATGCCTGAATACGCATATCGCCGTCAACGCCCAAGCCCCAACTATTAATGACACGGTTTACATTCGGATTTTTAGGAAAGAAGCTATACTCCACATTATGAGAGCTTCGCCACAGATCATTACGTGGCACAAAGCCCACCTGACTTACATTATAGCCAGCTCCGATATGGGTTATCCCGGTAGAGAAACTGAGCCGGGAGCTATTGTAGTTAAGAATTGCGGCAGCGACAACGGCATCACCGGGTCGGTCGGGAGTGAATGATTTATGGACGAAAAAGGTACCATTAAGACGGCCATTAGATGAAGCCAGATTATAGTCAATACCTATCACACGATTATACGCAAGGCTATTATTGGTTAGGTTTTCTGTATTATCAAAACTTTGTTTATTGACCATAATCACCCCCAGGGTAGAGCGTGAAAATACCCGCTGCTGCAAGGTGAGTACTGAGTAGTTGGCCGACGCCTGTACATTCGCTTTGGCGGCGGTTTGCATCGTGAGAAGTCCTACGCGAAGCCGGTTATTGACCTTGCCACTGAGACGGGCTCCGGCCAAAATCGGAACCACAACGTTATTGTTGGCAATAGTATCCCTACCAATACCAATGCGACGGGAAAAGAAGGGCGTAACGACGAAAGATCCGCCCCTACCGGAGCTGCTACTAGCTGATCCGCCCACTCCAAAGCCGGCAAAGAGGTCACTGTTTTCGATAAAAAACTGGCGACGCTCGGGAAAGAATAGCTCAAAACGGCTCAGGTTGGTTACCTGACGGTCTACCTCAGCTTGGGCAAAGTCAGGATTAATGGTCAGATCCAGGTTCAACGAAGGCGTAACGGCGATCTTGGCATCTATACCGATACCGGGCTTCATCGTGCCGGGGAGTTCATTGATGTAGTCGTGGCTGGTATTGAACGAAACGTAGGGAATGAGCGCGATGTTGGCCCCGGGCGTGGGCGGCGGGGTGTCCCATTCTAAGATTCCCGACATCGCGATGTTGTTGCCCCGGAATCCGCGCGGAATAGGGGCCCAAGAGGAACGCTCGTTAATGAGGAGGTTGTTACGGAAGAAGTTCACGTTCCACTCGTTGGAATCTTCGTTGATTTTGTACCGAAGCGTTTTGAAAGGTATCGCCGACTCAACTACCCAACGATCAGGGTAGTTGGTTACCTTGGTGTACCACTTATTATCCCAGTCGTTTGTGACATTTTCTCCGTTTGTTACTAACCCCTCTCGTTGCACTCCGTAGGGGTTTACGGCAAAGTGAAAGCCGTTTTGCTTATCTTTGAAAGTGTCAATATTGACAATGATAAGGTCAGTACCGCCGCCTTGGGGGAAATCCCGGCGTAACGACTGGACCGCATACTTGTTTGGTTGGTATACCACAAAGCTGACGTAAAGATTTTCCTCGTCAAAAGTCATGCGGGCTTCCGTCTGTTGAATGGCAAAAGAAGTATCGTACGGAAACTGCTGCCAAAAACTACCTGTTACTTTGGCTTTCTGCCAGTCTGCCTCATCAAGCTTACCATCCAGAACAATTTTTCCGGTAGCCTTCCGAATTGGTAATCGAAAATTTTTTTCATTTTCTGTTTCGGCTTGTGCCCCCGAAAAAACGGAAAGTATCAGGGAGCAAAAGAGCGTTAAGAGAAAGTTCGTTTGCGGAGTAGAAGTGCTAGTCATAGTTTAGGTAAATAGGCTGCATTCATGTCGATTAGACAATTAAAATTTAGGGCAAAATTAAACCTTAAACGTATAAAAGCTCCACAGGTTGAATTGTACCCGCGGAGCTTCTATGCAAATAAAAACAAATTCTTTACAATAGTGTTCAAAAAGAGCACATTACTTTAATGTTGCAACCGCATCCTTGATACGGTGTACAGCCTCGGTCAGAGCTTCGTCAGAAGCAGCGGTTGAGATTCTGATGCAGTTAGGCGCGCCAAATCCAGAACCAGCTACGGTAGAAACAAAGGAGTTGTTCAGTATCCAAAGCGAGAAATCGTCAGCGTCCTTGATGAGGTTTGCTCCGTCTGACTTACCGAAATAGTAGCTAACGTCTGGGAATGCGTAGAACGCCCCCTGCGGAACATTTACTTTAAAGCCGGGAATTTCTCTGAGCAGACCCACTACCAAATCACGACGACGTGCATAGGCCTCCGTCATTTTCTTGGTGGCATCTAATGGGCCGTTAAAGGCGGCCACGGCGGCTTTTTGAGCAATAGAGCTAGCGCCGGAGGTGACTTGCCCTTGGAGTTTTTCAACGCCTTCGGTAATCCATTTTGCGGCACCGATAAACCCAATGCGCCAACCGGTCATCGCAAAGCCTTTGGCTACACCGTTTACGGTAATCACGCGGTTTTTCAGGGATGGAATTGATCCCATACTAAAATGACCTTCTTCCGTGAAGTTGATGTACTCGTAGATTTCGTCGGCGAGTACATACACGTTAGGATGTTTTTCAATCACGGCCGCAAGCGCACGCAACTCGGCCTCGTTGTACACCGATCCCGTGGGGTTGTTAGGCGAAGCGTACATCACAATCTTGGTGCGGGGCGTAATGGCTGCTTCCAGTTGCTCAGGAGTTACCTTGAAATCATTCTCAAAGGCCCCTTCCACAACCACCGACTTACCCTCGGCCAGTTTTACCATTTCGGAGTAGCTAACCCAGTAGGGAGCAAAAATGAGTACCTCATCGCCGGGGTTAATCAGTACCTGAATAGCGTTGGCCAGGGAGTGCTTCGCCCCGGTAGAAACAACGATATTCTCGGCTTTCCATTCAATATTATTATCACGTTTCAGCTTATCGGCAATGGCTTGGCGCAAATCAGGGTAGCCGGCTACGGGCGAATACCCGTGGAAACCATCGTCGATGGCCTTTTTGGCGGCGTCACAAATGTGGGCTGGGGTTTTAAAATCGGGCTCACCAACGCTAAGGCTGATGACTTTGTGGCCTTGGGCGGCCAATTCACGGGCCTTTTTGGTCATTGCCAGGGTCGAAGATTCTTCGAGGGCATTGATGCGGTCGGCTAACAACTGCGCTTGCTCTGCTACTGCGGACATTGCAATAAAAAATTAAGTTAATTGAAACGGTATTAACAAATTGCCCGCAAAGTTACGGTAATTTTTATTGAAGCGATATTTTATCGTAAATTAGTTGCTTGTCGCGAGAGAGAAATACTGCGGTAGGTTCAGGCCTGGTATTGGTAATGTATGGAGAGAAAACTTAAATTTCTTCAATCACGGAGCTACCCTGAGACTCATCACCGGAGGTCCACTGCCAGCTTTCGTGGAGGCGAATCTTTCCGGTTGGTAGTACCTCGGGTACAGACCGACAAACGCCCGTCATGAGTTCGCCTTGATTATTTACCTGATGGTAGCGCATGTCAATTACCCCGTGCTCATCTACTAGTCCGATGAGGTGCCCCTTGGTGATCTTACCGCCAGCGTATTCCGCGCTGAGGATAGCGCCTTCTTGAACGTAGTGAAAGATGGTTTCCGCTGAGGTTTCGCCGTTGTTTGTATTTTGGATGGGCCGGAAGCGTTTATTGTGGTAGTTAATCATAGTCTTATTCAACGCGTTTGGCAGGATTGAATAATCGATTAAGCCAATCAACGAACAAAACACAAAGTTCGTGATTGTGATCCAAGTATGATTTTGTGATGGCGAGTCCCATCGGTGTACCTGGTGATTCCTGCCAGGCGAGCCAGGTATGTATCAACGCTTTTGATCGGTGAATGGGCTTGAATTTGGCAACTGATTTTTCCTGAATCTTATCTATTATTCTAATGGCGTACGGTAGTGTGGCATCGCCAGTGGGAACTAATACTTCGGCAAAATCTTCCAACATACCAGGTACTTGATTATCGGGCATAATCCAGATACCGATTACCGTATCCGCTTTTTCAGATCTGATTATACTACCGGATTTTTCGGGTAGATCGGGCAGTTTGTACCCCAACGGACTGAGAATATTTTTCAATTGTTGCCATCGGGCTACAAGATCAGTATCTGCATCAATTAGGATGCCTAGTTTTGGGTCACGTAATTTAATTCGTATGGGTAGTTGGGCTAGCAAATTAAGTAAGCCAACATTATCAATAACGTCAAACGATTCAGTAACATTGAATTTACCGCAGATGCCCCAAACCACGTGCTGATCATCATTTCCTTCTACTAATAAGGTCGATGTATACTTTCTTTCGATTGCCATTATCTACGAACTTCAATCAAATTATCCGTAATTACTTTCAGCTCGCTTGGTTCAAAGGTCGTCGCTTCGATGGTATCGTCGATATTTTCAAGTTTAATAAGAAGGCCATCTAGCGGAATTATTTCATTTTGATTCACAATATTCTCAAAAGCCCGGATCGTATCGTTGCTGTGCGTCGTGACAAAAACCTGAATATTGAGCCTTTCGGCCAGGTGGAAAATGATTTTCCAAAGTTTCTCTTGTACTGAGTAGTGAAGGCCGTTTTCAAATTCGTCTATGAGAAGGTAGCCGTTTTCACAATTGACCATTGCAAGAATGATGGTAAGAATACGGTTGATTCCATCGCCCATAGAGCGTAATGGTACAGGCTTTTTTTGATCACTCAATCTTATTAAAAAACGAGAAGTAGAAGTATCATCCTTTATTTGGGAAATTCTTTCAACTTTCGGCTCTATTATATTTAAAGCCTTTGTAACAAAAATCTCCGCTTCTGTCAGTGCTGTCTTCGACCACCATTTTTCAATATTTCTCTCACTCATCTCGCATCCTGCTGATATGAAATTACAAATATCTGCTTCTTGGCCATTCAAAAATATTTCCGCATTCATTGCATGAAAGAAATCGTTTTCATCAAAGGAAAGTATCTTTTTTTTATCATTTTTACAAACTTCTATTCCTATTATAGATTCATTATTTTCTGATGAAACTTCTTTCTTTTCCTTGAAAACTATCTGGGAATCAGCATTTTCAATAATTTTTTCTTCCTCAACGAAACGTATAAACCTGAGATAAAATTTCTTAGCGTAGTTTGTATCTGTATCCGCTTTTATTTCTATTTCGGTAATTATACCAATTTAGTTATTAAACGCCGTATTAAAAGCGTTCAGATAATGATGGTTTCCAGTAATTGATTTTATGGTTGTAGTATTCATTTCCTTGACCATTTTAGCTAACCATATTTTCAGACTTTCCATGGTTTCA
>JBDNFP010000474.1:0-7875 GCA_041689775.1 Spirosomataceae bacterium
CATCAACAAACACTATTTCAAAACAGGAACATATGGCGACTCCGTCGCTGAATGATCAACCCTTTATAGACACTACCCAATAGCGAACAGGTTTTTAGTAGACAGCCAGTTGGTTTGAGTGAGTGAATAGCTCTTCTAATTCAGGGAAGCTGCCCACCTTCTGGTTTGACTCAGTGTAGGCTTGTTCAATCTATATAGGGCGATTGCATGAAAGATATTTCTTATAAAGCATGGCACTTTACTTTTATAAGACATTGGAATCAAGAGCAAAAAGCTGATTTAAGGTAAAAAATAATACTTTCTTTCAAAGAATCCAGGTTACAGACAGCTAACTAGCACTTTCATGCAATCGCCCTACAATCTATACCTTGACTTGTTCAAATAAAAAAAAGATAGTGATATATTTGGTCAGATTTCGAATGGTCTCGGCAGTTCTACTTTGTCCTCTACCGGATTGGATGAATACACGGAATGAATGGGTTTAATATTTTGGCAGGTAACACTTGCTGATACCCTCTTCCACACACAGTACTAGTTACAGGGCTTTAATAGGCCAATTTTGACCCTTTATCACGGGCTATTTCTCACAGCTCCAACCCAAAAGTTAAAATGCCCACTCAAACTCTCCTAAACCGGTTCGTTCGAGTGGGTAAATTACAGGCTTGTTTTTAACTTACTTGGTTAAGCTACCAATCAGGTCCGGTTTCTCTCTTTTGTCTTCTACTAAATCGGAGGAGTACTTGGAACGGATGGCATCAATCCAGCTTTTGGCCTGGTCGGTGAGTTGGAAATCGTCGGTCATCATCCGGCCACGGGCTACCAGAATTCCCATATCGGCTCCTTCGTAGAAATAATCACCTTTGGTGGCTATTCGTAGGAAAAAGGCCTCGTTTTCACTTTCCACAGCTCGGCGGTGTGTATCCATCCGGTCGAACTTAATATGACCGTTGTCGAACATACGCCAGATTCCCGATTGAGGTGCTTCGGTGACGTACTCAATGGTATTTTTGGTATGCTTGATCACCATCTGACTCCAACTATCCACATTCTCTTGCCGGGCCCAACGATCGTTGATTGCTTTTACACTCAAATCGTAGTCGGCATCCATCCATTCCAGAATATGAAATAGATATAAGGGAGCATCGGCCAGGGCAAATACTGCGTGGTTGGTAATAGAACTCGCCCCGGTGACGCGTGGATTGGGCTCACCCAGGTAGATTTCACCATTATCCTGGTCAATCAAAAAATCGAGCTCAAAGTATCCTTTATATCCTTCCTGGCGTAGTTGATTACCAAAGAGTTGGGTGTACTTTCTTGCTTTTCGCCGTAAAGCCGGCGTGAAGGCATCGGGATAGATCTCGTTTCCGCACCAGCCTCCTTTGTAGGGAGTAAGTTCTTTGAAGCCCACCAGTTCGGTCATCAAGGGTGCCACGATGGTACCGTGGCGGGTAACACAGGCCTCAATGGCCGATCCCCGACAATTGATCCGCTTCATGACCTTTACTTCCTCCTCGGCCTCGATTTCTTCCTCGTGCTTTGAGTATTCTTCCTCGTTGGATATAAAAAAAGTAGTGTGTCCGGAGTCACCAAACGGCGTTTGAATAACCAGATCCGTGCCCAACGTTTCGGATACTTCACACAGGTGCTTGTAACCCTCTACCTTTGAAAGTACATACGGTACGCAGGCCACCCCCGCTTTTTCGGCGATACGATTCGTATTCACCTTATTATCCATAAAGGTGCGCAACTCGGCGCTGGGGAACATGATTTCCAATCCTAATTTTTTGGCCAGTTGTTCGGTCTTTTCGTTAAACATCAGAAACATTACCTTACCGGCATTACCGTTTTTTTTTCCGCAGCTTGATGTAGTTCTGTACTTCGGGATGTTGTAACAGGTAATTGTTAATGTCTTCGATGCTTTGAAATTCGTCGTGTGGTATTTCTTCCTTCGGAGAAAATACATTAGGGTGCAGCCCGTCAGAGCATTCAATATACGTGATAAATTTAAAGCTCTTGATCCACTCATCGGCACCCAACAGGTTAAAGTTAGTGGCACTGATAAAATATATCGGCACTTCATTCTTATAAAAGTATCGGCGGACGTCGGGTATTCCTTTCAGAGGGCTCTTTTTCGTTGCTACTTTGATCATAAACTTTTGTTTTAATGGATAATTGGGATGTAAAGTCGATAGCTATTACTTGATGGTTGTTAGCTTTTCCCACGTTCGTGTGTAAAATTGATTTATTCAGACTAGAGATTTGTTACAATCATGCTATTTCTGCAATTCCACTTTTTGATCTGGTTCTTCTTTCTTTTGGGTGGTTTCAGCCAGTTGTGTCTGGCCGTTGGAAGCCTTATTTTTCCGATTAAGGATTTTTTGGGTAAAAATTCTTAACCCGAGATCGGCCCTATACCCGTGAATCTCTGTTACGTCAAGAGCTTGCATGAATGCGAGAATATCCTTGCTTACTACCTGTCCCGGAACCAATACCGGAAAACCGGGCGGGTAGGGGATCACAAAAGAGGAAGCGACGAGCTCTTCGCCCTCATCCACGGTTCTCTTGCAATCCTGTAAGGAAATGTACTCACAGTTTTCTTCTTTGTAGGCCAGAAAATAAGCCTCACGCAAGTTTCCCCCCGGGACTCCGGGTATTGCCTTGAAGGAAGAATGAAACCGGCTGAAATCCGGGAGGGGAGGTACATCTTGGGTAAGTGACCGAATACGGTCTTGGGAAATTTCACGTTCCCGGTTATTCAGTGATCTAAACTCCTCGTCGAGCTGACGGGCTATTGTCAGCAAAGCCGTGGTAAGGTAGGCCACACTACCTCGGGTAGTACCAATGTTGGTCATAAACAGCACAGTATTCCGTGAGGTTTTGTTGATCTGAATATTGAACTGATCCATCAGGTACTTATTCTTGAAGGTATCCCCATCTACGCCGGTCCGGCCGATAAACAGCGTAATCTTGGTCGGATCCAGCATGAATTCATCCTTCTCCCAGGCTTCCTCCATGCGGTTCCAGCCCCGCTCTCGGTCGTAGTATTCGCCCAATCCACTTTGTCGGTACTTATCAGGAATAAAATCTTTTACCGTCAGAACGTCAAAATACTTACTCAGCTGCGGATCGTCGTTAACCTTGGCACGTAGTACCATAGCCATTTCGATGCTTTTTTCTACCATCTCATATCCCTCAAACTGTACCTGTCGACGACCTACATCGAGCGACGCCAGCATTTGATAATTAGGAGAGGTGGAGGTATGTGTCATATAGGCTTCCAGGAATGTATTTTCGGATTTTTTTCGAAAATCTTCGTCCCAGATATGGATCATAGAACCCTGCCGGAAGCTACTGAGGGTTTTGTGGGTACTTTGGGTAGAATACACCCTGATCCGAACCTTATCGGGGTCTGGCATTCTGGAAATTTCACCCTTGGGTAGCGCACTGATGTATTCCTCGTATTGGGTCCGGTACTTTTTGGTTCGGTATCTCTCAAATAGCTTTTTGGCGGTATACATGGCGGTCCGCTGCTTGAAAATATAGGTAAACCCGGCGTAGGCAAACCAAGCCTCATCCCAAAGGAATATCATATCGGGCTTAATCGCCAGAATTTCCTCCATGACTCGCTCTACATTGTACACCAGTCCGTCAAATGAACAATTGGTGAGTAGCAGCATTTTTACTTTGCTCAGTTGTCCGGCAGTTTCAAGTTGCAGGAGTTTTTCCTTGATGGATGCCAGTGGAACCGCACCATACATCGAATACTTTTCGATCGGGTAGGAGTCAAGATAGACCGGATAGGAGCCCACCAGCACCATACCGTAATGGTGTGATTTGTGGCAGTCACGGTCAATCAGTACCAGATCTTCCGGCTCTACAAGTGCCTGTAACACGATCTTGTTGGCCGTAGAGGTTCCATTCGTTACAAAAAATGTGTTCAGTGAACCATAAGCTTCCGAGGCCATTTCTTGGGCCTTTTTAAGTGTTCCGGTGGGTTGTAGCAACGAGTCTAGCCCGCCGGTAGTGGAGGAGGTTTCGGCCAGGAACATATTCCGGCCATAAAAATCACCAAAATCTTTAATCCAGCGGGATTTAAAAACTGAGTTACCCCGCGAGATAGGCATGGCGTGAAATACCCCCGTCGGTTTTTGACTATATTCTTTCAGGGCACTAAAAAAAGGAGTTTCGTATCGTTCGCGAATTCCCTGGATAATCCCCAAATGCAGTTCCTGCAAGTCTTCACGACGATAGTAAATCCGTCGGAACGTTTCCAGGGTACTGTCTCTCAGGTCATTTAACGAAGTGTCGGTCACGTAGTAAATATCGAGTTCGGGCCGGAATCGTTTCACGTATTCACCCAATAGCGGCCCGAGCTCGGCTTCTGACTTATCGTCGAGGTCAATGTTCAGGACAGTCTGAATATAGGGCTTTATCAGGGGCGTAATAGACGAAGAATGGTAAGGCGGTGCATACCGAATGACTACGGCCTGAATGTTATGGTTAAAAAGCAGAGCGATCAGTGCGTCCTGAAACGAGGGCTGTACCGTTATATCGTAGGCAAATTGCTCGTTCGGATCGCGTAGTTCACGCAATTTTTCTTCCAAGGCAGTGGCATCTCCCAGTACTAAATCTTCGACAAAAAGCACCTCGAAGTAATTCTTTGAAACTCCCTTGGCGGGCTCGTTGCTTTCGCTGCCTCCTCCGTATTCGCTTTCCTCTTCCAACGCCGAATGCGGATAACTTCGATAGGCATCGCTGACCAGTTGGCGGGTAGTAACGGCTACATCGTGGGCTAAAGCGGTGAATTCTTTTCGATTGAGTAAGGTGGTGAGTTTTTCCACTTTGGACCTACCCGGGAATACGTAGTACTGTTCTACGGTTTTGAGGTGGTCGAGTAATTCCTTAACTCGGGCCTTGTGTGGTTCTTCTTCGTTGGTATCAACCTTGCAGCGGGAAAGTTTTGCGCATTCGTTTTTAAGTTCGTTCCAATGATCTAGCCGAAGCTGCCCAATACTAAAATAAGGTGCGCTTTCGGGCCTGTTTCTATGTGGCATAAAGTTTTTTGATAAAGTGTTAGATTTCTTTAATCCTAGAGGACTGATTAGAGATTGTCGCCTTTGTAGTCCACCCGGCTTACCTGATGTTCCAGTTCGCTTTCCTGTTTTTTAAGCTGACTCAATACATTTAGTTTGGTAGGCTTGATTAAGGGCCCCAAAGATTCAAGGTAGAGATGCTTGCTACCTTTATTGTATATATCGAAATCGCCCAAGTGATCCCGGAAACTTTTAAGCGGTTGCCCAAGTCGCAGAACCCCAAGTTCGCGGCTTCGCTTCACCCGATCAATATTGAGTTCTATCGGGAATATTTCCTCGGTTGCTCCGGCTTGGTAAATTATCCGGCCATCAGGGCCACAAACGATAGAGCGACCATTTCCGCCGGAATCGAGGCCATTTACGTCAAACAAATAACATTGATTCACCGTCGCCATAGCGCGAGCAATTGATAGCTCTACGTCGCGATCAATGGTGCCGGTCATCGTGGGGTGAAGAATAACCTCAGCACCCATAACGGCCAATGTCCTGATAGTTTCGGGAAACCACATATCGTAGCAAATGGATACCCCAAACCTGCCTACCTCAGGCACATCAAATACGCAGAACTCGTGCCCCGGCGTTACCCCTACTTCAAATGGGTAAAAGGGGAACATTTTGCTGTATCGAGATACGATTTCGCCTTGTGGGTTAATCACCGTAGCCGTGTTATGTATCTTGTCTCCTCTTTTCTCGAAAATGGATCCTGGAAGCAGCCATATTCCGTATTTTTTGGCCAGAGCCTGCATTTCTGCTTCAAAATTGTTGGGTATTTCCTGAGCGGTATGCGACAATGGACCATAAGCACAAAGCTCACTGAACACTACCATTTCTACCCAAGGGTAAAGATTCATAGTAATGTTGAGTTTCAATTTCATCAGCTCCACGTTGGAATAAGTAGCCGATACTTTCATTTGTATTCCTGCAATTGCAAATGGTTTCATGTAAAACTAATTAGTGAATGAGTGATTTTGAAGGAGTGGATATGGGTTTTGGTGAGGGGTTAAATGGTGAAAGGTTAAATTATGACTGGTCAAAGGAAAACTTTGATCGAGGGCTAATAGAATAGAATTGGAAATCTTAACGGTAGTCAGATTGGAAATTAATAAGCTCTTGACCTTTTAACCCTTAACCAAATCTAAATTTCCACCCTTTTAACCTCTCCTCGCTTCCTCTAAACCACTCCGACATTTACGATTGCTTTTCTGATTTCTTCTTCCATGATGTCGAGGCCTTTGTTGAATAGCTCGTCGGTGATAACCAGTGGAGAAAGGATACGGATGATGTTTCGATTAGTACCCGCGCTAAGCAGCACGAGCCCTCGTTGGGCGCAACTTCGGACTACTTCGGAGCAGAGATCGACGTCGGGTTGGTTAGGGTCGCCGTTTTTGACAAATTCCAGGGCATTCATAGCACCTAAGCCCCGCACATCGCCGATTTCGGAACACTCCTTCTGTAATGCCTTAAACCGATCCATGAATAACTGCCCGATTTTATTGGCCCGCTCATTTAGGTTTTCGTCCTTCATGAATTTAATGGTAGCCAATGCAGCAGCGCAGCAAACTGGACTTCCAATGTAGGTACCTCCGATGGTTCCGGGTCCAGCGGCATCCATAACCTCAGCCCGGCCCACCACGGCCGCAATGGGCATACCCGAGCCAAGTGATTTGGCATAGGTACTCAGGTCGGGTTGTACGTCGTAGTTTTGCCAACTGGCCCATTTTCCAGTACGTCCAAACCCACTCTGAATCTCATCAAGGATGAGCAGAATACCGTGTTTGTCGCAGTAAGCTCGCAGTCCTTCCATGTACTTTTCTGGAACCTGGTAAAAGCCTCCCTCTCCCTGAATCGGCTCTACAATAATTGCCGCCAAACTTTCGGGGGGTACTAGATTATGACCACTCTCGTCGAGGCGTTTCAATTCCTTTTCCACAAATTCGTCAAGGGATTGGCTGCCGCCGTATCGGTAATAATTCGGGAAAGGGATGCGGTATACTTCCGGGGCAAATGGGCCACAGTCTATCTTATAGTTGATCTTACTGGTGAGGGTCATGGCCATCATGGTACGACCGTGGTAGGCATCCGTAAAACAAAGTACACCCTGGCGCTTGGTGGACATGCGGGCAATCTTAATGGCATTCTCTACGGCCTCCGCCCCTGTACATACGAGCATGGATTTGGTTTTCTCGCCGTGGGGAAGTATGTCAGCTAGTTGTTCGCATAACTCAATGTACGGCTCGTACGTGACCACATTAAAGCTGGTGTGGAGGTATTTTCCGGCTTGCTCACGGATAGCCTCTACCACCGGTTCGGGGCAATGCCCAGCGTTGACTACCCCAATACCCCCGGCAAAATCAATGAGTTCACGCCCATCTTCATCAATAATAGTGGCTCCCCTGGCCTCCCGAACGGTGGCGGTATTGGATACACTTACTCCATTGGCAACGGCATTTTTTCTTCTTTCAAAAAGCTCTTGTGATTTGGTTACTTTGGTTATCATGAAAATAAATCAGGATTATTAATGGTAAAAAATTAGTAAACTGAAATGGCCAATACTGTCCGTATCGTTTAGTAAAGTCCAATGAGTTAGTTAGGTTGAGGAACTAGTACGGGATCAGAAAAATTGATAAGTAGAATAAAAGGAGGTAAGTAGGGCATTGAAATTAGTTTGCATTAATCTATCTTCGTTCCATGGGACGAAAAAACACACCCTTTCTCAGCGAGGTGCAACGCGCTGAACTGATGCAGGGATTCAAAACGAGCCTGAGCCACGCCTTTCGCTTTC
>JBDNFP010000475.1:0-7378 GCA_041689775.1 Spirosomataceae bacterium
ACGATATGTTTTTCTAAAAACGAGCAAATTCATGACAATGTCATTGGTATGTACATCAACAAACACTATTTCAAAACAGGAACATATGGCGACTCCGTCGCTGAATGATCAACCCTTTATAGACACTACCCAACCAAGTACACTTTCACCTTTAACTATCGAAATGTAGAAGGGTCAAAAGTCGCTTTTATTTGATTTTTGCATACTTTTCCACATTCTTTTATTTAAGTCCGACAGGCTACTAGGGCAATAATTACTTTGCCGTCGAGTCGGTCTATCCCAAATTCCGGGCCCGCTCGGGTACCTTGGAGGGACAGGTCAAGCGCGTAAGCGACTGCCTGGAACGCAGCCTGAATGGAAAAGGCATGGATTCGACCAGTCGTGAAATGTGGCCCATATTGGCCTATTTCAAATGGCTGGGTAGCGAAGAAAACCACACCACGCGGCACGGGATTGTGTAAGCTAAGAGCACTGGATCGTGCTACCGACCCGGTTCGGGGAAAAGTGGTATATGAACAGAAATGCCTGAGTTACCATCAGATGGAGAGGGTTTGATGGCTGGGCATGGTACCAGCTATACGTATCCCCCGCTTTGGGGGAAAAATAGTTATAATGTAGGAGTCGGGCTGTACCGGATTTTGGCTTTTGCGGGCTTTATCAAGCTCAATATGCCCTTTGGAGATACTTACTAACATCCCCAACTAACCGATGAAGAAACCTGGGATGTGGCGTCTTTTGTCAATTCCCAGTCCCGGCCTACCAAAGATCTGAGTAGCGATTGGCCCGACTTCGCCGCAAAGCCCTGCGATCATCCTTTCGGTCCCTACGCCGATCCGTTCCCAGAGCAGCAGTATAAGTTCAGCCCTTACAGGTCAATTATAGAATGGTTAAAAAGTAGAATTCAGCTTCTTAACTATTGAACCAACTACCATAAGTCGCACACTCGCTGAGGGTACACGCATTTTTCTTATTCTTTTAATTACCTATTCCACCGGTTTGGCGCAAAAAGAAGTTATTCATCAGAGCCTATACTGGATTCGCTATTACAGTATCCTGAATATCAACCCACAATGGAGCCTACATAACGAAATTGGCACCCGACATTTTTTATCAACAGCCGTCAGCATGTGCTGATTCTCCACAACCGGGCCGTATATAAAGCCAGCGATGCGTGGCGTTTCGGGGCGGCTCTGACCTATTCCGCTCAGAAACCGCAAAACCCTAACACCTACCCCCGACCCGTAACATACAAATTCAGAACCTGGCACGAAGCCGCCTGTAACCAACCGTTTTCGAAGCGTTTTGCCCTGAACTACCGAATTCGAATCGAGGAGCGTTTCCTTTCCACCCATCCCGGACACTTCGATTTAGCCGAACCGCACCCCTTCGTATTCCGACATCGGTACCGGGCGCAGTTGGGCTATGCCATCAAGAAAGCCAACCTGGCTTTCCGCGCTTCCGATGAGCTTTTTTTAATAATTTCCAGGGTACTTTTATTCGATCAGAACCAAGTATACATGTCCGTAGAAAAGCGGTTCAATCCGGCGTTGGCCATTGAACTGGGGAGAATCCGGCGGCAGGTACCCCCTGTGGGGAGTGCGGCTGAGCTACCGCCTGCATGGCGGAAATGAGTCCGTCAGTGGCCAGTGTAGTGTTCACAAAATCTCTGCGTTTCATAGTGTATACAGTAACAGAGCAAAAAATAAGGGTGGGCAATAGTGGGGGATCTTGGGCGAATCGGGCAACCCTCTGCCACAAATCTACCTTTGTTGGGTCAATTGCCCTAACTATTTTGAGAATCTGCAACAAAGTACGATATTCGTACCCCAAGAATTGATACTTTTATAGACACACAGACCGAGAAGAAGATTACGAAGCTTACAATCTGACTATTCTCTTAATGCCCTATCTGAATGTGCGTACCTTACCCCTTAGTGCGCAGCAGGCGACTTATTTGTTGCGTAGAGCCACCTTCGGCCCTACGCCCGCCGAAATCACGGCCTTTACGGGGCTAACCCCCACGCAGGCCGTACAGCAGCTTATCAACAACAAAAGCTACGTCGCCAATCCACCACCTCCCCTCGAATTTGACGAATCGAAGCCCAATACCGGGCAACCCTTTCTCGATAAGCCCTTCAACGGGGATCGTAATTTTTGGTTTGGCACCTACGTCAAGTTCTGGTGGATCGGTCAGATGGCCCGGCAGGACGTACCGCCCTCGCTGTTGGACAAACTGGCCCTTTTTTGGCAGAACCACTTCGTCACGACTCGCAACGACGTGGACGACTACCGTTTTGTAGATCAGTACCTGCGGCTCTTGCGAACCAACGCCCTGGGTAATTTCCGCACGTTCGTGATCGAGATTACCAAAGATCCGGCCATGCTACGGTACCTCAATGGTAATCAGAACAAAAAAAATAGCCCCAACGAAAACTATGCCCGCGAGTTGCAGGAGTTTTTCACCGTCGGTAATAAGGATTTTTCCGGAAAAAATAACTACACCGAGGACGACGTAAAGGCTCCCGCCCGCGTACTGACGGGCTGGGACTATACCAATTTCTGGAGCGAAGGTTCGACCAGTTTCGAGACTACATTTATCAGCAACCTGCACGACACTGCCAATAAAGTTTTCTCAACTAACTATGGTACTGCTACTATTACTGGCCGCTCCGGGGCGACGACGAACTGGCCGATCTTGTAACAATGCTACTCAATCATCCCGAAACGCCCAAGTTCATTTGCCGGAAGTTGTACCGCTGGTACGTGAATCCCAATGTGTCGCAGGAAATCGAGGACAATGTGATCGTACCACTTGCGGCCTTTTTCAAGAGTCCGGGCAACAGCTACGCGATTCAGCCCGTGGTGGAAAAGTTGCTCATCAGCGATGTGTTCTACGAAGAAGCCAACCGGGGCCCCATTGTAAAATCACCCGCCGAATTAATCATCGGTTCGCTACGTTTTTTTCAGCAGCCCGTTCCCGATATAACAAGCGACTACGCAGCCTTTCGCAAGTTGATGGACTTCATCCTCTGGAACAGCCGCGATATGCAGCTTGAGTACATGGATCAGTCCTCGGTGTTCGGCTACGAACCCTACTACCAGACGTGTTACTCCAAAAACTGGATCAACACCACCACCCTCGCCCTGCGCAGCAACTTTACGGACACGCTGATCTGGCGCTGGTTTCAGGTGAAGCCGGGATACAAGCTGGGGATCGACATCATCGCCTGGGTTACTGGGCTGCAGCCTAACTTTTCGGATCTGAACACGCCCGCCATCACATGCGAGGCGGTGCTAGACGGTTTCACAAAGAATCTATTTGCCACTGACCTGTTCCAAACCCAGAAGGATTTTCTCATTGACACCATTATGATGATGGGATTCAGCCGCGTTACCTGGCAGCACGAGTGGAACGCCTACCGGGCCGCCTCCAATGACCAGGACAAAAAAACACCATCCTCTGGCGCACCCAGTCACTCATGCGGTACCTGCTGCGGATGGCGGAGTATCATGTGTTTTAATTGTGAATGGGTGGGAGATAGAATAAGATCGCAGTAACCAATATCATTCACTCACCGCACCGGCGACCCGGTCTATCATTAATCATGAATCGCAAAGATTTTTTAACCACCGCCGCTACTACCGCTACCTCCTCCATGATTCTACCCGTTCTGCTGGATGGCTTCGGAGTGAAAGCCTTGGGGCGAGACTCAGTACTCGTGCGAGCGCTACGCCAAACAACCGCCGCCTACCAGGATAGGGTGCTAGTAATCATCTACCTAAACGGTGGTAACGATGGCCTCAACACCGTCATTCCGCGCAACCAATATTCAGCCTATATGGGGCTGCGCAGCAACATCGCCATCTCCGAAAACAAGGTACTCCCGCTAACCGGAAACGATGCCACTGGGCTACACCCAAACATGGCAGGAATGCAGGCGTTGTACAACGAAGGGAGGCTTGTCCATCATCCATTCGGTTTCGTATCCTAATCCCAGCCAATCGCACTTCCGCTCGACGGATATCCTGATGACTGCCGTGGATGCCAACCAAACCGACAACCGGGGCTGGGCGGGCCGCTACCTGGAAGACCGTTTTCCGGAGTACCCAGCGCAGTACCCCAATGCCGAGATGGAAGACCCTCTGGCGATTCAGATCGGGTACCTTACCTCGACTACTCTGTTGGGCAATCAGCAATCCATGGGCATAGCCATCAACGATCCCGATAGCTTTTACCAACTCGTCAGCCGCGACTTTTCCCCGGCGACGGGCGACCTAGTGGCGCACATCCGCAAGCAGCAGGTATTGTCCATTGGCTACGCAGCAGAAATCAAGGCCGCCGCCGACGCGGGAACCAACCTGGCCACCTACCCCACCGCCTCGGCCAACAACTCTCTGGCCGACCAGTTGAAGATTGTGGCGCGACTCATTCATGGTGGACTGAAAACCAAGATTTATTTTGTCTCCCTCTCGGGCTTCGACACACACGCGAGTCAGGTCGGTTTTTCGGATTCCAGCGTCGGGCAGCACGCTACCCTGCTGAGCAAGTTGTCCACGGCCATTGCCACGTTTCAGCAGGATTTACATTTGCAGGGTATCGAAGATAAGGTAGTCGGCATGACATTCTCGGACTTTGGCCGCCGCGCCACGTCCAACGACTCCAAGGGTACTGACCACGGCGTAGCGGCCCCGATGTTCGTGTTCGGCACGGCCATCAAACGGCAGACCGTGGGGCACAATCCCGACCTGACCAACGGTCTGTTGCCCGTGGACCCGATGCCTTGGGAAACCTACCGCAACATCGCCATGCAGATCGACTTCCGGCGCGTATACACCGACGTGCTCAACGACTGGTTCGGTACCCAGGCCACGACGACCGACACGCTGCTCTTCCGAAATTTTACCACCATCTCCCTCTTTTCTGACGTCATCGAAACCGTGGCCTCGGGCCGCTGGGACAATCCCAACGTCTGGACGGCGGGCCGCCCACCTTTTGCCAACGAGTACGTCCGCATCAATACGGGCCGGTGCAGGTCGTTGCCCCCATCACAGTGCGGAATATCCAGATGAACGGAAATTTGGAGTTTGTGGGGAATTTTGGATTGAATATTACGGGATAGGGTTCCTTGGTTGGCTAAAAGAGGAAAAGAGGCATACCACGATAACAAAACCCGCATCCATAAATCTCAAAAAATAACCTTATATTCCTGTTAATCAAAGTGGTTTCTTGGCTAGGAAAATAAGTTCAGTCTTTATTTACATCACTCTACTGGCTCTTGCACTTTATAGACTTCACCAACTAATCCTAATCTGCAATTGAGGTTAGTTCAACTAGCGTTTTCAACGCAGCGTGAGCCTTCACAGGCAGTACCTTCCTGAGTTTATCCAGTACCACTACTACCGCTCCCGTTGACATTTGGGTAGCCAAAAACTTCGCAAACCCGAGAACAATTGGCCCTGTACACCTTTTACACTTTGGCGCAAACTACTTATAAACATCTCATCATGAGGCCATGACTAATGCGATTAATCAAGACTGAAGATGTGGTGAGAAGGTGACACTCTCCCTTCACTTATCCCTCAGAAAGGCAAACAATCCCGGATCTGCGTGTACGTTTTCTAGTATTGAAAGGAGCTGACTTAATTGTAGTGCAATCAGCATAGGTTCTATCTAAAAAGAAAAATAGCCCGACCATGACAGATCGGGCTATACCACTACCTAATTCTAAAAGCTATTAATTGCTACCCAAAAACTCCTGTCAGGATAAAAATACAGCTGCTAATTCTGGAAACCATACTTGGCCTTTACTAGCTGTTGAAGGATAATTTTACTAGAAATGATGTTCCGTTTTTTGCGCCCTGATTCTTCGCAAGAGTAGCACACTCCCGGCAATGAAGAGCGCGTAAGGAAGTACATACAGTACAGCATGTATGCCTGAATAGCCCCATTTTCCAAACAGCTCAATCTGTTGGTACCCACTGAATAGCGCAAAAGCATGCAGACCAATGAGTACAACAAGCAGCCGGGTAACCGAACTGATATATCCCCTGATGAACACCCCCCACAGATAAACCCAGCCCAGCAGCAGTAGGGTACTGACAATTTTGACCCCAACCGATCCGGCAAGAACGCCTAGTAATTGCCAGGCCAAAATGGGCAGACTCCATTTGCCATCGTACTGGTGTATTCCCATGTAGGCAATGATACACCACAAGCTGAGGTACCTCGTCTTATTGTAAAGCCACACCGACTCACGCTCTTCTTTCTCTCTCATTGTTAATCGGCATTTTTTAAAACAGTGGTAATCCGATCAATTTATGTAAAGACTCGGTGATTTTACAACTGTTAAAACGTTTCGACATCCACAATGGGGTTCATTAAGATGTTCGTCAACTTATGCTTTTCTACCAAAGATTTTATTTTAGAGGTTATGAAAATGTTCAAAGTGCCTTCAGGTCTAAAAAAATCACTTCCATCCCAGCTTCCGGGGGTAAAATACAATCCTACCTTTTTGATATAGGTGGGTCCACCTGGAATCCTTGTTGCTACTTCCTGTCTGCTAAGCTCCTTCACATGCGGCCCACTTTTACCCAAAATCCGCATGCCGTAGTAATTCATATCCAGAAAGTTTTTATCCAGTATAGTGACGGGGTAAAACTGGACTCCTGTGGCGGCATCAAGTACATTACGTGCGCGCTCACAACATTCAACCCCGGCCATCCCGCATAGAGCATATCGGCCCATATAGTCCCTTTTTGGAGTACGTAAGTGGATAGGCTAGCCTCGTCGTTGTTAAGTATGTTTTCGACCGTTATCTGTTGCTCCCCTGCAAAAGGCTGTAAATGCACGAACTTTTTTTGCAAATCTGCATCATTGAAGGTAAAGAAATGTTTGTAAAGAGCTCGATCCATAATTTTAAGAATGTGCCTTGTCTTCTTCTATGGGGATGCTGACAGGATCAGGAGGGCGCAAGACTAAGCACACGATGCTCAAACCGCTACCATAATTGCAAATCCCTGCATAGCCCGGCCTGCACTCTTACAAATTCGTATCAGGTACTATTTGTATTCCACCAAACCCAAGTCCAGGTACCGTAGAGATATACCTTCGGTTAGTATCAGCAGGATTCCAAAGTTTAGAGGTAACCTGAACTTTTACCCACCCTTTCCTAGCGAATAAAGGGTGAAAAATAAACTGCTCTTTGCCGGAGTAGTCAGCGTTTATGTATAATTTGAATTTGCCCTTTGGTAATTTTATGGGAATAGAAGCTATAACTTTATCATCCGGATTGTAATCTGGATTGTAGGGTGGTCCAAGCCTACTCTACCCTACTATTTTTAGGTTCTGATAATGAGATAGTTGCTTTCTTACCCATCG
>JBDNFP010000476.1:0-3667 GCA_041689775.1 Spirosomataceae bacterium
CTTGGCTTTCAAGCCGAGGAAAACCCGCTGCTGGCGCTCGTCCAGTTGACTGTAATATCTGATTTCGTCTTCGCTGATCAATGTAAGTTAGTCGTGAGGTGAAAAGCAATTTTACCAAGTTATTTTTTAATCGTTACTAAAACGTAGATTTCTTCTTTCAATAAAGGTTTTCATAGCTCCAAAATAAGATTGGATACTGGCAGGAATAGTTACTACCAGAATATTAAAATCAGGTAATTCCTAATCTTCTAAATACCCGCCAGCACGTTTCACTTTGAGATATCAATTTCTTTCATATTTTGCTGCGGGTAAATGTAGGTACATGATATACAACCATTGTACCGTTCTTCCCATCTTAAAACAAACTACCTGTTAAAATTAAATAACTTTCGTACGTTACTGTACCTGAAATGCCCTGCGGAATCCTATGAATAAGCTTTCTATTTATTTTGTGCTTTTAGTCTTGATGGTCGTTGGCAGGGTATTCGCCCAAACAGAGTTTTCTGTTTCTGGCCTGAAAGGTACCGTCAAAAACATCAAGGGCGAGCCATTGCCTTTTGCCGGGGTCATCGTGAAAGGGACTAGCATCGGTACTATCTCCAACGAGGAAGGTAAGTATCAACTTGACCTAAAACCCGGCTACTACGAGATTATTTTCCAGTACCTGGGCTATAAAACAGGTATGAAAGCCCTTACCCTCGAAAACCGCATGGAAAATTTTGATCCGGTGTTGGCTGAGCAAGTGTTTGATCTGGGCGAAGTCAGGATTGGTAGTAAAGATGAAGACCCGGCCTATACCATCATGCGGCGGGCCATTGCTAAAAGCCGCTACCATTTTTTGCAGGTAGATAGCTACACGGCAAAAGCGTACAGCAAATCGTCTTTTGTGGTTACCGACCTTCCGTTGGAGTTTCTGTACAAGAAGGAATTGAAGGAAATGGAAAAAGAAGTGAATTTCAAAAAAGGAGTGCCGATCCTGAACGAAACGGTATCCATCGTTGACTTTACGCAGCCCAACAACTATAAGCAGCGTATCATTGCCTCGCGCAATAGTCAGGATAAAAGCTTTAATAGTGCCAACCAGTACTTCCTGACTAGCTTTTACCAACCGATTGTGGTCGGGGCCGTATCGCCACTTTCGCCCAAAGCCTTTGCCTATTACAAGTTTGAATACGTAGGTTCTTTTCGTGAAAATGGCATTGAGGTAAACAAAATCAAGGTTATTCCGCGCTCCTACGGGGAAGGCGTGTACCGCGGCACGATCCAGATTATTGAGGGTGAGTGGAGTATCTACAACCTCAACCTCGAAACGGCGAACACCGGATTTACTATTAACATCAAACAACTGTACAGTCCGGTAAAAAACGTATGGATGCCCGTGAATCAGCAGTTTCATATCGAAGGTGGTTTATATGGAATCAAAGGAAAAGGGGATCTGGTTATTTCGCAGACCTTTTCGACCTTGAAAATTAATCCCGCTTTTCAGCCCGACATTGTGGTGCTTGATGTCAAGAAAGAGAAGGAAGACGTTAAAAGAGTGAAGCTAACTAACCGCGAAATAAAGACCGAAAAGCTGGAAGATCTCGTGACGAAACAAAAGGAATTCTCGGCCAAAAACTTACGAAAATTGATGAAGGAGTACGAAAAACAGGAATTGAAAGAGAAGGAAGAAAAGGGCCTGGATGTGGATATGAACAATACCCGGAAGGATTCTACGGTGGTTGATTCCCTGGCGGGCCTGCGTAGTACTGCCTTCTGGGATTCAATACGAACGGTGCCTTTGACCAAAGCCGAAGTGAAAAGCTATACCCGCCTCGATAGCCTTGTGATTATCAACGTAGGCACCAAATCCCAACGGGATAGTCTCAAAGCATCGGCCAGGGATTCGACGCAAAAAATGGGGAATGCGAAAGTTTCTCCCTTTGTTGGCGGTCTGATCTCGGGACATACCTTTGCGTTGGGTAAGAAAAGTCCGTGGAGGGTGCAATACGTAGGCCCACTACCGGGGATTCAGGTCAATACCGTGGAAGGGCTCGTCTTGAACGGCGTTGGATTAAAACTTAAATACAAGCAGGGAAAACAAGAGAAAGACAAGAAGGTATTGAATATCAACCCTGATGGCATCCAGACTTACATTCTCCGATAACAGAGTGAACTTTCAGTCAATGGTTTAACCCGGTACTCCTTTGGCCGCAAAAAACTGATGGCCACGGGCGGACTGGACTACGCATGGAAGAGCCATGAGATTAGTGTTACGGGTGGACAAACCGTCTCGCAATTTAATCCTGATAGTCCGATGTCGCCGTTTCTGAATAGCCTTACTACCCTATTTTTGGAACAAAACTTCATCAAAAATTATGAGAAAAATTTCATACGTCTAGACTTTAAAACCCGGCAGAACAACCAACACTTCGAGTTAAAAGCGAACGTCGAGTACGCCAACCGGCGGTCTTTACAAAATCTGGAAAACATAAATTCCTGCCGGTGGATTGATTGGAAAAATCGATCGTTTACGTCGAATGAGCCGAATAATATCGAGTTACAGAATAGAATTTTAAATCCGGGAGTACCCACGCATCAGGCTCTGACCGTGGGAGTCTCCGCATTCTACAAACCTTGGCAGACCTACAAAATCAGAGGCGGCAAAACGACCTACTACGACGATGACTCGCCTAAGCTTTCGATTAACTACCGTAAGGGTATAAAGAATGCCTTTGGGAGTGATGTGAATTTTGATTTTGTAAAGCTGGGTATTGCCCACGGTTTTTCCACGGGTGTTCGCAGTAAACTAAGCTATAATGTGGCCGCCGGAGCTTTCCTGAACAATAAAGCCGTACAGTTTCCCGATTTTGCGCACTTTGCCGGTAATCAGTTTTTTTTCCAATACGGCGATCCGGTCAGTACGTTCCGGATGCTGGACTACTACCGGTACAGTACATCCGAACGTTTCCTGGAAGCACACCTGTTGATGGAACTACGCCAATTCCTTCTTACCCAACTTACTTGGTTTCGGGTTCTGGGTATCAAAGAGAATTTCTTTGTTCACTACCTCGCCACGCCAACTTCTACTAATTATACGGAGCTGGGCTATGGCCTCGATATAGGTATCCGCTTTCCCTTCCGCGTTGAGGTTGCCAATAGTTTTGAAGATTTCAAGTACAAAAGAACCGTTTTCCGAATCGGGACGACGATGAATTTTGCGATGTTTAAGTAGGCGGTCGGTTGCTCTGTAGTAAGGTTGAGAGGTTAGTTTGTTCGCTTTTTGAACTTCCCGAAAGCTTCGAGCGGCGGACGGCAGTCTTTCGGGAAGTTGGGTTTACTGGTAAAAAATGCCCGCACCAGTCGTCATCATAGCGGTGGGCCGTTTGGGAGATCTCCGGGCGCAATGATTAAAAGCTACGGGCATTTGAGTGGAGCTACTGGAAATAGCGCCGAGGAAGGAAGTTAGCAAGGGTCTAAGTAGACTTAGGCCAGGCTGATTTTTACAAACCGATGACTAGTCTTGATATATAGGTAGTTTTACAGCATTAAGTAGTCGGCCGTATTTAAACATACATTTATTTAATTGAGAAATGGATGGAAAACTCTCGTCTCCCGTACTTTTCAAGAATATGATTTATCCTCATGTGAAGCGCCTCCTTGTTTTCAAAATCCTGCGGGCGCAACC
>JBDNFP010000477.1:0-2596 GCA_041689775.1 Spirosomataceae bacterium
CGATTGGCACTCTTTTTAGAACTTTCGTAATTTCGTCGATGAGGCTCTGCTTCATGGGAAAAAAGGAGATTTGTTGTTGAGGAACTACAAAAATCCGATTTTCCCATTTAATCCTTTCATTTTAGTAGGGTACAGTAGGAGTTGTTCTACTATAATGGGTAATTATGGCCTTATCCTTAAACCCATGTCTCTAAAACAGCTCGACGACGAACGTTTGGTACTTTTTCTTCGGGAAAGCAAAATGCCGGCCTTCGAAGAAATATACCAGCGTTACTGGTACAAGTTGTACAGCATTGCCTACCAGCAAACCGGAATTCGCGAAGAAGCAGAAGAGCTGGTGCAGGAGGTTTTTCTGAAACTATGGAGCCGTCGCGCGGAAGTAATGATCCGGCATTTGGGTATGTACCTCACCATCGCCGTCAAGAATCAGGTCTACGATTATATCAAATCACAAATCAGCTACCGCAAGTACCAGGAGTATCTCATATTTCAGGAACTACGTGAGCACCATACCACCGACGATATCGTCAACTACACGCAACTGACCGAGGCCGTAGAGAAAGTTCTCAGCCAACTACCCGAAAAGAGCGCCGAGGTATTCAAGCGCAGCCGCTTCGAAAACCAATCAGTCCGTGAAATTGCCCAGGGACTCAACCTGAGCGAAAAAGCCGTGGAGTACCACATCACCAAATCTTTGAGGTTTCTGAAAAAAAATCTCAAAGAATATCACACTGACAACTAAGACGTCAATCGCATTCATCAACATGACCCAGCAAGAATTTAACCAACTCTTAAAACGCTACCTGGAAGGGCAAACCACCGAGCAAGAGGACCAACTCCTGACCGAGTGGTACGAAGCTCCGGCGAATATGGTAGATCTTACCCTACCTGATGCACAAAAAGAAGGTATCAAAAAGCGGATGTGGCAAGCCATCCGTTCGCAAACAGGTCCTACTGTTAATCGCAAAATTATTCGTTTGGCGTGGCTTTCGGGTATTGCAGCCTCGCTGCTTCTCGGCCTAGTATGGTTTTACACCCAGTCGACCAACGAATCCGAGTCATTGGTAGCAACCTTGGTGAGAGAACAAACGGGCATTGAGGTCAAAAACACCAATTCAACCGAACAGGAAGTAACCTTGCCCGATGGCACTACGGTACTACTTACCCACCATAGTAGCCTCGTGTACGAGAAAACATTTAATCAGGCTAGGCGTGAGGTATATCTCAAAGGCGAAGCATTCTTCAAAGTAAAGAGGGACGTGACCAAACCCTTCGTGGTCCATACCGGTGAATTGGTGACCGAAGTGCTAGGCACCAGCTTCCGTATCCGAGAAAATGAGCAAGGCAAAACCACGGAGGTATCGGTTAGTACCGGTAAGGTATCTGTCTATACCCAAGATCATACTCAGAAACACGACCGCAACGGGGTAATCATCACCCCTAATCAACGGGTACTCTATGATGCCAACACCCATAACATCACACCTGGTATTGTAGAAAAACCAGTTGCTGTATTATCTCAGGAGGAGTTAAAAGCTTCCCTTCTCTATAAAGAGGCCACCTTTGAGAAGGTACTTTCTGAACTCACCCAACTCTACGGAATCGAATTTGTAATTTCCAATGCCACCGTTAAAGATTGCCGTATTACCGCCGACCTGAACGGATTATCTATGTTTACCCAGCTGGAACTCATTTGTAAGTCCATCGACGCCACCTACGAAAAAAGGGGAACCGTGGTATTTATAAAGGGCAACGGTTGCCAATAAAAAAGCCGAATGTGCTGGACACACATTCGGCTTCACTTGATCACCCTCTACAAACGCCAATCTGTGGGAGGGTGCTGTTTCTCAATTTTTGCTCATTAAAAAACAAGTAAAACTATGAAAAAACCGGTACCTATTCCCAAAAAATTGTGGAAGGTTATGAAGATTACATTTGCACAATTGCTTTTACTGGCATTCTTTGGCAGCCTTTCGATGGCCCACAGTACCCACGCACAGGAGGTACTCAACCGTCCTATTTCCATCCGTGGAGAGAAAATGGAGCTGAAAGAAATCCTGAATCAGATTGAGAAGGAAGCGCAAGTAAAGTTTGTGTACAGCACCAAGATTCAGTCTGGACAGCGGGTGTCGCTGAACGTCACCAATCGGAAGCTATCAGCCGTACTCGAGGAGGTGTTAAAGCCGATCGATATTAATTATGAAGTCATAGAGAATCGGATTTTGTTGCGAAAGAGTAAGTCAGAAACTAACGAGCCTACGGGCTTAATTCCAAGGGAAGTTACCCTCCCCGTCGACCGGCAGGTAACCGGCCGAGTGACCGACGAGAACAATGTGGCGCTACCTGGCGTGAGTGTGGTACTCAAAGGCACTCAGCGCGGCACGACGACCAACACGGACGGACGCTTTGAACTGGACGTGCCAGAGACCGGCTTGCCAGTGTTAGTATTCAGCTTTGTGGGGTACGTGAGCCAGGAGGTAGTAGTGGGAAGTCAGATTGAGATTACTTTGCGAACTGACACAAAATCACTGGAAGAAGTAGTTGTGGTGGGTTACGGAACCCAAAGACGAAAAGATTTGACAGGTTCGGTCGTAAG
>JBDNFP010000478.1:0-16771 GCA_041689775.1 Spirosomataceae bacterium
AATGACACTTTCTGCTATACAACGGGCTTTTTCCATAAGAATAGCCCCGTTGTAAAGAACCTTTTTGCTCTTCTGTCAAATTTTTAATGAACTTCGCATTTCGTCCTATTGGACGAAGAGAATAGATATATACTAATTTTGCCTGAACACTTACTATCACAGAAATAGTTTTCATTTTTAGTTTATCCAAAAAGCTAAATAATACTCTGGATATCAAATTTTTTGTATAAATTTATTATACTTAGCTAACCGCTACTTGTCTACCGTATGGCTAGGGTAATTACCGCGTAGGAATGGTAATTACCTTAGCCGCCTCTTTAAAATCAATATACTGATCCAGGTCCCAGAGGGAAATTACTTTGAAGTTGTTGTCCCGCAGGTAGTTTAGGTACTCCTCAAAAAGTGCTGGTGGGGTAGTCACCCAGTCGTGGGCGTAATCGGGTACGCCGTGGATGGTCAGGATCACGATCTTTCCGTTTTTTGCTTCGTCAAAGCCTTTCATAATCACCTCCCGATTATCTTTTAGGGTACTATAGCTCGGTATCAAGTAGGGATGATCTTTGGTAGGATTATAGGCCCGGTCGCCGCCGATGCGGGCAAAGTGGTAGCCTTTTTCTTGTAGTACTTCGTAGGCTGTCGGATGGATAGCATAGCCTGGATAGGCAAAGTTGACGGGTTTGGGTATTCCACGAGCAGTGCAGAGTCCTTCCAGTGAGTCCAGTTCGGCAATAAGCTGCTCCTTAGTAAGCTTGTCCACGTGCTTGTGGGTGAGAGTATGGTTTGCTATTTCAAACCCCATATTGTCTAGTTCTTTAATCTGCTCCCAGCTCATGTACTTGTGCTTATCATCAAAGTCAGGAGGAAACTCACAAACGAAGAACGTACCCCCGAAGCCATACTTTTTGAGTAGCGGAGCCACGGTAGTAGCATGGGTACTTACGCCATCGTCGAAGGTAAGTACTACTAGTCTATCGGGAATAGGATGTCGTACAATCTGAGCCGTACTTCTCTCCAAAGTAAAAACCAGGATCAAGGGTAGTATATAGTGTTTCATACTGGGAGTTAGAAAATAATCTGTAAAGGGGGCTAGTAGCGTGAGTTTCCGTGACTTAATAACAGATAGAAGGTTTTTTTTACTCTTTTTAGGGTATTTTTCCACAATGGAACGTATAGGCCCACTATTCAGACGAATCCTTTTACCCTTGCTGAGAACATAAATTAAGGCACCTGCTTGTAATTCAAATTGTTAAACTCTATATTTGCAGTCCTATTTTCAGGTGGGACAGGCATTTTATTGTGTAAAATACTGAAAATCAATTATAAATCTTTTTGTTAATCGTGGATACGTTAAGCTACAAAACAATCTCGGCGAACAAAAACACAGTGAATAAGGAGTGGGTAGTAGTCGATGCGAAGGACCTTGTGCTTGGCCGTTTGGCGAGCGAAGTGGCCAAGATCATCCGTGGCAAGCATAAGCCGGACTTTACCCCCCATGTTGACTGTGGTGATAACGTTATCGTTGTCAACGCCGATAAAATCAAATTGACTGGTCAGAAAATGACCGACAAAGTGTATGTTCGTCACACGGGTTATCCCGGCGGACAGCGTTTTCAAACCCCTCGTGAGTTGCTGAGTAAGCATCCCGAGCGCGTGCTTGAAAAAGCGGTAAGAGGTATGCTTCCCAAGAATCGTTTGGGACGTCGCTTGTTTACAAACCTGTTTGTGTATGCCGCTGCGGAGCATCCGCATGTTGCGCAACAGCCCAAAGAAATTAAGTTGTAAGTCGAAAAGACAACCTACACATGGAAGTTATCAACACAATTGGTAGAAGAAAAACCGCCGTGGCGCGTATCTACATGATGCCCGGAAAAGGTGAAATCAAAGTTAACGGTCGTGACTACAAGGAGTATTTCCCATTCGAAGTACACCAGATTGTACTTCAGCAGCCGTTTGCTACTTTGAATAATGGCGAAAGCTATGATATCAAAGTAAACGTACGCGGTGGTGGAGTAACCGGACAAGCAGAAGCAGCCCGTATGGCTATTTCACGTGCTTTGGTTGAGTACAACGTCGAAAACCGTCCCGCTTTGAAGAAAGAAGGATTCCTCACGCGTGATCCTCGCATGGTAGAGCGTAAGAAATACGGTCGCCGGAAAGCTCGTAGAAAATTCCAGTTCTCGAAGCGTTAATAGTTTTTTCGGAATGGTCATGGTTACCTTCTTACAAAGACAGGTGGCCATCAGTCCAAAGCAAATCACTATTAAAAGTCCAGACAGTACTTATCGTGCCCGATGTACTGTGCTGCGAAAGAAATGTTCATTTTTACCTTATTAATAATTAGAGAAATGGCACAGTTAGAATACAAAGACCTGTTAGATGCCGGTGTGCATTTTGGTCACCTTACCCGTAAATGGGACCCCCGTATGGCACCGTATATTTTCATGGAGAAGAACGGTATTCATATTATTGACCTGAATAAAACGCTTAGCTGCATTGGTGAAGCAGAAGGTGCTTTAAAGCAAATCGTACGTTCTGGTCGTAAGATCATGTTTGTAGCGACGAAGAAGCAAGCACAAGAGATCGTAACGGAAGAGGCCAAGCGCCTCAAAATGCCGTACGTAACAGACCGTTGGTTAGGTGGAATGCTTACCAACTTCGGCACAATTCGCAAATCGCTTAAAAAGTTACAGAGCCTTGAAAAAATGCTCAAAGACGAAACCACGATTAAAAACATTGCGAAGCGCGAAAGACTTATGCTTACCCGTGAACAAGAAAAACTGGACAGAGTGTTAGGTGGTGTAGTTGACCTGACTCGTTTGCCGGCGGCTCTTTTCATTGTTGATGTAAAGCGTGAGCACATTGCTGTATCTGAGGCTAAGCGTCTCAACATACCCGTATTCGCTATCTGCGATACAAACTCGAACCCTGACCTAGTTGATTTCCCAATCCCGGGAAACGACGACGCATACAAGTCTATTTCTCTGCTTACCATCGCTATTGGTAAAGCCATTGAAGAAGGATTGATGGAGCGTAAGCAGGATAAGGATGATCAGCGTCTTGCCGAAGAGGAAGAAGCTAAGCGTCAGAGTGATGCTAAAAGTGCAGCTGCTAGCGAAGCTCCTGCCGCCGCAGTTGCAGAAGATAATGACGAAGATTAATCCCGAGCAGTAGTAATCACTGCTGTGGAGTACGGTTCAGGTACCAACTATTGATAGTATGATCTGAATATAGATAGATGAGTAGCCCGTAGCCTCCCTGCTATGGGCTACTGTATTTTACAATTGGGATAGCGTAGGTTACGTTCCTTTGTTGAAAAGTTTTTTGATTCGAAATAATAACATTCATTAAGAAAACAGATTATGGCAATTACTGCGCAAGACGTAAACAAACTTCGCCAAATGACTGGCGCCGGAATGATGGACTGTAAAAAAGCCCTTACCGAAGCAGATAGCGATTTTGATAAAGCGGTAGATATTCTTCGCAAGCAAGGACAGAAAGTAGCAGCTAAGCGTGCTGACAACGCCACTTCGGAAGGAGCAGTTTTGGCACACATCAGTGAAGACGGTAGCAACGGAAAGTTGATCGCCCTGGCTTGTGAAACCGAGCCCGTTTCTAAGGTAGAGGATTTCAAGAACTTGGCTCAGTCCGTTTTAGATACAGCGGTAGCTACCAATGCTACTGATAAAGAAACCTTGTTGACATCTATTTTGGCTGACGGCCGTACTTTGTCGGAGCATATCATTGACTTGGTAGGAAAGCTTGGAGAGAAGCTTGACATCGTAGCTTACGAAAGCGTATTAGCGGAGCAGGTAGTACCCTATATCCACTCAAATGGTAAGTTAGGTGTACTTGTTGGATTTGCTGGTGCTAATGGTACTGACGTTAGTGATCTTGGTAAAGACGTAGCGATGCAGATTGCTGCCATGAAGCCTGTTGCTTTGGATAAAGACGGAGTTAATGCTGCCACCATCGAGCGTGAAATTGAAGTTGGAAAAGATCAGGCACGTGCTGAAGGTAAGCCAGAAGCTATGCTTGAGAAAATAGCGATGGGGAAACTAAATAAGTTTTACCGCGATAATACTCTTTTGAATCAGGATTTCGTGAAAGATTCATCCATGACGATCCGTCAGTTATTAGAGAAAACCGCAAAGGGTCTTACCGTAACATCATTCAAGCGTATAGCGATCGGAGCGTAATTCACCTCACAGGCAGGATTATTGTAACAAAAAAACCTCGTATTTTCAGAATACGAGGTTTTTTTGTTACTTAGGATAATTATTATGCCAATAAAAATTATCACAAGGAAAGTTGCTTTTTTTTCTAGACAGTAGTCACAATGCGTAGAGATATAATCTACACCGATGAGGAGCTCGTTCATTTATTCGTAGAAACGCAGCGGAATCAATTTTTTGAAGAACTTTATGAACGGTACTCTGATCGGGTTTATCGAAAATGCCTTTCTCTTGTAAAGGATCAGGCAAAAGCAGAAGATTTTGTTCATGATATTTTTTTGAAACTCATTCTAAAACTAGGAACCTACAAAGAAAATGCCCGATTCTCGACGTGGTTATATTCTATTACCTATAACTATTGCATGGATCAGTTGCGACTGAATAAAAAACGTAAGGAAGTTTATTCAGATGATGAAATAGAGGTACCTGACGACACAGATCTGAATACACTCTTTGAGGATCCTGAGGTTGAAACGAAACGTCTGGGTACGGCCATGAATGTGCTAAATACTGAGGAGAAGAGCATCCTGCTGATGAAGTATCAGGACGAACTTAGCATTCGTGAAATTGCGAGTGTTTTTAAAATTACTGAAAGCGCAGCGAAGATGAGGTTACTTCGTACAAGGGATAAGCTACGAGTAAGCTATCTTGAAACAGTATTGTTCTGGGGTATTTTGTTGTCAAAGCTGATCGAGATCATTAGTAACTTAAATAGATAATTATGGTAAAAGGAGCTCTTGACGAACTGGAACCCAATGATAAAGTCCCCGAGTATCTTAAAAAGGCATTGATATCTGAACTAGATGTAATACGAGATACTGTTCAAATTGTCTCCCAATTTATGGACGGTTTCTTTAAAGTGGCTCTGATGAGTATTCCTAATAGTAGTGATTCCAATGCGACCTTAAACGATTAATTTGCACCAAATTACCTCTATGCAGACTCTACCTAATATTACTGAAATCCTGATCAACACTTTCAATACACTCATAAGTCAGTTTGTCAGCTTTGTGCCACGTCTTATCGGTTGTATTATTATTCTTCTCGTTGGCTATTTGGTAGCAAAGCTGGTGTCTACTTTGATAAAGAAAGTACTTAGAAGGGTAGGTTTTGATAAGATAGGAGATAAACTGAATGATATTAGTATAGTTAAACATTTAAAAACGGAGATAAAACTCAGTGAAATTGTAGCGAAAGTTTTATACTATTTTATTTTATTGGTTTTCCTGACTGCGGCAACCGAAACACTTGGTGTCGATGCTATCACAAGCATGGTGCTATCGATAGTTAATTTTATCCCGCAATTGATTGCAGCTGCGATCATGCTGCAAATTGGAATCATGCTGGCGGATGCCATCAAAGGAGCAATCGTAGCAGTGTGTAAATCGTTTAATATCTCTTCGGCTAAGTTGATCGGAAACGTTGTTTTCTTTTTCTTCCTGATCATCACTTTTATCAGTTCGTTGGGCCAGATCGGGATTAATACTAATCTTTTGGAATCTACTTTTATCTTAATCATAGGTGGAGTAATCGGTGCCTTTGCATTAGGGTATGGAATTGCCTCGCGTGATGTACTTTCTAATATGATTGCATCTATGTATAGCCGCAATAAGTATAAAGAAGGCCAAATAGTAAAACTTGACGATGCAAAAGGTACTATTACCAAAATCGATAATGTGTCCGTAACGATTCAATGCCAAGATGCTACCATTGTTATACCGATGCAATTATTTCAGTCTAAGAAAGTTGAAATTTTTAACACCCTATAAATTAAATACGTACATGATGAAAAGGCACTATATACTTGCTGTTCTGGCGGGGTTACTTAGCGCTTCTCCCTTGCTCGCTCAAAATGAAATGCCCCAAGACACTTCCTACTGGAAAAAGAAAACTGAATTTGGAGTGAATTTGAATCAGGGAAGTTTTAGCTCAAATTGGACGGGAGGTGCTGTTAGTTCGGTTGCTTTCGGTATTTACCTTAATGCGTTAGGAGAATATAAGAAAGGAAAAGATAGTTGGCGGAATGACTTTCAGGCTCAGTATGGTATTGTACGTAACAAAGGGCAACAAAGTCGTAAGAGCGTAGACCGCCTGTTTTTTGATACAAAATACGGAAGACAAATTGCCGACAAATGGAGCCTGATAGCTAATGCTAATTTCCTGTCGCAGTTTACCCCGGGCTATGAGTACAAAGAAACATCCTCTGCGGGCCAAGAGACCAATAAGATTTCGGGCTTTTTCTCACCAGCTTATATTACGGAAGCGATTGGTGTTGAGTACAAGCCGGTTCCCTATTTTTTTGTGACACTTTCGCCAGGAGCTATACGGCAAACAATCGTATCAGACCTGAACTTACATGAAACCTTTCCTAAAAACTACGGAGTACCCGTCGGAAAAAAAATCCGTAACGAAGTAGCCCTGATGCAGATCGTAGCTAATTTTGATAAGGATATCGCCAAGAATGTCAATTTGAAATGTCGCTATCTGATGTACGCAAACTACAAAAAACTGGGTGCTATTGATAATCGCCTGGATGCAATGCTTACTGCTAAGATTAACCAGTACTGGAATGCTAACCTTGGTGTCATTGCGATTTATGATCAAGACCAGAGTACTGATATCCAGTTTGCGCAGTCGATGTCTATTGGGTTTTTATATACTTTTTAGTGTCTTTTTACATTGCTTTCCTTATTCTGATCTAAATATTTAATCGTATGCTACAAGAATTTAAAACCTTTATTGCTAAGGGGAATGTCCTTGATCTGGCAGTTGGTGTGGTTATTGGTGCTGCTTTTGGCAAAATTACTACCTCACTGGTTTCAGATATTCTGAACCCAGTTTTGGGCCTGGTTTTGGGCGGAGTTAATTTCTCGGAACTAAAAATCGTACTCAAAGAAGCCGTAGGTGATCAAACAGAAGTTGCCGTTATGTATGGTAATTTTATTCAAACCTTAATTGAGTTCTTGATTATTGCTCTGGTGATCTTCTTCATAGTGCGTGCCGCTAATAAGATGAAGGCAGAGGAAGAAGCTAAATAGCAAAATGCAGGCGTAAGTCCTGAAACTGATTGGCGGGGGGGGCTATTCATCCCCCTTTTTTACATATTTTAGTACGATAGAGTCGTAATTTCTCCGAAATTTACATTCAAAACACCCTTTGATAAAGAATGACAGAAGTAGCCAAAAAGAAACTTGTGATCTTAGGAGGTGGAGAAAGCGGTACCGGAGCTGCTCTGCTAGGGAAAGCCAAAGGATTTGATGTTTTTCTATCGGATCTAAGTCAATTACAGCCCTACTATCGGGAACTTCTCGTAAAAGAAAATATCCCTTTCGAAGAAGGAAAACATACCGAGGCAGTTATTTTGGCGGCAGATGAAGTAGTAAAAAGTCCGGGAATACCTGATAAAGCTCCCCTTGTAAAAGAGCTTTACAAAAGAGGCATTCCCGTTATCTCAGAAATAGAGCTAGCGGCTCGCTACACGAATGCGACGCTGATTGGCATTACGGGAAGCAATGGTAAGACGACGACGACGTTACTTATTTATCATCTTCTCCGGGAAGCCGGCCTGTCGGTTGGGCTTGCTGGCAATATGGGTGAAAGCTTCGCCAAACAAGTGATTGATGATCCCAAAGATATCTACGTACTGGAGATTAGTAGTTTTCAGTTAGATAATATGTATGCCTTCCGGGCAAATGTGGCAGTGCTATTGAATATTACACCGGACCACCTTGATCGCTATGAGTACGATTTTCAGAAATATGTCAACTCAAAGTTCAGGATCACACGGAATCAGACCGAAGCCGATGACTTTATTTATTTTGCAGAGAGCGAAGCCTTAGTTACAGAGTTGGGTACGCGCTCATTACCTGCGCAGAAAAAAGCGATTTCTTTGCAGGATACATTGGATTCAGGGGGATATTGGGACGATGGAACACTGCGGGTGAGTAGCGATGGAAATGATTTCTCCATTCTTATGAGCGAGCTGCCCATTCAAGGGCCACACAACGCTATTAACGCCATGTCTGCTATTTTGGCAGCGCAGGCCGTAGGGCTTACATCGGAACAAATCCGGTTGGGCTTATTGTCTTTTGTGAATGCACCTCACCGCCTTGAATTAGTAACAACTATCAGCGGAGTGAAGTATGTAAATGACTCCAAGGCTACGAATGTTGATTCAGTTTTTTATGCGCTTGGAAGTTTTGATAGTCCTATTATATTAATTGCCGGCGGGGTTGATAAAGGCAACGACTATTCCCAGATTGAGCCACTGGTCAGACAAAAAGTAAAAGGATTAATAGCTTTGGGGACCGATTCGGGCAAGCTTACGGATTATTTTGGTAGCATTGTGCCCGCCATGTACGTGACAGACGATCTCAAAGATGCATTGGCCAAGGCCCGATCATGGGCACAGCCCAACGATGTGGTACTATTATCGCCGGCCTGTGCCAGTTTTGATTTGTTCAAAAACTACATGGATCGAGGCGATCAGTTTAGAAGTGAAGTCATGAATCTTGTAAAAAAAGAATAACAAGCCAATGTTTGACACGTTGCAAAAAGGAGTGGAAACTACCCAAGCTTGGTTCGCTCGCAATCTGAAAGGTGACCCTTGGCTGTGGGGCGTAGCATTATTCCTGCTCATTGGAGGAGTGCCGGTTGTGTATAGCGCCAGCGTGATGGAATCGTATCTTGAATACAACGGCGATACAGAGTATCTGCTATACAAGCAAATCCAGTCAGCTGGGCTCGCTATTGTGGTAATGTACTTTGTTCACCGTATCCCCTATACAAAGTTTGTTGTATTTTCTCGTTTAGGCGTTTGGGTTTCTTTCATCTTGTTGGCATTTACTTTTTTCAAGGGAGTTAGTGTCAATGACGCCTCCCGCTGGGTTGAAATTCCGTTTGTAAACCGTCGTTTCCAACCTTCTGAACTAGCCAAAGTGGCGCTTATTGCTCATCTTGCACTGGTGTTAGCCCGGCGGTTTAAAAGTGGCTGGAACGGCTTTAATTTGATGCTAGAGCCCATGGTTATGATCGCAGTTGTATGTGCAATGATTTTCCGTTCCAATATTTCTACGGCGGCTTTACTGGGCACTACTTGCTTTATGATGATGTACGTGGGTAAAGTGCCCAAACGGTATTTATTCTTTACATTTGTGGCCTTTTTGTTTTTTTCGGGGCTATTTGTTACGCTCAAGCTCGGAGAAAGGGGAGGAACTGCCCAAAGGCGTCTCGAACAATTTTTTGATAAGAACAAAGTTGAATACCAGGCATCTCATTCTTTTATTGCGTTGGCACGGGGTGGACTTACTGGCGAAGGGGTAGCCAATAGCCGTCAACGCCGGTACTTACCCCATAGTAATAGTGATTTTGTATTTGCGATCATTGTAGAAGAATACGGTACTCTGGGAGCTTTGGGAGTAATTGGAGCATTTTTGCTGCTGTTGTATCGAGGTGTAAAGGCTATTCAGAAGCCTAAGCGACCGTACGGGGGGCTGCTGTCGGCAGGCCTGACATTTAGTATCGTTTTTCAGGCGTTTGCTACTATGGCTGTAACAGTGGGGCTGTTACCCGTTACGGGACAAACCCTGCCTTTCATAAGTAAAGGTGGCACATCAATGCTATTTACGGGCCTGGCTATGGGTATAATTCTGAGTGTGAGCCGGGGAGAACTGGAAGAAAAAGAAATATAAGATTAGCATGGCAAGACGCATAATCATAAGCGGTGGAGGAACAGGGGGTCATATTTATCCAGCCATTGCTATTGCCAACGCGCTAAAAAAAGAAGACTCAACCATTGAAATACTCTTCGTAGGAGCCGAAGGAAAAATGGAAATGGAGAAGGTGCCGAAGGCAGGGTATACCATCATCGGATTACCTATTGTTGGTATTAAGAGAGAATTATCGCTGGATAATCTGGCCTTTCCCATCAAGCTGATAAGAAGTCTGTTAAAAGCGAGGTCTGTTCTCCGGGATTTTAATGCTGATGTTGCCGTTGGTGTGGGAGGTTTTGCAAGCGGGCCCTTACTGATGGTAGCATCATTACTAGGTATCCCTACCCTGATACAAGAACAAAATTCTCATGCGGGGATTACTAACAAACTCCTGGCCAAAAGAGCCAAAATAATTTGTGTGGCTTATCCGGGGATGGATACCTTTTTTTCGAAGAGTAAAATTAAGTTTTTGGGCAATCCGGTTCGGAGTGACATTATAGATAGCGGTAGTAAAAGAGCCGAAGGACTTGCCCATTTTGGTCTGGAAAAACACCGCAAAACGCTTTTCGTGATGGGGGGGAGTCTGGGAGCACGCAGTATCAATGAAAGTATTCGGAGTGGTTTGAAAAAACTAAATGATGCTGGTTATCAAGTACTTTGGCAAACCGGGAAAGCGTATATCGACACGGCCAGAGAGGCCGTAAAGCAAGCCCGAACAGAAAGGGTGAAAGCCCACGAATTTATCTATGAGATGGACCTTGCCTATGCCGTAGCGGATGTGGTCGTTTCTAGGGCGGGAGCACTGTCAGTTTCGGAATTATGTCTGGTGGCAAAGCCATCGATTCTAATTCCATTTCCGTATGCTTCGGAAGACCATCAAACTAAAAATGCGATGAGCCTGATTCATCAGAACGCCGCACTGTTGGTCGGTGATGCCCACGCTTCCCGCGACCTGATCGAGACCACTATTCGGCTCTTGGAAGATCCTCACAAACAAGAAGAGTTGAGTCGTAATATTAGAAAACTGGCTAGGCCTGACGCGTCGTCGGCTATTGCAGCAGAAGTACTAAATTTAGTAGAATGAAATACTCGGGAAAGCATGTTATGCAGACCCTAAACATAGAACGAATGAGTTTTAATTCAGAGTGGAAGTACATTTACTTTGTAGGTATTGGCGGCATTGGTATGAGTGCATTGGCCCGTTGGTTCAATGTAAACGGCTTTTCTGTTTCGGGCTACGATAGAACCCCCACCAGCCTGACGAACACTCTTACAGAAGAAGGTATTTCGGTAATTTTTGATGATTCCGTCCAGCTTATTCCAGCAACTTATAAGATTGATCCATCGCAGACGTTGGTAGTATACACCCCAGCCATACCTGCCGACCATCAGCAGATGGCCTATTTTCGGGCAAATGGGTTCGAAACACAAAAGCGTTCACAGGTACTAGGCTGGATTACTCGCAACTTACGGACGGTTGGAGTCGCCGGAACCCACGGTAAAACTACCACATCGTCGATGGTAGCGCATTTGCTGCGTTCAGCAGGTATAAACTGTACCGCGTTCTTGGGTGGAATAACCCAGAATTACGGAACTAACTTCCTGCTCAATGAGCCTACCAATCGTGTCGAAGATATTGTTTGCGTAGTAGAGGCCGATGAGTTCGACCGGTCCTTTCTGACATTATACCCAGATCTGGCAATTGTGACCTCAACAGACGCGGATCATTTAGATATATATGGGGAACATGATGCCCTACTTGATTCTTTTCAGGCCTATGTCGGACAGATAAAGCCTGGTGGAACGCTATTTATGAAGAAGGGCTTAAACCTAAGGGTGGGGTCAAGCGCGACTATACAGGAATATTCTCTCACCGAAGGGAACTATCACAGTGACAACCTTTGTATATTTAACTCCCGTTTCGTTTTTGATATCGTGTATCCTGGTGGAAGAATCAACGCGGTACAGATGATGATCCCGGGCTACCACAATGTAGAGAACGCCGTAGCAGCTACGGCCGTAGCTCTTCGTTTAGGGGTTACACCTGAGCAAGTACACCTAGGTTTGAGTACTTATCGGGGCGTGAAACGTCGGTTTGAGTATATTATAGAGAGCCCGGATGCGGTATTTATCGATGATTACGCGCATCATCCAACCGAAATAGAAGCATTCTTATCTTCGGTAAGAGCGTTATACCCAAGGCGCCATGTGACAGCTATTTTTCAGCCTCATTTATTTAGCCGTACCCGCGATTTTGCTGATGGCTTTGCCGCGAGCCTTAGTTTAGCAGACCGATTATTACTTTTGGATATATATCCAGCCAGAGAGCAGCCGATAGAGGGCGTTACTTCGGAGATATTATTAGCGAAAGTAACATTGGAAGATAAAAAAATTCTTTCAAAAGAAGCTATTATTGACGTACTTAGGATGAGTAATACTGATATTGTGGTAACCATCGGAGCGGGAGATATTGATAAGCTTGTAGGAAATATTAGGGAGGTGTTAATGCCCGCTTACTAACTTATTGGTGTATACCTTTAAAATGATAGCTGTGTTACGTAAATTTGATTATTCCGGAAAATGGTTGGGCATAGGTGCATGGTTATTAGTGTTGTTACTGTGCGTTGGAATGGCAGAAAGCCAATTGAGTAAACAGCAGTGTAACAACTTGTTAGTTAAAGTTGACTACGATTCTGGTGTTCGTTTTATTAGCAAATCAGATATTGAAAAGATACTGACTGATAATGGAAATCATCCGATTCATGGTAATCGGCAAAAGAATATTCAATTAAAGTTACTGGAAAAAAGAATCAGAGAGAATAAGTTGATTAAGGATTGCCAGGTATACCATGACCTGGATGGTAACCTAGTAGTAGATGTAGAGCAGGAAAAACCGTTGGCGCGCTGGATCAATACTTCTCAGAACGGAGAATGGAGGAAGTCTAACGGATTTTATATCAATGCAGAGGGAGATTTTATACCTTTATCTGATCGTTATTCGGCCCGCGTGCTACTAGTATCCGGGTCGTTTTTTCAAAATACCAAAAACCTTGGTTCGTCCAAAGGAAAGTCGGTCCTGGAAATGATTAGTTATTTGAATGAAAATCCTTTTTGGAGAGCCCAGATAATCCAAATGCAGGTTTCAAAAGCAGGTGACGTTGAATTGTTTACTGCCCTCGGGGATCAGCGTATTGAATTTGGGAAATCAGACAATTTTGACGTAAAGTTGTCAAAACTTCGTGTCTTTTACAAAAAAGTAATGGCTTCTGATTGGAGCCGCTACTCCAAGGTGAGTGTAAAGTTTCAGGATCAGATAGTTTGTGAGTAACCCGTTGTACCAGTACTTATGAAAAAAGGCACCATTTCAGTAGGATTAGATATTGGAAGCACGAAAGTGGCAGCGGTGGCCGTTGAAAGTCAGGAAGAAACCTATTTCACTACCGTTGAGGTAATTGGATTCAGTGAGGTGACTGTGCCAGAGGACGCAATTGTGATGGGCGCCGTAAAAAATGTGAAGCAAGTGGGTTTGGCAATTCGTAGCGCATTGGCAGAGCTTACTATGCGTTCTGACATTGATATTGGCTTTGTTAACGTAAGTTTTAGCGGTAGCCATACCCAGATATCGGCCATCAGTAGCTCAATGGTACGTTCTACTTCTGCTAGTAGTAACGAAGTTACGCAAGAAGATGTAGAACACTTGCTTAAAGATGTATACCGAGCTCAAACAGAGCCTAATAGTGATGTGATGCACGTTATCCCCGGAGAGTTCGTGGTAGATAATAGCGCAGAGATCAAAGAACCAGTAGGAAGAGTTGGAGTAAGACTGGGAGGTGATTTTCTGGTAGTGACCGGCAATAAGCAAGCCATTGATCTTACCAAGAAGAGCCTTAGCGCTGCAAATGAAAACTTGGAATTTGATCAGTTACTATTGGCGCCTATTGCGGCTGGCTTGGCTGTACTGAGCGACGACGAAATGGAGGCAGGTATAGCCTTAGTCGATATTGGCGATCACATGACCGATATTGTGATATATCAAGGCGGTATTATTCGCCATATTTCTTCTTTTCCTATTGCAGGTCGGCACATAACGGCCGATTTGAAGGCGGGATGTGTGATTCAAAAGGAGAATGCTGAAAACCTAAAAAAAGACTTCGGTGAAGCCTTATCGAATCGTACTGCACTTAACGTTGAAATCCTAATAAATTATCTTAAAGGGCGCGCTCCCAAGCAAGTACTCAAAAAGAACGTAGCTCTTATCATAGAAGAACGTTTAAAAGAAATTGCAGCTCTGGTTTATGCCGATATTTTGGAATCAGGCCTTGCAGATGAGTTAATCGGGGGAATGGTTTTAACGGGTGGTTCGGCTAATATCCCAGATATTGAAACGTTGTTTAGCCGGGTTGCTAATGACATGCCTGTTCGGATAGGAATTCCTGAGCGGTTAGCCCATACGCCCAAGGCCGATGAGGTTAGTAATACGAGTTATGCTACTGCGCTTGGGTTAGCCTGGGCGGGAGTAAAGCAAATCGATCCTCGGATCAAGTCTATTTGTCCACCGGCGAAATCCAAAGCACCCGTCAAAGAAAAAGAAGTAGAACCAGTCAAAGTACCCGGAAGTACAATTTGGGAGGGATGGAAAAATTTATTTGGTGGTGGCGATCGAGAGGACAGAACCGGAGGAGCATATTAGAAAAGGGGTATAGTTGGAGGAGCATATTAGAAAAGGGGTATAGTTGAAAGTATTTCGAGAAAAGAAAGGATATACCTACTTATGAACATCAATTTGTTAAACGCCCTGGAACAAGACTATATCGTGAACGGAATAGAAAACAGCGCCGTTGAGCCATCGATCATTAAGGTGATTGGGGTAGGTGGTGGTGGAAGCAATGCCGTCAACTATATGTTTGAGAAAAAAATCAAAGATGTAGAATTCGCGGTATGTAATACTGACAGACAAGCCCTTCTCAAAAGCCCTGTTCCCACAAAAATTCAGTTAGGAGCAACGCTTACCCAAGGATTGGGGGCGGGCATGGACATAGCACGTGGGCGTGATGCAGCCCTAGAAACAATTGAGGAAATCAAAGCACTCTTGGGTGGAAGTACCCAAATGGTGTTTATTACGGCGGGTATGGGTGGTGGAACTGGTACAGGTGCTGCGCCGGTACTAGCCAAAATCGCCAAAGAGGATATGAACCTACTGACGGTCTCAGTAGTAACTGCTCCTTACTCTTGGGAGGGTCTTGACAAAAAAGAGTTCGCATTTGAAGGAATTGAGCAATTAAAAAAGTACAGTGATACCGTACTGGTTGTTCTCAACGACAAGTTAGAAGAGTTGTATGAAGATATGCCTATCACCGAAGCTTTTGCTCAGGCGGATAGTATCTTATTGAATGCAGTTAAGAGTATCTCTGAGATTATTACTACGAGTGGTAATATCAACACAGATTTTCGGGACGTTGAGAAAGTGCTAAGAGACGCAGGTCAGTCTGTGATGGGTACTGCCGAAGTAGAAGGCCCGAACAGAGCGCACGAAGCCATCAGAAAAGCTTTGGACTCTCCATTGCTTAATGATCGCGAGATAACAGGAGCCCAACGAGTTCTTGTTACGCTGGCTTCCAGTAGCCAAAGAGAGGCTACTATGAAGGAGCAAAAGGAAATTTGGAAGTATGTATTATCTCAGGTAGGCGGGGAGGCTCGCTTATTCAAGCTAGGTACTATTACAGATAACACCCTGGGTGACAAACTCCGTGTAACGGTAGTGGCCGCCGGTTTTGATAGTAACGAGCCCGCAATTCCAGGAGTAACCCCCAGAAATAAGCGTAAAGAGATAGAGGTAGTTGATGTGACGGTAAGCGATGAAGAAGTAATTGAAACGACTCCTGTGAACGAAGAAACACCGATTGCTCCTATGGATGAAGCTTCTGCATTGAATAATGAGCTTACACCGCATGAGAAAGGGACACCTACTAGTGCTTTTGCCCCACCTATGGTTAATGACAACCTCAGCGGATTTGCGGCACACGCAGCGAGCACTTTACCGCCTTCGTATGAGCCTCCCATAACCAGTTCTGGTATAATTGGCGGGAAAGTGGATGATGACGATTGGTCTCCTGAGGAGTACGACCGTATTAAAGAAATGGTACAGCGGTTTAGAAATAAGAACAGTATTGACTGGGATGAGTTAGATCGGGTACCGGCCTATCGCCGGAGTCATTTGGAGTTATGGCGTCGTCCTCCGCTTCAGTCACATGAAATAGAACAGATTCGTCTGAATTAACAGAAAAGGTAGGGGTGGGCCTACCTTTTCTGTTGCATGAGCCATTTACCAGGTTAAACCTTTCCAAAGGCCACTGGTATGAGCGCTATCCGATCTGAGCTAGAACGTTTTCGGAATGATGAACATGATATCCTCATGGCGAGATATTTTAAGACAAAGCCTGGAGGGGTACGCCGAAGGTAATATTTTCTGGGGCTTATCTAATCCAATCGTTAGACAGGTAGCACAGCTCTGGCATGAATATCCTTTCGAAGAAGTAGAAAACCTTCTCCATGACCTAGTCCATGAGTGTTGGCTTACAGCTTTATTAGTATGGGTGAAACAATACCCAAAAGCTACCAATGAGAGCCAAAAAGCAATTTTTGAGGGCTACTTCGAACACCTTAACTACATAAGAGCATGTTAGGGAATTTGGTACTGGGTATATAATTTATGATTCGTAACTTTGTGCCATGGATCTTGACTTTGACAAATACAAACTGCTACAATACTGCACCAATGAATCGTGCAAATACCATAACCAAATTGGCTTGGGCAACATATGCACACTA
>JBDNFP010000479.1:0-11268 GCA_041689775.1 Spirosomataceae bacterium
AGACCCTCCTGGTCTTTATAGCCCTGAGTAATTTCTACGATGTTGCCTTCTGGATCTTTGAGCCAAACTGTTTTCCAGCCAGGAATAAAATCATCAAAATGAAGGGGGCCGAGCGTAATAACCGCCTCATCACCCATTTCTTCGAGTTTAGCATCTACGTCCTTGACCTGAAATGCAATATGCCGTAAGCCAGGATAATGAGGGCCGTCAGCCTCCGCCATGGGGTAGGGCCGTTTCTCCTCGGAGGGAAATACTTCGAAGTAAAAACCTTCGTCATTTTTTAAAAAAATCAGCTCGGCGTCGTCTCCTAAGTCAATTACCCTCGCTCGCTTAAAGCCAAAATATCTGGCATAAAAGGATTCAAAACCAGGAAGGTCTTTTACAGTGACTGCTAAATGGAAAAATGATGCTTTCATGCTAATTCTGTTTATAGGTTCGTGAACCTTATTCTGAAAGTAGTTCAATTATCTTCTTCGCAAACAAGTGCGCGTGTCCACCCGAACGCCCAGTCACCAGATCACCATCAACCACCACATCTTCATTTGTATAAATAGCACCGTATGCCTTGGCATCGCCAATCAGATTATTATGGCATACCAAAGGTCTACCTTTCACGAGTTCTGTGGCAGGAGCTACCAACCATAATCCATGACAAATGATACCTTTCAAAATGGTTTTCTCAGCAAAGGCACGTTTTAAGAATTCGGTAGCGGGCGGTATTTTCTCAACATCCTCCGTGTAACGCAGGCGGTCAGACACCATACCTGAAGGCACAATGATGGCGTCGTAGCTTCGTAGTTCTTCATCAGACATATTCTCAAATGATTCCCAGCAGTCCATGGGTGCCCGGTACTCATGCCCCAGAAAAGTTATTTTGGGTTGTCCCCACAATCGGGTTAAAAAATGGATATCAGCCCCTTCTTCCGGGAAGCGAAATTTGTAGTAGAATATCTCGTTTTCGAAATAGTCGGCCTCAAATAGTATCCCGATCTTTTTTCCTTTTAACTTCATAGTAAGGGTAGTTTAGATCTTGGTTGACAAAATAAAAATGTATCGTCACAGGGTCATCAGAGCCCTTTTTATGAGAGTTTTTGACAAATTGAACAGATGACTACCTATGACAAGCTGTGGGTTTTGTAAAACAAGCCTCTCCTCTTCCAATCGCTGTATTGCTTTTTCGATTTCTTCCATGGTACATTCCCTCCCTATCATGATATTGCTCATCCTTTCAAGATAAACCGGGACCGGAGTACAGCCGGAGAGAATAATTCTAACGTTATCGATAGTACCATTTGTTTTGTAAGCCCATGCGGCTACACCACACAAGGCTTGTCCTGAAGGTAGAAAGTCAACAGAGTGATAAACACTATTTTGACAATTATATTCTGGTATAAAAAAACTCTTGACAGTTTCTCCCGGACGAAGCACACACAAATCTTTCGTGCAGAAGTGGCTAAGCGTTGTAGCCCTGGTTTCTCCCGACCCAGCAATCAATAACTGGGTATCCAGTGCCATCATTGCTGCTGCTAACCCTTGTGATGCAAAATCAGGACTCAGTACACGACCAACCATTTTTTGCCTCCGAGTAGCCGCATTATTTACATTGCGAAGTGCCATAAAGATGGCGGCATATTGGTATATCTCAGGGTGTTTAAATAAAGATTCGAATGTAGTAGTAGCACCCACTAACAGACCACCATCCCCCTTAGTGACCGCATCTGTTCCAGAAAAAGAATAGAGGTTCATGTTCGATGCTGAATATAAAGATCGTTCCTGATGGGGATGTGAGACTGTGGTTGTCATAAGAATTAAAATTGATTAAACGAGAAGTGCACAAATAGAAATACCCTGACCTTATGAAAGAGAACCATCTGGATGCTGCACCATACCGGCAAAGTGAATTGCTATTTTGCCTTCTTTCAATACCCAGCTATCTGCAAATCGCATGTGGCTAACCCCATCTTTGGTCGTCATAGTAATCTGCTCGGTAATCATGAGGGTTTCCGGGTCCTCTGTTTCAGCCCAAAACACTATATCCGTTTCAAGACCATCAATGCCCAGTATTCCTTGCATGTGCTCGTTAATACCCTCTCTTCCCTTGTAAATCAATGGCTTCTTCATAAAACTACTGATCAGCAGAGCATCGTCGGTATATTGGTCGAGTAGTGCTTCAATATTCTTATCCAAAATGTGCTGAATGTGTTCTTTATACATCCGGCCTAGTTTGGTATCTGGTACGTTTTTCATAATCTTTGACTAAGGTTAAAGTTAAGATTGAAATAGCTTACAATTCGGCCGAACCTTCGTGATACTTAAGATCATCTACGATGTACTTGGTGATCAGCGGATTACCGTCGGCACTCGCCTTAATTTCCCAGGTTTGATAAGCATCAAGTTTAATTCGTTTAGAATAAGCCTCAGGAGCATTCCATACGCTTGCTTCCCATTGAACCACCACTTTGGAAATTGCTGTATCACCCGAAATTTTAGATTCAACCAATTTTACTGTGTGAACTTCATCAAAAAATATCCTGATAACCTTTTGAAACCAACCTTCAAAACCAGCATAGCCATATACAGTTGCCTCCGGAAATACCATCTCTAACCCATCATCGATGAGCATAGGGAGCACCTCTACCATGGGCGCGTGTACATCCAATTTCTTATACCATTCTTCAGCAAATTTTTGTATTGATTCGTCAGTTAGCATAGTTTTTTTGTTTAGTTATTTAAAATCATATCAGCTGCTTTTTCTCCGATCATGAAGCAAGCTGCAACAGTGTTGCCACTTGTTACGGTGGGCATTACGGATGCATCGGCAACACGGAGACCTTTGATACCGTGCACCCTCAGGGATGAATCCACGACCGACATAGGGCCCTTACCCATTTTGCAGGTTCCAGCCGGATGCCAAATGGTAGAACACTGTGTGCGAATAAATTCTTCAATATCTGCACTCTCACCGGGCATTAGTTCCCCTCCATTCATTTGTTGAAACGTGGGTGTATTCGCTAACTTCCGTACTAGTTCTACGGCTTTTTTTAAGGTGGTAATATCCGCCTCTTCTGAGAGGTAATTTGGATTCACCAATGCTTGGTCAGCTGGGTCAGAAGAGCGAAGCGTAACTTCTCCCTTACTTTCTGGTTGCACCAGAATTGGTAAGAAAATACAAATTGGACCGCCTAAGTCAGGTAATATTGGAGATAAAGGGGCTGAGATACTTGGTGTAAAGTTTAGTTGCAAATCCGGCACGCCGGTGCCTTCTCTAGTCCGGGTAAAAAGAACATTCCCCGTCAGCAAAGTGGTCATCGGCATCGGAATTTTGGACCGAAAGATCATCGGTAGTTGAAGATGATCTTGAAGGTTTTTTCCTACCCCGGGTAGATCAGCATTTACCAAAATATCCAAGGCTTTAAGTTCTTTTGCCGGACCCACACCAGATAAAAGCAACAATTTTGGAGTTGCCAAAGCACCCGCAGAAACTATCACTTCTTTACCAGTGAAAACTGAGATAGTATCTCCCACGCTATTTAAATATTCAACTCCGGTTGCTACCCCGTTTTTAATTATTATTTTATTTACCTGAGCGTCCGTCACAATCGTCAAGTTTTTTCGGTCCTGAATTGGTGCAAGAAAGGCAGTTGAACTATTTACACGGTGACCATCTGAATTGATATGAAATTGCAGTAAGCCAGATCCATTTTCCTGTCGTTCACCGTTATAATCCCAGTAGGGACCATCATAACCCAATTCAGTAGCACCTATAAGAAAATGTTCCGATCGCATCACCTCATCAGGACAATCGCGGATACTGAGCTCGCCGGTTGTACTGTGATAGGCATCGGCACCTTGTTCGTAGTTTTCCAGTTTCTTAAAATAGGGAAGAACGTCTTTATAACCCCAACCGTCAGCACCAAGCGACTCCCACTCGTCAAAGTTGCCTGGATTACCTCGAACGTACATCATTCCATTGATTGAAGTACTTCCACCAAGGACTTTACCTTGATTGATCATGATGGATCGGTTCGCTAATGCGTCTTGTTCGGTAGTATGAATTTTCCAGTCAACATCAGACCCCCACAAGCTTACAAATCCACCTGGGTCTTTTATAGCAGGAAGATCGTCAGATCCACCGGCTTCCAACAATAATACTCGGATAGCAGGATTGGCGCTCAGTCTGTTTGCCAGAACGCTTCCAGAAGCGCCAGCACCTACGATGATGTAGTCAGAGGTTAGATTTGTTGTCATAAATGGAATTGAGTTAAGTAGCTGACAGCTTTTTGTAAGTATTTTATATAGAGAATATCAGCCAGTGATTTGACTAAATTAATAATACAAACTAATTATGCCTTAGTGCTTAATGTGAACAATTTGTTTTTATCCACGAATCTTCTTTATGGTCACCTTCCAATACTAGGTCAATGAGAAAAGGCCTATCGTCGGCAAGCATTCGCTCAATAGCTGGACCTATCTCTTCTTCTTTTTCTACTCTGACAGAATCTACGCCCATAGATTGGGCGATAAGATCAAACCGCAACGCGGGAAAAGAAAGGTCAAAAGGTAGCGGGTGGGCGTGCTTAGGAATCTCCCTTTCGGTCCAATATTGGTCGATATTAAGCTGCAATAACTTGTAGGAACCATTATTGCAAACTATAAACTTGGCGCCAGTTGCGTGCCGCACCGCCGACCAAAGGGTCTGAATGGTGTACATGCTTCCCCCGTCGCCCGAGAGACCAATAACTACCTTGTCAGGATGGGCCAACTTCAAGCCAATAGCCCCCGGAAAACCAACGCCTAGCGATCCGCCCCTGGTGAAGAAATAATGACCAGGAAGCTTGGGTGGGAAATACCGGGTGAACGCTGGCGAGCTGGTAAGGGCTTCGTCAAACACCACCGCATCAGCAGGTAGCCTCTGGGCCAGGACCTGCGCAAATTGGGACATCTGTAAAGGAGATTTTCCTTTATAATCCTTATCATGCTCTATTTCACCGGCAATTTTGATTGCTTTTGCCGCACCTATATCCTTGGTCCTTTTACCAGCAGCAGCTTTTTGGTCAGGACTCATACGCTCTATCAATACTTTGGCTAATGCCTGCATTGATAGCTTTGGATCACTGACAACACCTATGTCCACTCGGTGATTTTTGGCTATTTCGTAAGCATCTAAATCAAAATGGATCACTTTTGCTCCCGGAGCATAAATATCATCCAAGTCAGGAAATACTTCGGGTACCATATAAGTACCTACCACGAGATTTACATCACCTTTGGTCGTAATTGGTCTACTAAAACTCCCGAACATGTGGCCGGTTGTTCCTTGATATAAAGGATGAGTATTATCCATCACCAAGTCCCCAAACTCAACTCCATACACCTCAGCACCAAGTAGTTCAGCTACGTGTGTCATATCCTCAACCGCACCCGAATAAGCTACTCCATCACCGATAAAAAGCATGGGCTTTTTGGCAGCGATCAGTATATCAGCCACTTGATCGATAATCGCTTGGGCAGGTGCGACTTGGGTGGAAGGTATACATGTCGGAAAGACCGGTTCATCATTCAGTTCATCCAGCACATCCATCGGCAGGCATACATATACGGGTCCCATGGGCGGAGTTGACGCAATTTTTATAGCGCGGCGAAGAGTTCTCAAAAGAGACGTGGAGGTCATGGCCATGGTGGAGTACTTGGTCACGGGTGCCATCATAGCCACCAAATCGTTGGCCATTTGGGCATCCATGTTCATGTATTTCACTCCGGCATCAGACCCAATAACGACCAAAGGAGAATGTCCCCGCTTGGCTTGATAAAGTGCGCCAACGGCGTTGCCAATTCCGGGTGAACTATGTAGCTGCACCAAGGTGGGCTTTTGGGTCGAGCGAGCGTACCCGTCGGCCATCGTAACGGCAATACTTTCCTGCAACGTCAGAATGTACTTCATATCGGGGTACTCCGACAAGGCATCTAGGAAGCCCTGCTCAACCGTTCCTGGGTTGCCAAACATGTGATCCATGCCGTCAGCCAGGAACTGCTCAATAATTTTTTGATTTCCGGTTTTACCAGCCATAACGTGTGAGTCCATTGTCCAATACATTTACAAACTGCTCTCCAAATTCAAAAGAACATTGAAGCGAACGAGCCGTTATAAATGGATAATCCACGATGACAGAAGTTTCCTTACCGAAATTGCCGTGGTACTGTCCTTCTGGCCCAACGGCGTCTGATAAAACGTATTCTAACACATAAGGGGGAGGACCCATATTCAGGTCGGTGTTAAGAAACCCGGTACCGTCGTGGTAGTCGTATTCAATACAGTGACCCGTTACGTGTTTACCCCGGATGATAGACTTGCGATCGTTGAAATCGCGGGCAAAGGCAAGCGGTGCTACTCCATAACAGATACCTGCTACCGGCATGTCCTTATTGTAAAAGGCCAAAATGATATCATGCACCCGCTGATTGTTGACCATATCAACGATGGGTCCACTTCCTCCAACAAGAAATACTGCTGCGTACTCTTCGGTAAGCTTATCCTGCGCTACTTTCAAATCAGCGTAGTATTTTTCGAAGGCCCGTAAAAAGTCAGGAGTTGAAAAGTAGGGTCGTTCTGGAATCATCTCAGACATATTCATACTTTTTTCCAAACGATTGGTAGCTTCAAAGGCTTGTACTTTTTTCGCAGCCTCAGGCGTTGTTACGCACATACCAAGGGGAGGATCCACATAGGTAGTATCATAACTCGGGGGCAAGGCTTCAGCTTTTTTTCCGTGTTTTGTCATGAACTCGACGGTGTAGCCGGCGGCTTCAAGCTTTTCGAGGGGGCCAACCAATTCAACCCCCCAGTATCCATACTCGGACAGTATTGCTAATATTTTCTTTGACATAATTTGAAGACTTTTTGTTACGATGACGCATATACGTCACTAGACTAAGATTATTTTTCTTATTTAAGTTGCTCTATCAACCCCCAATCATCCCAATTAGCCCATGCTTCTTTAATTTTTCCACCTTCCACATGGTACATAACGATTCCTTTCCAAGTGGCGGTGCGTCCGGTTGCCGGAACACCGGCAAAGTCTCCTTTGTGAGTCCCTGGCGCGGCAAACCGCACGACTACTCTATCACCTTCGGCTACCACATCTACTACCTTCAAGTCTAGATCCGGAAAGGCCGAGTAAAGCATATCCATTTGAGTATGTAGGCCCTCTTCCCCTTTAATTGCTTCGGGTACTGCTGAACGGTCTATATAAAAATCATCCGTTGTGAACGTTTTGAACTTGCTAAAATCACGTTCTACCAGGATCGCCTGGACGTAGCCGAGCACTATACTTTTATTATCTTGAACTGACATAAATTCTTAATTTTAGGTATAATTGATTATTCTATGAATTATATAAATACTTCACTCCATCAATCTGCACCATTAGCCCAATCACATCGTTTTGGACTCTTACTTCGGTTATTAAGCCCTCCGGTGAAAACTTAAAAAAGCCCATCCCGTTTATTTCTACATCTTTATTACTTGGAGGTACATTTCTCCAAGTACCCACGTGTTTTGATGTCATACGCCAGCATCCCGCGCCTTTTTTATCGTTGGCAACGATATCTCCTTCTTGATCATCTACGTGATAAACCAGGTTTTCAAAAATTTGCCGGTTATATTGGACCAATTTTTTAAATGATTCCCTATCCTTGACGTGTAAAAAAGCCAAAATGAAATTGAAGTCAGGAGCAAGAATTTGATCCACTACCTCCATATCTCCCTCGCTCCATATTTCCTTGTAGAAGGCTCTGATTTTTTTTTCGTTTTCTTGTGCAGTTGCCATTGGGCTATTGAATTTTTTGAAGGAAATATCATACATTTCAGTACACATTCATCTCCTCCTTGATTAGTTATCAGGTTAAACGCATTAAAATGTACAACGATCTATATTGGAAAAACACAATTTATATATTAGAGTCGTCTATCGTGGTATTTCTTTTCGTACGAAAATCAGATTTGAGTGCACCAGATTCACGAAACCAATACTTATTTGTGAGGTGACAAGATGTTTCGCTGGCAAAAAGCGGGGGTTATTGTATTTTAACAAGTGCCCTGCCCGACGAATTGTATTTTTAGATGCGTTCAACCTGATTAGTTATAAACCCTTGAAAAGGGTCAACTTATGCACCAGGAGGTGGTGGCACAACCCCTAATTGCTGCAACAGGCCTAATTCGTCTACATTGGCCCAACGCTCCGCTATTTTTCCGTCCTTGATTCTTACGGTGGTTGTACCGGTCATTTCAAGTGCTTTACCTGAGGGAGGCATACCCATAACTCCACCTGTATCAGTGCCGTTTAAGCGCCACCGGTGTACGACCTTATCAACTGTGTAAATCTGATCTTCGATCGTGAGCTTAACATCTGGCATTGCTCCCCGGAACATGCCAACTATGTGCTTGAAACTACCAGCACCTGGTTCTGATACCGTCTTGCCTCCTACCTGAGAATGATCGATTGCACCGTCCGCCAATAAATCTTCCCGAACGTCTCCTTTGTTCCAGGCAGACTCGAAAAATTCGAGACATACGCTGTTGTTTTCTTCTGCTGTTAATGCCATGATTTCTTTGTGTTTAAATAATTAATTATTGGTACTGTAACTATTGTTGTGAGTATAAGCCTTTTCAGGAAGTTAAAACTCCTAATTGTTGTAGCAACCCCAGACTATCCTGAGCAATCCACATTTCAACTATTTTCCCGTTTTCAAGCCGAAAAATATTGATACCAAGATCTGTCACTTTGCGATTTGTTGCTGGACGCCCCAGAAACTCTCCGGTATTAGTGGCTATATACGACCACCTGCTCATGACCTTGTCTCCTTCTGCTAGTTCCTCATGAAGCTGGAAGTACACATCAGGAAATGCTATTAGTGACGTTTCAAACCATTTTTTTAACGTAGGAGGCTGGTGCGCCTGCCCACCTGGAAAGTGAAAAATTACAGTATCATCGGCGATTTCGTTCAATATTTCGCTCTTTTTGTCATTCCATAATTCAAACCAATAGCGGCGAATTACCTCCTTGTTTTTGCTTTCAAGTGACATGAAATTTGCTTGTTTACGGGATAACCCTCATGATGGAATTACTCCTAATTGTTGCATCAGACCGAAGTCATTCTCATTGACGTGTACTGAAACAATTTTCCCATGACGAATCGTGAATATATCAATCCCAAAATCCTTAATATGATTTCCCGTTGCGGCTGCTCCCAAGAACTCTCCTTCATGTGTTCCTTCGATCGACCAACGGGATGCCACCTTGTTTCCTTCCGAGGTTTGACGTAGTACCGAGAATTTGATGTCAGGGAAGGCGTTTCTCAAATACAGCACAAAACCCCTGAAGGCTTCATGACCCGCGATTGGATCCGGCTGTGTAGGAATAATAAAAGCAAAATCAGGTGCTAAGATTTCCTCAATTACTTCTAGTTTCCCCTGAGACATGATCTCTTCGAAATAACGAGTCGCTAAGGTTTCGTTTTGTTCAGCGGTTGTCTCTGGTACCGTAGGCTCAGAAGGAATCACTCCTAGTTGTGACATGAGACCTAACGTATCTTCATGTCCGATGGATTCTGTAATTTTACCATCCTTGATCGTATGCCAAGTCATTCCATCAATTTCAAAAAAGTTACCACTGGCAGGAATATCTCCTTTCACGGTAACAAGCGGACCGCCCGTATGGGTACCTCCACCAACCCACCGAGTAACGACCCAATCGCCCCCAGCCACCATTTCCTGAGGATTAATGTAGAAATCAGGGAATGAGGTGTGTAACATTTTCACTAGACCCAAAAATCCATCCGGTCCATGAAAGGGCTCGGGATGGGTAGGTAATGTGAATACAAATTCCGGATCTAATATTTCATAGGCCGCATCGGAATTCATACCATTCATTACCTGATAAAAATAACGTCGAGAAATGGCTTTGTTCGCGTTCATAAATGTTAGTAATTACGTGCAAGGTTAGGAAAGTATAAACAACAATTCGAACTCGAAAACTTCGTGAACTGGAAAATGATATAGCTTCTGCCGAAAACAACGGGAATGCTATTTGATAGTCATATCCAGGAGGAAGGCATTAGATTATCATTAAGGTACCTCCTTGGCCGATTGTGGTCATAAATATCCTAAACTTGATTCTAATAAACGGTGAATTCGAAGTCGAACCTGAAAAAATCAGACCTCAACCCGTCCATATCGAACCTCAAACTTTTAATGCCCCTAAGGATAATCCCGAATAAGAAGGCTAATTAGCAAAAGATGGCTGCTGATTTTTTCATGCCACACTAAATGGAACTCAGATGCTAGGCTCCTTTATCAAATCATGGCTACCTAAATGATTCTGTAAAATATAACCAGCAGGTAATCAAAGAATTAATACGTATTCGAATCTTCACTAGCAAGTATCCGCTCTTCTTTCCGAAATTTTTGAGGATTAAAATAAACGTCATGGGTTAGTCCTTACCTAGGTTCCTGAAAGCGTAGCCTGCCTGGTTCTCATAATCCTGAACCAGGCGCTTCATCCCAACCGGAAAGACCCACCACTCCTTCCTTTCTTGTGAGCCGTATCATGAAATCTGTCCCATTGTCTAAAAGGTGTTTGAACCACCAGGCAACGATTTGCTGGGCAGCCAACCCCGTGGGATCAGCTATGCACCGACTGTGGGCCAAGTTGAAACTGCAGAATACCTATCTGATCAACAATAGTCGCTCCTCGACACAGCTGTGGTCAAAATTATGCAGGTTAAATCAGAAAATTCGAATGACTAACTATTGGCAAATCGGAAAATAGAGCATGTTCTTTGCGACTTGTGCCAACCAAAATCAGTGATCGCCCCTCAGATTCAAGGTGGTAACAACGAAAGTATACCTGTTTTTTAGGTACCATATATAGTACTGGGGCAAGTATTCAATGATTTTGGGTAGCATGGACGTAAGCATTCACGGGTTCGGTTGGGGTTTATCGCCAAGGCATGAATTTCTTCTTCTTTGAAAATCTCTCCTAACAAATTCCGAGAGCCAAATTGAACTATACTTCATCAGCCAGCTTTTAGAATGGTCTTTGCAGGATCCGATATAAATTTTGATAAGTAGGGAATGTGCTTCGGTTTTTAAGAAATGCTTTAAAATGTTCTGAACCTGCATTTTGTCGGTTCCAATGCTATTATTGGAAGGTTTAGTTACTTTCCAATTTTAAGTATGGCATACTATAAGTATGTTGGTAAGATATTAAC
>JBDNFP010000480.1:0-11563 GCA_041689775.1 Spirosomataceae bacterium
CTTCTCCCAGAGCGGCTCGAAATAGCCCAGCAGGTACTCGAATTCGACCACTGTCAGGCTGGTCAGCGACAGGAATTTGCTCTCATGTTTTTTCTGATCTTCGTAGTTCATGCCGTAAAGTTCGCCAGCGGGCGCGTTATTTTAAATAATTTATCCAAATAAATTTTATTGTATTGTAATAATTTTGCCTATTCTCAGCAAATTCCCTCTCGCCATTTACCTTAAAATCATGAACTCCATAGAACGTGTTCCATCGTGTCCCAATGTAAACCCCGGGAAGAATACCATACTTTTCGCAGGATGTCTTAAAATCACGCAGGATATCTCCCTTTCCATCCTGCCATTTCAAAGCTTTCATTGAATAGGGCGTTGCATTGCTTTGATGAAAAAAGAAACCAGTCTCGTGACTAACTGTAAAAATAGCAATTTTAAATCCAGCGTCTTTCAGAGATTTAATCCACTGATCCATATCATATTTTTGCGGATTAAAGATATTATAGTCCTCCACAGGGGTAATTCTTGCTTTGCTCTGAACATAGAATTCACCGTCAAAAACATGCATATCCCAACAAACCAATGCCGCCAGTTCGGCATTCTGCCAGTCTAACTGAGCGTGGGTCGGAATAGGAACTTCCGATTGCGCATGACTCGTTTGCCCAAACGCAAGAAAACACGCCGCTATAATTAATCTCAATTTCATAATTCTAATTTTTACTATTTCTTACGTTCATTTCAAATTGCGCTAAACAGCCTGATGGTCCAAAGGCCATTCGTAATCCGTTTTAATACTTTGACAATTTTTGTGATTAAGTTCGGATATGCAAGATATCGCTTTCTACCAAGAGCTTCTATCGCTGCCCAACTTGGTCGTTGAAAGCGTCAAGCTATCCTTGTAGTGGGATGTCTTCTACCGCCATCAAGTTGTACGTATATCTTCCGAAGGGCAATTGAGTACTAATTAATTCAAGTTGCTCACGCTGTCGCACGGATATTTCCGAAAGGTTCTTGGTTAGGCACTAACTTATAGCATTCTTTAAAAAAACTTAAATCGTACCGTCTAAAAATCAATAGAGAAACCAACTATTCACCTTTTACAATTGACGCAAAGTAAAATCGACCTGATTTACCGAAAACATCCTTGAAGAAAAGCGTACCCATTCTTGTATCACTCCTCCTGCTGGGCAGGATAGGCCTGTTTGCCCAGTCCGCTGACCGTGCCAAAAGTACCCCGCCATCCGCTGAAAAGCTTTTTCTTAATGATGGTGAACGGGTGCTATTTGTTGGTAATTCTCTGTTTGAAAATGATTTACCCAACGGGTATCGGGAACTGGCCCTAACCACGCGTTGGCCCGACCGGAACGTTACTTTCCGAAACATTGGCTGGACGGGCGACAACGTTTTGGGGGAGGCACGCAGCTACTTTACCAATCCGCCCACCCCCTACGAGTTGTTACTAAAACAAATTTCCGACGCCAAACCTACCCTGGTTTTCGTAGCCTACGGGGGTATCGAGGCCTACGCGGGTGAAGAAGGTATTCCTAATTTTACCAAAGGACTCAACGCCTTGATTGATACTATTTTTTGCCTGGGAGCCAAAACGGTTCTCCTCTCTCCTATTCCTTTATTTTCCACTACAGCTACGGAATCCACGAAGGGTAGAAACGAAATGCTGGCGCAGTACGCCACCACGATTTCCCAAATAGCTGCCAGCCGGGTACCCTTTTTATCGATATAGTCAACCCCTTGCAAGAGCTTGTGAAAACGATTTCAATTTCAGATAACGGATTTCACCTTAACGAAGTAGGATACTATCATCTCGCCACGTTGCTCGACAAGCAGCTTGGTGGTTCGTCCCGCTCAAATTTGGTTTCAATTGATTTGCCCAAAAAAGGCAGTGCTACCTCAGAAACAGCCAAAATCCTGAAATCGGAAGCGGACGATGCAATTCTTCAATTTGAAATTAAAAGTGATTATTTACCCCTACCTAATCCCCAAGCCGGCACTTCTCAATCGATTCCTAGCCATCTTCTGAAAATTACTGGTTTGAAAAAGGATTTTTACGCCCTGACTACGGATGGTTTGGAAGTAGCCTCGGCTTCGGCCAATCAGTGGGCAGAAGGGGTAGGCATTCGGCAAGGGCCGGATTTCGCCAAGGCAAAGCATTTGAAAGATATGATCATTGACAAGAATGAGCTATTTTTTCACCAATACCGGCCCCATAACCGTACTTATATTACCGGTTTTCGCTCCTATGAGCAGGGGCGTCACGCCCAAGGCTTGCAAGAGTTAAGCCTGATCATTACCTGGTTGGAAGGGCAGATTGCCTTGCATCGTGCGCCGGTTTCTCCCATCTACCAATTGCGTAAAATTGACTGACATGATTTTTTCAAAAACAAAAAAAGCATTCGCGCTCATCGTACTGATTCCATTCGTACTGCTGAGTACTTCCACCATTCATCAAGACGACCAGAAGGATAACCCCCGCCCGGACGTTCAGAAAGAACTAGAATCGTTCAAAATTGCCGATGGGTTTGAGGTTACTCTCTTTGCCTCCGAGCCACTGGTAGCCAAGCCCATTCAAATGAACTGGGACGAGGACGGCCGCCTGTGGGTAGTGAGCAGCACGGCCTACCCCAATGTTAAAACCGGAGAAACGGCCAACGATAAAATATTTGTGCTGGAAGACACCGACGGCGATGGTAAGGCCGATAAATCAACGGTTTTTGCCGAAGGTCTCATCACGCCCACGGGAATTCTACCCGGCGACGGAGGCGTGTACGTAGCCAATTCCACCGAAATTCTTCATTTCAAGGACACCGACGGCGACGGAAAAGCGGATCAGAAGCGACAAATTTTGACAGGATTTGGCGTAGCGGACACCCACCACCTAATTCACACCTTTCGGTGGGGCCCCGAGGGGCGGCTCTATTTCAATCAGTCAATCTACATTTATAGCCACGTAGAAACCCCCACGGGCATTAAGCGGCTCGAAGGCGGAGGCGTATGGCAGCTCGACCCCAAAACGCTGGATTTGAATATTTACGCCCGAGGGCTCATCAATCCCTGGGGATTGCGGTTTGACCAATGGGGTCAGTCGTTCCTGACCGATGGTGCGGGCTACGAAGGAATCAATTATGCTTTTCCGGGGGCTACCTTCGTGACGGCACCGGGGGCCGAGCGGATCATCCGGGGCCTGAATCCCGGTCAACCTAAGCACAGCGGCCTCGATATCGTTTCCAGCCGCCACCTCCCCGCATCGTGGCAAAACAGCCTGATCACGAACGATTTTAGAGCGAATAGAATCAACCGTTTTGTGCTGGAAGCACAGGGTAGCGGCTACGCCTCCCGGCAGGTAGAAGATGTCCTCTGGACGGACCATGTCGCGTTCCGGCCGGTGGATATTTCGGTAGGCCCCGACGGCGCCATCTACGTAGCCGACTGGTACAACCCCATCATTCAGCACGGGGAAGTAGATTTTAACGATCCTCGTCGCGACCAGGAACGCGGACGCATTTGGCGCATCACGGCCAAGAACAAGCCACTCGTGAAAGTACCCAAGCTCAGTCAGGCGAGCTCGACGGAGCTGCTCGATATGCTGAAACTACCCGAAGACTGGACCCGCTCGCAAGCCAAGCAGGTATTGAAAAACCGGGGAGCCGGGGCGGTGGTACCCGCCTTAAAAACTTGGTTGGCTCAATTGGATAAAAATTCTGCCGACTACGAGCGCTTGCGGCTGGAAGGCCTGTGGGTACATCAATCGCTGGACGTGGTCAATGAGCCCTTGCTCCTCGAATTACTGAACGCCAAGCAGCATCAGGCGCGGGCTGCGGCCTTGCGGGCGTTGCAGTTGTGGGATAAAAAAATCACGAATGTCCCTACCCTACTCGCCAAAGCTGTACAGGACGAGCATCCGCAAGTACGGCTCGAAGCGGTCATTGTGCTACGGAAAACAAAAACCGCCGAAGCCGCTCGCACCGCCCTGACTGCACTGGAAAAACCCATGGACGAGTTTTTGGACTTTGCCCTGTGGCAAACGACCCGCGAACTCGAACCACTTTGGGCCAAAAAAATGAATACCGAACCTGATTTCTTGGGGTCTAGCCAGAAGACCGCCTACGCCTTGAAATCGTCCCAAAGCCCTACGGCTATTTCACAATTGATCACGATGTACAAACAGGGAAAGGTACCCTCGGAATACCTCCCGGATGTTTTCAACTTGCTGGCCCGCTACGGTACTTCATCTGACTTGGATATGCTGTTCGAACAGGTACTTGTCAATACGAATGCGAAGCAACTCGCGGGGCAATTAAATGCCATGGAAAGTGCCGCGACCCAGCGAAAAGTGAAGCCTACGCAGGACGTAGGACGCATTGAACGGTTCTTCAAAAACGAAGATCCCGGCGTTGCCACCACGGCCATCCGGCTGACCGGGCACTGGGGCCTGACGGATAAAACTGACCAACTGATCGAGATCGCCAAAAAGGGTGATACTGGCCGCAGAAAGGCCGCTCTGACAGCCCTGGTTACGGTAGATAAGAAGGCCGCGCCGGGAATTCTCTCCAAACTCGCCGACCAAACGCAACCCACCGAACTACGGATGATGGCGGTGAACCAATTGGCGGCCCTCGATCAATCAGCGGCCGCTCGACTGGCGGTAGATTTGCTAAAAACGTTGCCCCAAGACACCGATGTTTCTGGGCTGTTTCAGACATTTATGGCGGGTAAGTCCGGGATCAACGCACTGACCGCCGAGATTTCTACGCGTAAAATACCCGAAAACCGGGCCGGGGAAGGTTTACAATTTGTCAAGGAAAAAGTGTCGATGTACTTCGTCCGGCAAAATCAGGAAGTAATCGACAACTTCAACCGGACATTGGAAGCCTCGGGCGGGAAGCTACGCGTTGAAAATAGGAAGCAATCCCTCAATGACGATGAAATTGCCAGCCTGACCAAAACGATTACGGCCACGGCGGATCCCGCCAATGGCGAAAGAATCTACCGCCAATCGAGTTGCGAAACCTACCACGCCATTGGGGGTGCCGGGGGGCTCCTTGGCCCGGATCTGAGTAGTTTGGGTACCAGTTCGCCCGTTCCAACTATCATCCGGTCGGTACTGTACCCAACGGCCTCCATCAAGGAAGGCTACGAACTGCAACGAATCGCGAAGAAAGACGGCAGCGAGCTGATGGGGTACCTCGTCAGCAGCGGCCTCGCCGAAGTACAGCTTCGCGACGTTTCGGGTACGGAAGTGACGATTCCTAAAAACCAGATTGAAAGTATTGGAAAAGTGCCGGGATCGCTGATGCCCGCCGGGTTGACGGCTAGTTTGAACCAAAATGAATTCAACGACCTAATAAGTTTTCTTTCGCGGATAGGTGCATCGGGAGATTACCGGGTTCCCACGGCCCGGTATGTACGCCGTTGGGAGGTGTTGCCCGCGCAAGCCGACCCGATCAATGCCACCGCAACGGGTACCGGAACCCTTGTGAAAGCAACCGCCAAAGCCTATTACCAACCCCTTTACAGCCGGGTTTCGGGTGAGTTACCCCTCACCGATTTGCCCGAAGTGACCTTGCAAGACAAGAAACAGTATTCGATAGTACGATTTGAGGTAGAGGTCCTGACCCTTGGCAAACTAAGTTTTGCCATCAACGCCACCCAAGGACTAAGTGCCTGGGTAGGTCAAAAGCCGCTTAAAATTACCGATTCGGGTGCGGTAGCCGATCTCGGGCGTGGTATGCAACAAATCACCCTGGCCGTTGACCGGCGACTTTTTACAGAATCAGCGATCAAGATTCAGCTACTGGATGGAGAAGCCACCACCGCCCAAACCCGCTTGCCGGTGGGGCGATAGTTTTATATTTAGAGCACATTTAAACCAAGAATAAAACACTGATTTACAATAATATACACCCTATAACCTAACAACCTAACCCCTAACACCCCCTCATGAAAACTCGATTAAAACTTCTCTGCTTAGCTGTGCTATGTACTCTCTATGCCCAAGTTGGTTTTGGAAAAATAACCCTCCCGGCCTTAGTGGGCGACAACATGGTTTTGCAACAACAATCCGAAGTGTCGCTTTGGGGAAAGGCCAAAGCCCGCACCACGGTTACGGTACTTACCTCATGGAACGGTAAAAAATACACGGCCCAATCGTCCACGGACGGAGCCTGGCGCATGAAGGTTTCGACACCGGCGGCCGGCGGACCTTACACCATTTCTCTGAGTGACGGAGAGGCGCTCCTATTAAAAAACATTCTGATTGGGGAAGTGTGGGTATGTTCAGGGCAATCGAACATGAGTATGCCGATGATTGGGTACAAAAACCAACCCATCAAAGATTCCAACGCAGAACTGCTGCTCGCCAACAATCACAATATTCACCTGTTCACCGTGGCCCGAACGGCCATCCGTACTCCTCAGGACGACTGCGTGGGTAGTTGGGAAGTGTCTTCTCCAAAAACCGCCCGGATTTTCAGTGCCATTGGGTTTGAATTTGGGACTATTTTAGAACAAAGTTTGCGTGTACCCGTCGGGATCATCCATACTTCTTGGGGAGGTACCACCATTGAAGCCTGGATGAGCGAAGAGAGTTTAAAAGATTTTCCGCACGCCAAAGTTATTCCTGCGTCCGACACGTCGCAAGTAGGACCCAGAAACCCTGCTTCGCTTTATAACGGCATGATTTACCCGTTGCTTTCGTACGGTATTCGGGGGTTTCTGTGGTACCAAGGAGAATCTAATGCCGCCGATTACGGCCGGTATACTAGCCTGATGAAGGCCATGATTACGGACTGGCGCGCCAAATGGGGACAGGGAAACTCGCCCTTCTATTACGTTCAACTCGCCCCGTTTAAGTACCCAAATAACCAGGATAACTCGCCCTACCTGAGAGAAGCGCAGCTGCGGGCCATGAAAGAACTACCAGAGGTGGGTATGGCCGTGGCCATGGATGTGGGCGAAGAAAACTACATTCACCCATCTAACAAATCGGACATCAGCAAACGCCTCGCCTACTGGGCCCTCGCAAAAACGTACGGTTGGGAGGGGTTAGCCTACTCAGGGCCGGTGTACGAAAGCATGCAGGTGAAGGACAATAAAATCCAATTGACATTTGCCTACGCCGATAATGGCCTCAGTTCTATGCAAAAAGAACTTACCGGGTTTGAGATAGCCGGTAGTGACCGCGTTTTTTATCCCGCTCAGGCAACAATAAACGCCCAAGGTTTGGTAGCAAGCAGCGACCGCGTTCCAAATCCGGTAGCGGTACGCTACGCTTTCAAAGACTGGGTAGTTGGCTCACTTTACAATGTTGAAGGATTACCAGCCTCCTCTTTCAGAACGGATGATTGGGAGAAGTAAAAATGAGATCTCTTCCCAATGGTTCGCTAATAGATGGGTAATTAGGCTGTTTTGAATGAGTGAAGAGGGGAATTAGGTGATGGGATCAGGTATAAGTATGCCTTGATAGATCTTCTAGTGGTAGATTTACCGTAAATAAGTATTATTGGAAGATAAGTACTAAGGCAGAATTAGTTTGTATTATTAATTTAGTCAAATCAATGGCTAATATTCTCTATATCAAATATTTATAAAAATATAACAGCTACAAGCTAATAGCTATCAGCTACTTACACGCTTCTGTTTATACATTGTATTCACTTAGGTTCTACTAGATTTTTTAAAATATATCCACCAATTAGAAACGAATCAATCACACAAAAAGATCAGTTGAATGTTTACGAATAGTAAGCTAAGAGCTATATATCAACACCTTACAGTAGATTATATTTCGAAAGCGTCACCAACTATTAGCCAAAAGGAGGCATATAATACCAAGTAGGAAAATAAATGGTTCCCAGACATTTTTTGTGGAACAAGCTAATGCATACATATATTACAGTCTAATCTACAAAACTTGAATAAGTTATAGAACCTGATATTTATTAAAATTGGTTTCAATTATCATCACGCACAATAATTTTCAGATTCTCTGACAATTATTGTGGAAACTGACTACTTGGTTTGATTTTTACAAGTAGTTAATTTCATAAGTATCATATAATGAGGCGACTGTACCCAAACTTCCATGTGTAGAAATAACAGAATCAGTCTGCTCCACAAGAATTGTCAGAGAACCAATTTTCATAGAAACAAATAAAAAAACTCCAAGGAGGGAGAGACAGGAGTTAAACTAAAAATAATCGCTCAGAGAATTATTGACAGGATTAGCCCAACCGACAACACACAATGGAAAAATGCGCCAATACACACGTATGAAAGATTATTACACCATATTTTAGAAAATCAAACACGAAAATAAATGGCAAAATTTGAATTTAGACTTCCAAGCCAAGACGACATAAGAAACTCGACTAACGGAGAAATAATGTTGAGTATAATCAACAATGATTATGACGAAAAGTTTTCTCTGGTAACAGGTTGTCCAGGTAGTGGAAAAACAACTGTCTCTATTTTTAGATTGATACGGTTAGCAAATAACAGAAAGGCTACAATATTACTTATATACCAACGTATGTTGAAAGTTGCAATTGAAAACATACTTGAAAAGCAAGGAATATCAAGAAATAAGGTAAATACTATTCATAGTTGATTTCCAAAAACAACTAATATGTTATTAGGTTTTTCAAATCAACCAAATAAACTTACAGCAACTCAAATAGAAGATGCCCTAAGCGGAATTATTGGTAATATGGAACTTATACTTGATGAAGCACAAGACCTTGAAGAAAGGATTTTTCAGGCATTTCCAAAAGTTTTCGGAAGAATAACAATTGGTGCGGATAACGACCAACAAATGCACGAAGGTTCGGGGGTAAATGAAACAATAATAAAGCGACAAATTAGCAATTCTTCAAACGAATTTTCATTACAATTCAATTACAGAAATACCTATTAAATCTATAATTTTGCAAGATACTTTGTACCCCACAGTCCCAAAGCAAACGATAGCCAAACCCTATTAGCACTAAAACGATACAAAAACAACGGCGACAAACCCGAAGTACTTAAATTTAGTGGGCAATCAGATATGAATAATAGATTGAGGACAATCATTGAGAACTATACCGGCTTTAACATTGGTGTACTTTTTCCATTCAGGAACCAAGTTGAAAGCTATCACTCGATAATAGCAGATTTTGGATTTGAATGTTCCAAGTATTTTTCTGAGATGACAGAAGTCGAAAAGTCAAAAACCGAGCGTGATTTAAAAAGCATATTGGTTACGACCTTTATCTCTGCAAAAGGAATGGAGTTTGATATTGTGATTATGCCTGAGTTTGACAGAATACGGAACACAGATGAAGCCAAAAGATAGGCATATGTCGGTTGCACACTAGCGAAGAATAGGTTAGTGATAATGTATACAGGTAATATACCTTTTATTTTAAACAACTTTCCGAGTGACACCTACGATACAGGAGTTTTGTTTTAATAATTTTTCTAATAATTAAACGCAGGCTAAAATGACAAAATATACACTGTAATAATTGAAAATATATAATGCAGACCAGATTAAAAAAATCGCGGATGAACTAAATATTGTATCATCTAAAAAATCATCAAAAAAAGTGCTAATTGAAAGAATACTTGCTATTCAAAATAAGCAATCATCACCAACAGGCATAAATTTCAAACCTAATAAAATTGGTTCATCATACAAGTATTATAAGCAAAATAGTGCAGTCTATATATCCTTATTCATTATCCAAATTAACAAATCCAATCTGTTAGATTATTTTGGAAGTGCTTTGATATATCCTGTAAATTATGAAACAAGAGAGTTAGCAAAAAGCCAGCGCACAAAGGATATTCAACTTTTTTGGCCAAATCATTTACTAATTTTAGATGGTTTTACTGATGAACTTAACGAACAACAAGTGCTACTTGAAGTTTCTTTAACTGATTTTGATAAACGAGAACTAATTAAACTTCACGAAAAGGTTTATATATTACCACATCCACTACCTATATCCCGCATAAATAAGATTTATTTTGCAAATAAAGAAAGCCAGGAGAACAGTATTGCGACAGCAAATACATTTCAAGATGCATTTTTACCAACTCAATTGTTTGATATTTGGACTAAAAACATGGAAAGCCGAAGTAATTTAGTTCGTGAATTACAAGAGTCACAAATTCCTGTAAACAAACAACTTAAAACTGATAAACAAAATAAATTTAACAGAGTTTTAGGCATGTTAGCATTTATGAAAAATGCTGAATTATACTATGCTAACGAAACTAAAGAATTAGCAACTTATAGTGATAAATATCTTAAACTATTAAAAGAGATAAACCCATTCTTTGATAAACCAGAAATTGGCTCATTAGATAAAGGTAATTTAGCATTTTACACTACGCTTTTAAATCCTAAATCGAATTATTCCAACGATACATTGCAAATAATTGTTAATGTAATTTATGAAAATGAATCTTTTCGTAAGGATATATTTAAGCAAATTTTAGGCACACCGACCGAAGATATCCAAAATGCCTTCAAACTATTAGTTAGTGATAAAACATTAGAAGCCTTACAAGCAATAGACCAACTGAAACCAGCTGCATTAGAATTGATATTACTGGTTTTTTTGTTTCGCTTTCGAGATAAAGATGGTAGCGACAAATATGCTTTGAAAGAGCAATTACCTTATTTAATTAACAGAAAATTATTAAAAACAATAAGAACAATCAACAGAGCAAGCATCGTTTTAGCAGTTTTAGGTTTATATTACGGATATAGAAGTTTGCCAAAAGAAGAAGATGTAAAGTTGGATTATGGTTATTTTGCTTCATTTAGCAAAAATGGAAAATTCATTATCAAGTATAAACTTGATAATTTGCTTGAAAGAATAACTATTGAAAGTGTTTATCAATATTGCTTTTGGGAAAACCAATTAAATGAGTTTGATTTCTTGAAAGACGATAAAAAAGTTATCAAGTATGACCTTAATGAAGGTTATTCAGACGATAAAACGTTTCCTATTATTGAAAACTACCCAATAATAAGAATTTCAAAACAACATTCAAAATCCAATAAATATATTAAAAGTCAAACTATTAGTTTATGGTTGAAGTTAATGACGTTTATAGATGTTTTAAAAAAAATGGCTTAGTGCAAGGTGAAGTTACTTTTGACAAGACGGAATTTGATGTATGGTTTCATAATTATCCAAGTACTGAATTAGAAAAAATACTTACTGAATTTCAACTATTGTCGAAAAATGAACCTACAAATAATCAAAAATAATTTACTTTCCGCAAGTACCGCAAATGAACTATGTGACTTCATTCAATTCAATAGAAATGAAATAGGGTACTGGGCATTTAATCTATGGTAAACATTAAGGGCTTCATTAACAGGAGGTCCTCTAAGGGGTAGATTTGGTTCACGAGCCCCTGTTTCATAGCCGGGGATAGCTTTTTGTACTTGGTTTGAAACCGTTTGGCATCTGGATTCAGCAATATTCTGAACTTTTCATTCTCTTTTGTCAGATTATAGAGGCCTTTCAAAAAGACCACATGGGCATCGTGAGGC
>JBDNFP010000481.1:0-3695 GCA_041689775.1 Spirosomataceae bacterium
TAGGCGGCTCGTTGACCCAGACTGGCAACGGCTTCTTGCAAAACCGCCTCCCTGCGGCCGGTGATAATAATCTTGGCACCGGCCTGCACCATGCAGTGGGCTATGTGAAAACCGATGCCACTGCCCCCGCCGGTAATGAGGGCTAGTTTTCCAGCGAGAGAGAAAATGGAAGTATCGGGTGCAAGGTCTGTCTTATTGGATTCTGGCATTTAATAGTGAAGGTTTAAAGGTGTATGGAATCAGAAGCAAAGGATTGTCTTGATGAGTACTCCATGATTACCGCAATTCATAGGTTCTTGTGATTCTCTTAACTTTGTCTAGCCACGGTCGATTACCCCCAGCCTGAGTTGCAAAGATCGACGGATAGCCATTTCTAATCCGCGTAGTTCGGCCAGTGCTTTCAGGCGGCCGATGGCCGAGTAGCCGGGGTAGGTTTTTTTAGTCAAGTCATCGAGCATTTGAAATCCGTGATCGGGCCGCATCGGCAGTTGGCTATCGGTATAGCTGTTCTGCATACGTTTTTGTTCTTCTTTCAGAAGAGCTTTGGTTACTTCGTACATATCAACGTCACCGTTCAGATGGGGCGCTTCGTGAAAATTTCGGGTTCCGGCTTCGCGTTTGGTGGTCCGGAGGTGAACAAAATGAATGCGATCGCCGAATCTTTCTATAATATTGACGAGATTAGTATCTTCCCTCACGCCCAACGACCCGGTACAGAACGTAATACCATTGGCTCGTACTTCGCAGGCCGCCATTAGTAGCGCCAGATCGTCTTCGGTACTCACTACCCTTGGTAAGCCGAGCAGAGATTGCGGTGGATCATCGGGGTGGATGCATAGGTTAATGCCCATTTCGTGCGCCAGCGGGGCTACCTGCCGCACGAAGTAATACAGATTATTCCGTAGTTGTTGATCGTCTATTTGGGCGTATTCGTCCAGTAAATTCTGAAAAATTGCTAGATCAAAGGCTTCTTCCGAGCCGGGTAATCCTAGTAGTACCGTATTGGTAAGTCCGGTGAGTTCTTCCTGTGACATACCCCCAAATTTCATCCGGGCTATTTCCTGAATTTCTGGTTCGTAGTCAGTAGTTGCGTTGGGACGTTTGAGAATATACAAGTCAAAAAGGGCGAAGTCTTCCCAAACAAAGCGTAGGGTTTTGTGGCCTTCGGGTAGGGTGTACTCCAGTGCCGTACGCGACCAGTCGAGCACGGGCATGAAGTTGTAGCATACGGTAGTGATACCACAAGCGGCCAAATTGCGTAGTGATTCCAGGTAGTTTTTGACATACCTTTCCTTGGTTGGAAGGCCTTTTTTGATGTCCTCGTGCACCGGAAGGCTCTCCACCACGAGCCAGTGTAAAGAGCTGTATTGCTCGTTATCTGCTTGAATAATTTGCTTCCGTACCTCAATGGCTTCAATGGTCCATACTTCCCCAACCGGAATTTGGTGGAGGGCACTCACCACACCAATGCACCCGGCTTGACGTAGGTCCATCAGCGAAACCGGATCTTGGGGGCCGAACCACCGCATGGTATGTATCATAATCTAACTTGGGTAAAGGAGGTACTCATTTAGTTTTTGAAGCGAGAGACGATTCTCTCACGATTAGCTTATGCCGCAAAACAATCGAATCGGTCGGTTGTAAATTCAGGTTTCCTTCGAGATGGCTGATGATGCTTTGTCCGGCCAGAATACCCATTTCGATTCCGGGGTATTCGATGGTACTCAATGTCGGAGAGATTACTTCCGAAATGGGATCATTATTGAAGCCCACTACTTTTATGTCATCGGGTATGTGGTACCCCGCCTTTTGCAGTTCCTGAATGCAGCGTACGGCCATCGTATCATTCGCTACAAACAGGCCATCAATCTTTCCGGGGTAGTTTTTAATGTAGCTCACCACCTGTTCGGATTTTTGTGGGTTCAGGTCAGTTTCGAGTACTTGATCGTCAGTAAAGGGTAAAAAGTGGGTTTTGAAGGCGCGCTTAAATCCTTTGTAGCGGTCATGGTAAACATTCCGTTTGAGGTTACCGCCTACATAGATAATCTTTTGGCATCCTTGCTGAATCAGGTGTTCGGTAGCCTCAAACCCAGCTTGCTCATTATTGATCAGGATGGTAGTGCAACCGGGTAAGGTAGCGACCCGGTCAAAGAAAACGAGTGGAATATTGCGGTTGATAAAGGTCTTGAAATGGTCGTAGCCATGGGTGTCGTAGGCCAATGAGACCAATAGGGCATCTACCCCACTAGTGAATAGTACTTTCGCGTTGATAATCTCTTTTTTCTCTGATTCGAGAGATTGACTGATGATGAGGTTATAACCGGCTTCGTTTGCTACTTTTTCTACGCCTGATAATACCGCCGACATGAAATGGGAGTTGAGCCGGGGTACAATCACGCCAATGGTGTTGGTTTTTTGTTTGCTCAGGTTAGCGGCAAATTTATTGGAGCGGTAGCCCATTTCTTTGGCCTTTGCCCGCACCAGTCCCTTGGTTTTCTGGCTGATAGCTGGATGATTACTCAGCGCCCGACTAATCGTTCCGGCTGAGAAATCGAGCTTCTCGGCCAGATCATAAATGGTGATCCTTTTTTGCACGCTGATCAGCTAAAATTAGTTATGCAACAAAATATGCAACAAATTCATCGTCCTTAAAAACTATTTAGTTAATCATTGGTAAGCTAAATAGGTGTTAGATAGGCGATTTTTCTAGAATAAAAGCTGAGTAGCAGTATAGTCTACTTAGTAAAGTTGGAAATAGTTTATGCAATCAGTTGCATAAACTTCTTAGTATTAGCGTCATGAGTAGGTACAGAAACAACGACGGCCCGCTCTCAGTGAAAGCGGGCCGTCGTGAAATGAATTTCTGGGTAGAAATGAAGTATTAATGAAGAAGCTCTTTACGTAGCTTTTCTTTAAATACCTTCTTAAACTTATCGAGCTTGGGTGCTACCACGTAAGCGCAATATCCCTGCTCAGGATTATTGGCGAAGTAGTTTTGGTGGTAAGCCTCAGCGACGTAAAATTTTTCGGTTGGTGATATCTCCGTGACGATCGGGCGAGGATATGCTTCTGACTTATCCAACTCCTGCTTCGCGGTTTCGACGGTTTCCTTTTGTTCGTTGTTGTGGTAGTAAATTACCGAGCGATATTGCGTACCTGCGTCATTACCCTGCCGGTTGAGAGTAGTTGGGTCGTGGCTACGGAAGAAGGCTTCAAGAAGTTCGGCGTAGCTGATCTTGGCTGGGTCGTAGTTGAGTTGTACGCATTCGGCGTGGCCCGTAGTGCCGTCGCACACGGCGCCGTAGCTGGGGTTGGTTACGTGCCCCCCTGAGTAGCCTGATACTACATTATAAACGCCTTCCAGGGATTCGAAAACGGCTTCGGTACACCAGAAACATCCGGTGCCAAAGGTGGCGGTTTCGAGGCCGGGAGCCGATGAAGTGGGTTCGCTATTCATATTTTTATAGTTATTTGATTGGGCGTAAACGGCTGCTGTCATCAGGCTCGCGAATAGGAGCCCACAAAACAGAAAGATTGATTTCATGCCAACTAGGTTATATAGGACTTTCGCAAATCATGCGAATTTAATAGTTGGCCGGGTCAGTTGCGTGCGCAAATAATCACTTAGCAAACCATACTTCAATTGATAAACAGTTGTCTGACAGTCGTAAGCGATCTGCGTAAGCCTGAGCCAA
>JBDNFP010000482.1:0-12647 GCA_041689775.1 Spirosomataceae bacterium
GAATATTGCTGAATCCAGATGCCAAACGGTTTCAAACCAAGTACAAAAAGGTATCCCCGGCTATGAACCAGGGGCTCGTGAACCAAATCTACCCCTTGGAGGACCTCCTGTTAATGAAGCCCTTAATGTTTACCATAGATTAAATGCCCAGTACCAAACACCTAGTATCACTTATTTAACACCACCAGCGAGTTTTTAAGACCCCACGAGCAATCCTGCGTTGAAAAGTACTATAATGGTGTCCGCCCGGTCATTATTGTCCGTTGCGCCCACCTTACTGACCCTCAGCCGATTCACTTTAAACAGGGTAGGGGGCATGCCAAAACCGTAGTCTTTGTGAGCGGGGTTGTCCGTACGGTGGGTATTTCAGCAGTAATAGCTCGACGCTTCCTTGGGCAGCTAATACCGGAAATATGACATTGAGACCAGATTCCGTGGTGCATTCCATTATTTACGACGAAAAGAAAGGAAAAGCATCCGGAGTGCGGGTGATTGATGCCCACACCAAGGAGATGACGGAGTACTACGCGAAAGTGATTTTCGTGAATGCCTCGACCGTCAATTCCAATATGATCTTGCTTAACTCCACGTCCAGCCGCTTTCAGCAGGGACTGGGTAATGATAATGGTCTGATGGGTAAGTACCTTGGGTTTCATAATTTCAGAACCACCATCTCGGGTGAATACGAAGGCTTTCTGGATAGTACTACCGCTGGTATTCGTCCAAACGGTAGCTACATTCCACGATTTAGAAACGTATTTAAGCAGGAAACTGATTTTCTACAGGGTTACGCTTCTGGTTTTAGCGCCAGTCGTATAACTTACAACGACCGCTCGGGATTTGGGGAAGAACTCAAAGAAAACCTGATGCAAAAGAAGTATGGTAATTGGCGGGTTGGCTCCCACATGATGAGAGAAACAATACCCAAGAAGACTAATTTTGTGACATTGGATAAAGACCTGAAAGATCCCTACGGCATTCCACAAGCTCGTATCTCGGTAGCCTACGATGAGAAGATGATCAAAGACTTCCATGAGCAGTTGACGGAGATGTATACCTTGGCTGGATTTACCAACATCCGAACTAATGATAAGCCAGACAAGGCACCTTGGCTGGATATTTACGAAATGGGCGGAGTACGGATGGGGAAAGACCCCAAGACATCTTTACTGAATAAATAGAATCAGCTGCACAGTTGTCAAAACGTTTTTGTGACGGATGGTGCCTGTATGACTTCCAATTCAACCCAGAATCCTTCCCATACTTTCATGGCAATTACGGCTCGCGCCGCTAACTATGCCGTAGAGCGAATTCGGAAAGGAAATTTGTAAGTAATCACTATGAAAAGAGCCCTGCTTTTTGATGAGCTTCATCAAAAAGCAGGGCTCTTACTTGTTCTAACTTAGGATCAGTGATTCCTTGCTTTTTCAACGACCGTGGTAAGTGCAGCCTTCATTTTTTCAATTGCTCCGCTGGCCGACTGACCCAAGGTATCGTTTATGTCAGTCACAACAATGGGCTGTCTTCCCTCCATTCTGGCTTCCAATTTACACTTCTTATCATTTCCACCGCCTTTCTGGCCATTTTCGTCCGAAAAGTGGACTTCGATGCGAGTAATATGGTCGACGAATCTACTGAGTTTTGTTGTCAATAGTTCATCTAGTTCCGCTTCAAATTTAGGATGGACTGTTATGTTATTATCTGAATTGATTTGAATGATCATAAATAGAATATATTTAGTGAATATTTGCTGTTGTTCTCTATGTAGAAGGTATATGTTGAATTACACTACCTTAATTGATTGAAGGTACTACTATTCCAACCAGATTGGTACTTTTTTTGTATAAACGGTCGGGTCTATTAAAGATAGAAAAAAGAAAGCCTTCCGTCTTTTATAACGGAGGGCAAAGCTAAATGGGCATGAGAATTCTTTACTTATTTAAAGACCGTAACCTACGAAATATGCTTTTCGTAGAAGGGAATGTAATTACATGCCGTTCAGGACTCAGCCTACTGAATCAGGACTTCTTCTAATCTATTTTTATTAGTCTGATCCACCTTTGCGCGTAGGTGGTCTTTGGGAAGGCCAGCTAGTTGGCTCGCCGTTCCGTCCAATGGGTATGCGTACCTCCTTTGAGGTTTGCTTATCGTCTTCACTAGCCATATAGGCTAATATTGCAGCCAACACTACATTACCCCGTACATCATCAAACACAATCTTGTCGTAGGTGTCGAGGTTGGTGTGCCATGTGTAGTTATAGTACGACCAGCTCAAAGAACTTAATGAAAAAGCTGGTACACCGGCAGCCAGGAATGAAGCGTAGTCTGATCCACCGCCACCTGGGTTACCGGGGAAAGTATACTCAATATCTTTGGTAATGTTGTTAGGGACTTTATTGATCCAGCGTCCCAAATAATCGTAAGAATTTACGAAGCCTTGTCCGGAAATATTAGCTACCCGGCCGGTACCGTTATCTTGGTTAAATAGCGCCTGAATCTTGGGCATCATATCAGCATGATCCTGCACAAAGGCGCGTGATCCGTTTAATCCTTGCTCTTCACTGCCCCAGTGACCTACCAGAATAGTTCTCTTGGGGTTGGGGTAAACGGCTTTCAATACCCGCATCACTTCCATCATCATGATTGTGCCGGTGCCATTATCGGTAGCTCCGGTACCACCATCCCACGAGTCAAAGTGTGCCGAAAGCATGACGTATTCATCGGGTTTTTCAGATCCCTTGATCTCAGCAATGGTATTGAAGGTAGGGGAAACTCCGGTTTCCTTCGATTCGGCGACCAAGTTAATGGTAGGTTTCTTGCCGCTTTCTGCCAACCTATATACCAAACCATAATCTTCAAGGCTTAGGTCGATGGTAGGTACTCTCTTGGTGTATGCACTGAAAACTTTATTGGCACCAAAGCCCTGTGACCAGTAAGAAGTAATAATACCCACAGCACCGGCATTTTCTAAGGCGACTGGAAGCTCCTTGCGTCCTTTGCCAGTCTTTTGAGTCCGCTCTGACCATGCTTTGGTCATTTCTCCTCGTGCATCCTTCATTTTAGTAAATGATTCCTCGGTAGCAAATTCCTTCCAATTATAGTCAGGGCGACCGGTTGGCTGAGGCATCGAGATCATCACCAACTTTCCTTTGGCATTGGGTAGCCACGCTTGGAACGCCAGCGAGTCAGCGAATTCGGGTAGGATAATGACTTCACCCTTAACACCACCTTTCGGGGTAGTCGGGCTCCAAGCTAATTGCATACCCGCAAGTGATTTTACCCAAGGGCTAAGCATATCAATGTGGGTAATACCACGATCCCAACCGCGCCATTCGCCCCATTTTTCGTTGCGGGCTGGTATACCCCAGGAATCATATTTTTGAACGGCCCAGTTGTGAGTTTGCTGCATCTTGGGGCTACCCACCAAACGGGGGCCAATGCCATCCATCAATTCGTGTCCGAGTTTTTCTAGTTGCGAATTGGTGGTAGCTTCTTTTATGATTTTGTCAATAACTTCATTCTGGGCTTGGGCGTAAGAAAACAAGCCAGTGAAGAGTACCAAGAATAGTAAATTGTGTTTTTTCATGAGTTACGGTTATTTGTCAGGCTAAATATATCGGCTGGATACGAGAAAACAACAGAAATGGTATAAGTTGAAGTTCAGACGGGAGTGAATACTGCAAAATAGGGTATTCGCAGCTCCTTCCCAAAACAAATATGGTTAGTGTTATTCCTATGGTATTTAACATTTGGTGTCTTCAATTTAATAATAACCAATCAGTTGAATGCCACTAATCAGTATGGCCGAACTTCTGGGTTGGCCATACTGATTGGTGGCAGTTCTTTTCCAGTCTATTTTTTCAAAAGCTTTTTTAACCCCACTACGCAGCGCTCCATTTCCTCCATGGTGTTATAATGCGAAAGACTTATCCGTACCACGCCGTCGTTCATATCTTTTACCCCCATTGCTTGTAGTAGACGGTAGGCGTAGAAATGGCCATTTTTAGCGGCTATGTTGTATTCGGCGAGCCCATCCGCTATTTCTTTTGAACTTTTATCGGATGAGGAGAATACTACATTTGCTTCCCGTCGGTTCATGGTGGAGCGTCCATGGATTCTAACGGGAAGTTCTTTTAGATTGGCGAGCAAGTAGTCACAAAGTGTACTTTCGTGTTGGTTCATGAGTGCCGAAACAGCTCTTGCCTTTTCGTAAATCGGAGTGTCGTCTTTACCAAAATGATGAAGGTAAAGCGCATTAAAATAGTCACCGATACCGGCTAAAGCTCCAATTGAGGCGTGGTCCGGGCCGGCGGAGTCAAGGCGTTTGTTTAGGTAGGGTATATTAAAAAAGTGGCACTGCGGGGTAAGTTGGGACAGAAAATCTTCCTTAACTACCATTACCCCTTGATGCGTGCCGTAGGTTTTGTAGGTACTAAAAACGTAGGCATCAGCACCTAACTCGTCGAGATTGGGCCAGCTGTGGGGGGCGTACGAAACACCATCGACCACCAGTCTTGCTTCGTGAGCGTGTACAAGGTCAGCAATTTCCTTGATCGGATTGATGGTGCCGATAATGTTGGAACTGTGGGTTACTGCTACGATAGCGGTTCGGGAACTCAGCAGGGCTTTAAGATCATCTAGATTGAGTTCCCCGCTAACAGGATCGACCTTCCAGAATACCAGGGTAGCGTTTTGTTGCAGACAAAGTCTTTTCCAGCCACCAATGTTAGATTCGTGGTCCTGCTCGGTAATGATTACCTCATTTCCTTGCTGTACTAGGGGAGCACAGGCTATCGATAGGGTATTAAGACATTGGGTAGATGAAGCCCCTAATGTTACAAGTTCAACGGGAGAATTCAACAAAGCGGCCATTGTTTGGCGGCCTTCGTCCATGGCTACCCCTGCTCTATTTGAAATCGGGTTTGCACCATAAGGCTGCACTTTATAATTGGTGTAGAAGTCAGTAAGGCGGTCAATAACGGCACTGGCTACGTAACTGCCACCGGCATTGTCCATAAAACCTACCTGACGCCCTAAGTCTGTTTTGAATACAGGGAATTGGCTTCGTACAAAATCAATATCTAACTGCTTCATGAAGATGAGTACTCTGGTTTGAAGTGATTGAGCAGCCAAAATAGGTAATTGTGGCCTCAGGTGCACTATTTATTTCTTAACTAAACTTTGAAGATACTTCTGCACCTCCGGGGTATTGTAATTAGCCATGCCTTCGTGCCGATCCATGATCTCGCCCTCGGGCGACAATATGAACGTAGTTGGGATAGCGCTGGACTGAAACTGGTCGGGGATTTGGCTTGCGGGCCGGTATACCGGAAAGGTGTAGCCTTTCTTGTCAATGAATTTCTGGACCTTATCGTCAGCGCCTTCATCTATCGATAACAGTACGAAAGCGATCTTCTCGGAGCCTACTTTTTCGTAGAGACTCTGAATGTTGGGCATTTCGGCAATACAGGGCGGGCACCAGGTGGCCCAAACATTCACAAACACCACCTTGCCCCGAAGGTTTTCAAAAGGGAAGGGCTTTCCGTCCAGACCCGCCAGCATGAAACCCTTCCCGACGCTTGTTCCCCCTGATGAAGGAAAGGACTCAGTGGCTAGGGGGGGGTGTCGATAGTGCGTGGTTTGGGTACATTGGCATTTTTAATGCCGGTAGCAAGCAGCAACCGCTGCATCTGCCCTACCACTTCGGTATGCAGATCCGTGGCGTAAAGAATGCCAAAAAATCCCAGCATATACACTCAGCTAGGAATGCTGCGAAACGAAAATAATTTTTTGTTCATGCTATTGAATTTGATTTGGACTCGTCAGGACTCAAACTTATGAATGGCTTCGCCAAGGTACAGCACGACGGTTTCGGTGGAGTCGTACTTGTAATAGGGTTCAGGATTGCGTGCGGGGTCAATCAGGACGATTTCTGGCGGGCATTCGCTGAGTATGTCGTCTGAGTAGTGCCCCAGGTCTTTGTCTTCAAACTGGTGGTTCTATATATTATTTTAATAATTATCACATTTGTTCATAGTCTAGTGGGAGTAGGGTATTTCTCCGTGTAGTACATCCATAAAAGTAAAGCCTATTTGATCAGGTGTCCGTAATGTATGTCACAAAGGCGTACTTGTTGCGGCCCAAAAAGTGTGCCTGCTACCCAAATGCAGAAAGACCGTTAGTGGAAGGGAAAAAACAGTGGAAGTGAGCATCAGGCTCAATTCATCACAATTTGGCTGTTGGTGATAGCGCTAGCACGAACCCTACTCCTAGCAACGCCCGTACTAGCGGCCCATAGCTACGCACCCCAAATCCCAATGGGCGGGTGGAGGTGGAGAGGTAATAAAAATCTTTTTGCTAGTAGTGAGGTAATCAAAAAAAAATGAGCACGTCTAGTGCCCCTCAAAAGTCGTGGCATTCATGTATTTTTCGGGATCGCCTTCAAATTTTACTTTACAACCATCACAGCAGAAATAGACTTTCTCGTTTTTGTACTCAATAACGTGTTTGGGATTGTTAATGTCTACCAGTACTCCGCAAACGGGATTAACGTAAAACTTGGGCTGTTCGGCCGCCGCTCCGGGATTCTTGAACCTTGTAAATCCGGTGGATTGTAGTTTGTTTCGGACCTGTATGATTTCGGCGAGTATACTAACGGCGACTTCTTCGGGTGTCTTGGCCTCAATATTAATTCCGGCCGGAGAGTGGATAGTGTTGATTATTTTCTTATCTAATCCAAGCGCGATCAGGTTTTCAAATACCTTAGATTTCTTTTTGGGACTAGCCACAAAGCCTTTGTAAAAAGCAGGTTGCTGTATCAACTGATCCAATGCTTCTTCGTCATTTTCTCCCTGAGTACACACAACAATGGCTGATTGCTCGGCTATCTTGACACCTTTAAGGTTCATTTGAGTAATCAACTCATCTACTTTTTCGAAGGTATCTGGTTTGGCGTCGGGTGCTACTGCTGTTACCCGGTAGCCGGTAGCTTTGGCGATTTTTACCAGTGCTTTGGCAATGGATGTTTTTCCAATCACCACGAGATGAGGAGAAGGTAAGATGGGGTCCACAAAAATTTCAACGATCCCGTCACTCATGCACGTCATTTTATATTCGGTAACCTGCTGCTCTATTTCGGCTGATACTTCGCGTCCTACCTTCACAAATCGTGACTTACCGGTTCGCAGAGCGTCTTCGGCTTCTTTCAAAACGATGCCTTTGACGCATCCGCCCCCAATCCAACCGGTGATTTCGCCGTGTCTGTCGATTATGGCTTTATCGCCGCTTTTGCCAGAGCTGGGGATTTCTCTTCGGATCACCGTCGCCGTTACAAACGCCTCATTCCGTTTTCGTAGTAATTCGAGCTTTTTAAAATAATCGTCAAACATTAGATAGTATAGTTTCTAGTTCTAAGAGGCTATTGAGATTATGCGCAGAGCGAAAATCATCAACCGAGGGGAGGGCTGCGCTCATTCCTCTTTGGATAGGTTCGTAGTTTTTCATGCCCTTCAAGGGGTTCAGCCACACGACTCGCTTGGTTATAAGCTGAATCTTTTGAAGGGTTTTACCGAGTAGTTTAGGATCCCCGGTATCTAACCCATCACTCAGGATGACAAAAGTAGGAGAGCCATTCAAAATTCTTTTTCCGTACTTTTCATAAAACTCATCCAGGCAGCCTCCTATTTTAGTACCACTACTCCAATTGTCTACCTGTTGTGATAGTATCTCGGTAGCATAGTCGAGCTGATTATATGTTAGAATTTCGCTTATACGAATCAATTTGGTACTGAAAATAAAAGCTTCCAACTGACGAAAATTCTGACGTAAGGCAAACACAAATCGCAGGAGGAAAAAGCTGTATTTATCCATCGAGCCGCTCACATCCAACAGCATAATGAGTCGTTGTTTTTTGGGTTTTTGGGCACGGTAAAATAGGTTTATTGGTTCACCCCCAGAGCTAACACTGCGACGGATTGTTTTTCGAAGGTTGATGCGGCCTTTATGCTGACTTTCTTTCATTCTGCGTCGCATTCGTAAAGCCATTTCCTGAAATAACTGATCCGCAATTCTTTCCAGTAGTCGGGAGTCTACATCATTTAGTTTGGAAAAATCCGTTTTGCGCAATCGTTGCGTTTCATTGGATCCCGAAACACTTTTACCTTCTTCTTTATTATCTTCGTCTTTTCCTTCTCCCAGCATTACCAGAGAGCCGACTTTCTTCTTTCTCTTCCGGGTACTCTGAATCGTAGTCTTACTTTTGCTATTGAGATCTATCGGGTTGGTTTCCCAATACAGTTCAAATAGTTTTTCGTAGATGGCGCCCTCTTCGGGAGAATTACAAAAAAGAGGTTTAAGAGCATATTTGAAGGTAGAGCGACGGCCGCAATTGATTTTGCTCAAAGCGTCAAGTGCATCTTCGGTTTCGCCGATACCAATGCTCATACCGTGGCTTCTGGCAAATTGAGAAAATGCCACCACTGACTCGGTAATACTGGTACTGGAAAATGCCTGAATTTTCATGCTTTTGTTTTACTGTTCAGACTTTCGACGTCTTCTAACTTCATTCTTTCAATATCATCAGTAGTTTTCAGAACCGATCCAAGTGTTCTTTTGAATGCTTGCGCGTTTACTTCCCGGTAGCCGAGTGCCATCAATGATTCTGCCCAATCCACGGTTTCGGATACCCCGGGCGTTTTTAATAGTTTTAGTTTCCGAAAGTTTTGAACGCAGTTAACTACTTGATGCAAGAGTTTTTCTTCAATATTCGGGAGTTTCTTTCGGATGATGCTGAGTTCCTTTTCCAAATCCGGATAATCGATCCATTGGTACAGGCAACGACGTTTGAGCGCATCGCTCAACTCCCGGGTACGGTTGGAAGTAAGGATCACAAAAGGCCGATGAATGGCCTTAATGGTACCCATTTCAGGAATAGAAATTTGGAAAGTAGAAAGTAATTCTAACAGGAATGCTTCAAACTCCTCATCCGATCGGTCAATCTCATCAATGAGTAATACCGGAGGGAAGTCAGGTTCGGTGATTGACTGTAAAAGGGGCCGTTTCAACAGATAGTCTTCACCGAAGATGTCGTGTTCTTTTTGCTTAATCGACAGGTCGCTGTTTTCAAAAAGCTTTATACCCAATAGTTGTTTTTGGTAGTTCCACTCGTAAACGGCGGTGTTAATATCCAGTCCTTCGTAGCATTGTAGGCGAATAAGCTTGGTTTGCAGGAGTTTAGCAAGTACCACTGCGAGTTCAGTTTTACCGATTCCGGGCGGGCCCTCCAACAACATAGGCTTTCCTAGTCTGATCAGAAGAAAAAGGGCAGTAGCCAATTCTTCATCTGCCAGATAATTATGCTGTTCCAGCGCTTTGATAATTGTTTCCGTGTCAATTAGTGTTCTCTGATCAGCGTCAAATTTTCTACTTCTTGAACTGGTGTTTTTTTCTAATTCCGACACGTTTACGATTTTTTGCTACCAAACATTCCTTTTACCACGCTACTCATCATTGATCCGGCACTCAGGCTATTGCCTACATCCTCTTTGCCATCGAGCTGATCTTTGAAATTCTGGACAAACTGGTCAAATACGCTGTTGGATACGTCGGTAATAAGGCGAGAGCCAAACTGAGCTAACATACCGGTGATAGATATATCCATGGTAACGTTTACGTTGGTAGAACCAGGAGAGGGCTCAGTAAGCGTACCCGTCATAACCATCTCCGCATTACCCTTGCCTTTCTCGTCCACACCCATACCTTTTAAGGCCATTTTTTTAGTAGTGACATCGCGTTCTGTAAAGGTGATCAGGCCGTCGTATCCTGCTTTTACTGGACCAAATTTCAGCGCAACTTTTCCTTTAAAGTTGTCTTCATCTACCTGTTCGGTAAGGCTTGCGCCAGGTACACAATTGACGATTTGTGTTGGTACCGTCAGGTTATTCCATACAACATCAATCGGATGCTCTACGGTAAAATCTTTGTTGATTGAAGTAGTCATGTTGTTTTGAGGGGTTAAAAGGTTTTGAAATAATACCCAGTCTTCAATAAGAGCGGAAAACTGGGTATTATGTATTCAATTTCTACACTACTCCTTTTTCGCGAAGAGCTTTCCACACCTTAAATGGGGTAATGGGAATCTCCATGTGGGTAATACCGTAGGGCGAAAGCGCATCAACAATGGCATTGGCAATGGCTGGTGGTGCTCCTACTGTCGGCGACTCACCCACTCCTTTTGCCCCGATAGGGTGGTGGGGCGATGGCGTAATGGTGTGGCCCGTTTCCCAATTGGGAGATTCTACGGCGGTAGGTACCAGATAGTCCATCAAAGTACCATTTAGAATGTTACCGGCTTCGTCGTAGATCAACTCTTCATACATTGCCGGAGCAAGTCCCTGGGTAAGTCCACCGTGGACCTGTCCTTGCACAATCATCGGGTTAATAATATTACCGCAGTCGTCAATCGCCACAAAGCGTTTGATATCAATGGCTCCGGTTTCTTTATCAATTTCTACTACGCAGATATAAGCTCCCGACGGGAACGTTAGGTTCGGTGGATCGTAGTAGTGTGACGTTTCAAAACCAGGTTCCATCCCCGCGGGGAAGTTGGTGTAGGCCGCAAAAACGATTTCCTGAATTGTTTTTGCTTTCTCTGGGGCACCTTTAACGAAAAACTTACCAGGCTCCCATTCCAAATCTTCCTCGCTTACTTCCAGCAGGTAGGCGGCAATTTTTTTAGCCTTGTCGCGTAGCTTACGGGCGGCAATTGCGGCGGCGGCACCGGCGGTAGGGGTACTCCTACTGGCGTAGGTACCAAGTCCATAAGGCGCGGTATCGGTGTCACCTTCTTCGATTTCAATGTGCTCAGCCGGAATACCCAGTTCTTCGGCTATGATCTGCGCATAGGTAGTTTCGTGACCTTGTCCCTGCGACTTGGTTCCAAAACGTGCAATAGCTTTGCCGGTAGGGTGTACCCTGATTTCGGCACTATCAAACATCTTAATGCCCAGGATATCAAAGTCTTTGGATGGACCTGCCCCCACAATTTCAGTAAATGTAGATAGACCGATGCCCATCAATTTACCTTCTTTACGCTTTTCTGCCTGCTCTTTACGTAGGCCGTAGTAGTCAACGGTATCCATCGCAAGTTGTAATCCAGCGTGGTAGTCTCCGCTATCATAGATCCAGCCGGTAGGAGAGTGCCACGGAAAATCCTCCTTCTTAATGAAGTTCTGCATCCGCAATTCGGCCGGGTCTTTCTTGATTTCAAAAGCATAGCGGTCGGTGATACGTTCGATGGCGTGAACGGCCTCCGTAACCCGGAACGAACAACGATACGCTACTCCTCCCGGAGGCTTGTTGGTGTATACCGCATCGGCCTCCATGTAAGAAGTATCGTAGTCATAAGATCCCGTTCCGATGGAGAACATACCCGTAGGAAACTTGGATGGGTTCGCACTGGCATCCGTGTAGCCATGGTCGGCCAAAATCTTAAAGCGAGTAGCGAGGATCTTTCCGTCCTTAGTACCTGCCATTTCTGCGGTAATATGGTAGTCACGGGCAAACGAATCAGCCTGTAAGTTTTCACTCCGGTCTTCGATCCATTTTATCGGCTTACCGATTAGAAAGGAAGCCGCGATAGCAACCACATAGCCGGGGTAGACGGGTACTTTGCCACCAAAACCACCGCCAATATCCGGGGAAATTACCCGAATTCGTTCTTCGGTAAGTCCAACATGGCCGGCTACCAGCGCAAAAACCGTTCGGATTGCGTGGGGGGCCTGCGTGGTCATATACATGGTAAGGTGGTTATTCACCTTATGGTAATCAGCGATACAGCCACAGGTTTCGATGGAGGCAACGTGAATTCTGGGGATGTGCATCTGTTCTTTTACTACGACATCCGCTTCTGCAAAAACTTTTTCAGTTTTTTCTTTATCGCCGGCTTCCCAGTGCCAGATGTGATTATCCTTTTTTCCAACCTTATCGGTCCGCAATACCGGGGCGGAGGCATCCATAGCTTTGTAAGGATCAATGACGGGCTTCATTACCTCGTAATCTACCCTTACTGCTTCCCGTCCGTCCCGGGCGGCGTAGCGGCTGGTGGCAATGATCGCACATACTTCCTGAGCCTGGTACATCACAGTGTCCGTTGGGAGTACCATTTGGGTATCCGACATCAATGTAGGCATCCAGTGCAGGTTATACTTTTCTAGGTCCCGACCCGTGATAACGGCCAAAACCCCGGGTACTTTCATGGCCTCTTCTGAATTGATTTTTATAATTTTTGCGTAGGCATAGGGGCTACGGACAATGTCCATGTAGAGCATGCCTGGTAGTTTTATATCATCGACATAGTTTCCCTGTCCTTGTAAAAAACGGCCATCCTCCTTCCTTTTCATGGAGTGCCCCATGCCGCTAATTTCCTTCGATGTTTTACACTTATTCATTTGAATGAGTTTAGTAGGTTTAATTATTATACGAACTGAGGCTCAGTTGAGGCAGGCTCAACTCCCCGGTTTTTGGCGCTGGCGTACTTCACGGCCTTTACAATTAGGACTTTCGCAAAACTGAAATTTTATTAACTTGTGGGATGAAAACAACGCGCGAACTTTACTGCCAGTACCTTCTTTCGAGCCAAGTCAACTACA